>NZ_QKML01000002.1:0-451694 GCF_003208455.1 Rhizobium sp. UGM030330-04
AGGCGGCGCGGCCACAGGATCGTCAGGCTGTTCAAGGACAGTGTCTACGGTTCGGGCGATGCCGCCTACCGTCAGGCGCGTGCCTATCGCGACGCCATCCTGCTTGCCATTGCGCCCGCCACCAACCACGAGCAGGCCGTGCTTCTGCGCAAGAACAACCGAAGCGGCATCTCCGGTGTCAGACGTGTAGAGACGGCCGAAGGTGATGTCTGGCAAGCAACGCTGACGACCCGTGAAGGCCAGAAGAAGGAGAACTTCTCCATCGCCAGATTTGGCGAGGAAGCGGCAAAGTCAATGGCGATCACACGACGCCACAAATCGTTGACGGCGCTGCCGGTAACCCATCTCGCCTATGCCCATCACGCTGCCGAGGTTGCGCGCGCGCAATTTGGCGACG
This sequence comes from Rhizobium sp. UGM030330-04, assembly GCF_003208455.1. NCBI lineage: Bacteria > Pseudomonadati > Pseudomonadota > Alphaproteobacteria > Hyphomicrobiales > Rhizobiaceae > Rhizobium > Rhizobium sp. UGM030330-04. Next base: position 398 of record NZ_QKML01000002.1, read on the forward strand.
AGCTTGCGCCGGCGGACGATGTTTTGCCCAAGGTGCACATGGGCGATGCTGATATCGAGGCGCGCATCAAAGCCATTAACGACCAATTTGATGCGGCTCGCCCGAAGCGACTGCGGGTCCGGGTTAAAAGCTATGCCAGGGACAGGGTATCCATCGCAGTTTCCGACGCAGAAAGCCCCGCGCGGAAAAAGCTCATGCATTTCAACAGGCGGGGCAAGACAGGGATCGAAATCATCGACATGATCAACAGAAGCGTCCCGGAAACCGTAACGGCAATTCATGATGAGAAGATCGCGTGCTGGTTCAGCTCCGAGCACATAAACAAACTACTGGACCCACAGACGTTCAATGTTGATGAGGGTTTAACATGCTCGTTTTTTTGCCAGCAGAGTGGTGAGGAGCAGATGACGAACAGGAGTGATCAATTATGCGCACCGCGAACAGCAAACGATATCGATACAAAATCGAAATACTCAGCTCGCGTAGCATACTCACCGCGTTGTATTCTCTTACACTCCTTATCCCACAAACACTGGCAGCAGAACCCTCCGATCGCGACAAGGGCAGACTACAGGAGGCTGTCATCAGCTGTTTTATGGTCCCTGCCGGGGCGACGGCCCCTGCTGTTATCGAAGCACACTTCGAAGACGGTAGGCTGAAAGGCACGCCGAAAATCGTGTCGAAAGGAGAAGGGGCGCTCAATGAAGCATTTGCCAATGCGGGGGTTCGCGCGATCCTGAGATGCGAAGCAAAGATCGCTGCCCTTGCGATCGACGGTGACGTACGATTCAACTTCAAGGCTGAAGCACAGGAGCCAGACGGAGTTTCTGATACCTTGGAAGAGGATACGACCAGGAAATTGTCCCCCGAACAACAGCAGGCCCGCGAGCAACAAGCGAAGGAGATCGAAGACTTCCTGAACAAGCGTCAGACACGCGATTGAACACATCAGACCAGGCAAAAACACTGCAGATGAAGCTCTAAACGCGCCACAACTCTCACGCCTGTTTCCTGTACGGGAACGGCATGACTCCAGGCATCACTATTCTCTCATCGATTTGAGCTGATATTAATGACGGCGGAAGAGCCAATCTGAACGAAGGAATAATCGACCGCGCGCCGTCTCCACCAGGCCGTTGTACTTTCTATCGCGTCATTCTTGTCGAGATTATCCGGTGCACCAAGCTTCTCCGACAAGGCATCCAGGAAACCGGCAGGTCTTGGCGTTCTATAGGCACAGGCCTTGTGCCCGTTTGGACCAGTGGTAACCCAGAATGACAATAACTCGGCTCCGCTGGCCTTCTCTTGCCGCCAGCCCACAACGTCCACCGAACCGCCATTGTAGGCGACGAAACTACGACGCCATTCCTGCGTTTCCACATCGGTCAGCCGCGGCCAGCCAAGTTCGTCACCCTTGATCATCGCGGCCTGCACGGTGGGCGCTTCACAGATGGTGAGAAGACGCTCCGCCGTCATGTCCGCCGGCATCGCCGTGGCCACCCCGAAACTCAAAAATACAGCGCAGAAGCTGCCAATGGTCAATATCTCAAGATACCGAAGCGGACTTGCTCGCTCTGCGCTCCTCATTTTCTTCTCCGGTTCGTCATCGTCCATGGGATCAGACCGCCGCGTCCGAAAGTAAACGTTGCGGGATGGATGCAGCCAGTTGAGGATCATGCCCCGGCGTTCACACCGGGCGCAACAGGCTTCCTGTCATCCGCAAACGCTCTTCCAGTAATTCCACAAGCTGCTCCTCGCGAATACGATCCTGCCCCAAGCCGAGCTTCATGGCCAACTCGCGCTGTCAATCGGCGTCGTAACGGGGGTCTGACTCAATGTCGCTGATGTTCTGGATTCAATTGGCCTTGTTTCCGTTGGAGAATCAGCGCCATGCGAGCCCAGTTCCGTCTCTCTGATCTTATCCCTAGCGAATTAAACGTTGATGGGGTGCGTGATGCCGGCGACGCAATCATCGTCGCCGCCTACGGTCGATCCCAAGATTGCACATGCCCCCACTGCGGAACCGCCTCCCGTCGTGTTCATAGTCGCTACTCTCGGATGATTGCCGATCTGCCGTGCGCGGGCCGGAGGATCGAATTGCACCTGACCGTTCGACGCTTCGTTTGTAGTGCCGCCCACTGCCGCCGAAAGATTTTCGCCGAGCGCTTCGGTGACGGTGTGATCCGTCCCATGGCTCGCCGAACAGCCCGTCTGGACTGCCTCGTTCGGCATCTTGCTCTTGCACTGGGTGGTCGCCCGGCGGCGCGCTTTGCGGATCGTCTAGGATTGCCGGTGAGCAATGATACGCTGCTGCGAACCGTTCGCCGATATGATCGGCCTCCGCCAACGCCGCCGAGCGTTATCGGCATCGATGATTGGGCATGGCGGCGCAATCATCGATATGGCACGATCATTTGCGACCTCGAACGGCGAAAGACGATCGCCTTGTTGCCCGACCGAGAACCCTCGACCGCCAAGGCTTGGCTGGTCGAATAGCCGCAGATCGAAATCGTCGCACGAGACCGCGGCGCCAGGTATGCGCAGGCCGCTGCGCAAGCCCTACCACATGCCGAACAGGTCGCCGACCGCTGGCATCTCTTGGAAAACGCCAGCCACGCCTTTCTTGACGCCGTTCGCAAGTCGATGCGGCAGGTCCGCGTTGCGATCGGCACAGTAACTGTAAATCCAAAGCTTCTGACTGCCGCCGAGCGCCTGCAATATGAGGGATACCTGCGGCGTGAAGAGGCAAACGCCGTCATCCGTGATCTCGTCAAAGAAGGCGTATCCATCGAGGAGATCGTGCGCAGAACCGGGCACAGCCGAAAGCTGGTTCGCAGTGTCGTCCGCGGTCAGCGGACCGACATCTTTCGGGTCCGGCAAACTTCCCTGGAACCGCATCTGCCTTGGCTTGAAGCGCAATGGGACGCCGGATTGCGAAACGGCGCTGAACTTTGGCGGCAGCTTCGGCTGGCTGGCTTCGGCGGTGGTCTCCGTGTTGTCACCGAATGGGCAACGCGGCGAAGGCGTGCCGAAAAGGCCGAGAACGGACTCGGCCGTGCGCCAGCCGTGCGCACCATCGTCCGCCTGATAACGCTTGAACGCAGCAACTTGACCAAGGCTCAAACGATGACGGTTGCTGCGATCGAGGAGCGATTGCCAGACCTTGTCGAGGCCAGGAATATCGTTGAGAGCTTCCACAAAATGCTGCGCAGCAAGTCTGCATATGATCTGGAGGTTTGGATCGACCGCGCGGCAAGAAGTCTGGTCGCGTCATTCGCCAATGGTGTCATCCGTGACCGCGCAGCGGTCCAGAACGCAATCACTTCAATGTGGTCGAATGGCCAGACTGAGGGACAGGTCACCAAGCTTAAACTCATCAAGCGGCAAATGTACGGGCGCGGGAAGCTGGATCTGCTCGAGGCACGTATTGTCGGAGCGCCCTGATGTCATCGAGATTGCGCCAGCCCCCCGTTTGGACGCCGATCACCCCGTTAACAGGGTCCTTATTCCATGCTGAAGCACAGCGGGAGAAATCGAAGAACTCGTGCTCGGCTATGGCGTCTTGGATTTCCGGAATTACGCCCTCACGCTCGGCAAAAACTATTGAAGACGTCGAGAGAGAGAGAGAGAGAGAGAAGTACTCGCGCCCGGGCAACAACGCTACGCGGGCAGGCACATTTCGAATGATCTTTCAAGCACTTGAGGAGGCATCACTGCGCATTTTTTCGATCAGATCACAAGTGTGTGATGTGGCGGATTTTCTCTAAAAAAGGGACAGCGCCGTTCGCAACTTCAACCGCCTCTGGCCTGGCCGGGGCGGTCTTTTTTGCCCAAAGAGTTCAGCCGTCGATGGCGGCGAGTTCAGACGTTGATGGCGGGCTACAACAAAAATGGTGGGCCTGGAGAGACTCGAACTCCCAACCAAGCGGTTATGAGCCGCCGGCTCTAACCATTGAGCTACAGGCCCTTATCGGAACAGGTGATCCGAAACACCGGCTTCGCAATGGTTCGAATCCGGTGGGTCACGCTCTAACGTAATTTTTTGAGCCCGACAAGCCATTGATGCTTTCGCAAGGCGCCGCCGCCGTATTAGCTACACAATCTAAGGCAATACCCTCCAAAGGGACACAATCAACGAGGAAACACCATGAAGACAAAAACGGCCCGCCTCTTCGCACTCACCGCAATGACCGCAGCAGCCATGATGCCGCTTGCCGCCCAGGTGTCTGCGCAGGAGGCTACCCCGCGCGAAGCCACCATCAGTGTTTCCGGTGAAGGCCAGGCGGCCATCGCCCCTGACATGGCGATCCTGTCGTTCAGCGTCGTCAAACAGGCGGAGACGGCGGCTGCGGCGCTTACGGAAAACTCCAAGGCACTCGCCGATGTTCTCAAAGCGCTGAAGGAGGCGGCCATCGAAGACCGCGATCTGCAGACCAGCAACTTCTCGGTGCAGCCGCTCTACAAGCATTATGAACCCAAGGACGGTGTCTATGTCGCCCCCGAGATCACCGGCTATCAGGTTTCCAACGGCCTGACCGTGCGGGTGCGCGACCTGAAGAAGCTCGGCACCATCCTCGACACCTCCGTCAAGCTCGGCATCAATCAGGGTGGCGATATCACCTTCACCAATGACAAGCCGGAAGCCACGGTGACCGAAGCCCGCAAGCAGGCTGTCGCCGATGCTCTTGCCAAGGCGAAGACGCTTACGGAAGCAGCCGGCGTAAAACTCGGCCGCGTCATCCAGATCAGCGAAAACATGCAGCGCCCGATGCCGGTGCCGCAGGGCATGATGCGCGCCTCGATGATGAAGGAAGCCGACAGCGTTCCGATCGCTTCGGGTGAGAACAGCTACAGCGTCGTGGTCAACGTCACCTTCGCGCTCGATCAGTAAGACCGGCGGGGGCGGCACCTCGGTGCCGCCTTCACCTCATCCGGGGTTTTCCGCCATCGGCATCCATGCAAAATGAAATGCCCCTCGCCTGCCTTTGCGGGACAAGCGAGGGGCATTTTTATCCATCCGGCGGACGGGGATGTCACCGGACCGAATATTGTCCGCTTTAGCGGCGGATTACAGGGCAGCCGCGCTCATTGGCGAAGACGATGCGGTCGCGACCGCGACGGTCAAAACCGGCGACCACGACGCGGCGCGGCGACACATCAACCACGCGGGCACGGCGAAGACCCATACGGCTTGCCTTTTCTTCCGCAAATCGCGGCGAGCAGCCAAAACGCGGGCGATCCGGGCGTCCCCAGCCGCGGCCCCTGTCATGGCCGTATCCATCCTGAACCTGAACCCTGAACTGAACATCCGAACCGGCGGAGGCAGTGACAGCGGTGGCGGAAATTCCGCCGAGAGCGATGAGGGCGGCCAGACCGGCTTTTGCGAAGGTGTTGAACATGAACTCACTCCGTTTGTTTCTTCGCCGGCAGGGAATGTCCCCGGCGATTGACGAGACCCTATCCCCGCCCGCCTGAACACCGACCGAACCACATGTTCAGCCGAGGTTCATGGATATTAACGGGAAAACACTCCCTGCCTGACGAAAGATCAGGCCGAAATATGCAGCACGATTTCACGGCGATGCGGCCGGTCGCGATGTTCGAAAAGATAAAGCCCCTGCCACGTGCCAAGCGCAAGCCTGCCTTGGCCGATCGGCACGCCGATCGAAACCGTCGTCAGCGCCGACTTGATATGGGCGGGCATATCGTCGGGGCCTTCCAGCGTGTGGGTGACCCAGCGCATCGCGACGTCGTCGGAGGGCGGCACGAGGCGGGAGAAAAACGTCATGAGATCGCGCCGCACATCCGGATCGGCATTTTCCTGGATAAGCAGGGAACAGGATGTGTGACGGACGAAGACAGTCAACAGACCTTCCTCCACGCCCGCCTGCCTCACGAAGCCCGTGGCTTCGGATGTGAATTCGTAAAGCCCCTGCCCGTGGGTGGCGATGGTTATCTTTTTCTGTGGCACAGTTTTTCTTTCAGATAATCCGGAACAAAATCGGCGCAACAATCGTTACACCGTGTCAAATTCTATCCGATGGCGATAGAGACAAGACAATAACGTGACGACGGCCCGTAATATTGAAACGGAAAACCGGCGTCCCGGTTGCAAAAAACGGGGAAGGATTGGCAATCTCAGAATGAATTATTCAGGTTTTCCCATTCCCTCACAAAGAGAATATTTTCAGCGCAAGACAGGCACAGGGTGCGAAAGACTAATTCATGGCATCCATTGACGACAACGTCGACCTGACCAATTGCGATCGCGAACCCATTCACATTCCAGGTTATATTCAACCGCACGGCTGTCTCATCGCCTGCGATAATGCCATGCGCATGGTTCTCAGGCATTCGCAAAACTGCCGCGACCTGTTGGGCATGGAGGGCGATATCAACGGCAGGACTGCCGAGGATGTGCTCGGCAAGGATCTGGTCCACGAGCTTCGCAATGCGCTGACCGTGACCGGGCGAACCACACGTCCGGCCATGCTGCCGGGCATGGAAACGAGCGATGGCCGCAAAGTCGATATTTCGCTCCACCGCTACAAATCCACCACGATCATCGAATTCGAGCCGTCGCGAAGCGAAACGCAACCGCTGGGTACCGCGCGCAAGATGGTGGACCGCATCCGCGAGGCGGACAGCGTCGAAAGCCTGATTTCAAGGACGACCCGGCTGATAAAGGCGACCTTGGGATACGACCGGGTGATGATCTACCGTTTCGAGGATGACGGTGCAGGCAAGGTCGTGTCGGAAGCAAAGCAGCCGGAGCTGGAGAGTTTTCTCGGGCAATATTTCCCGGCCAGCGACATTCCCCAGCAGGCCCGCGCGCTTTATCTCAGGAATACGCTGCGCATCATCTCCGATGCCAGCGGCGCGCGTGTTCCCGTGCTGCCCGCCCTCGACGCTTCCGGAGAACCCCTCGATCTGTCCTTCGCGCATCTGCGCAGCGTCTCGCCCATCCATTGCGAATATCTTCGCAACATGGGGGTTGCCGCTTCGATGTCGATTTCAGTGATTGTCGATGGCGCCCTGTGGGGGCTGATCGCCTGTCACCACTATTCACCGCGCATCCTGACCATGCCGGTCAGGATCGCCGCCGAAATGTTCGGAGAGTTTTTCTCCATGCATTTGCAGGTTCTCAAGCAGAAACGCCGGCTCGACACCGTCAACCAGGCCCATGCCGCACTCGACCGCTTTCTGCGGCTTGCCGCCCATCACGCCAACATCGAAGAATTGCTGATCGACAGCTTCCAGGACTTCTCCGATCTCATGCCCTGCGATGGCGTCGGGCTCTGGGTCGGAGACAATTGGCACGGCCATGGGGCAACGCCGCCGCATGACGCCATTCCAAGGCTGGCGCGTTTCGTCGCCTCGGCTTCGGAAGGAAAGGTCTGGGCCACCCATGCCCTTTCGCAGGCGATACCGGAAGCGGAAATTTATGCTGGCACCGCAGCCGGAATGCTCGCCATTCCCCTCTCCCAGGTCAAGAACGACTATTTGCTGTTTTTCCGCCGGGAGATCGTGCAGAATCTGAACTGGGCCGGCAATCCGGAAAAATCCTATGAGGTCGGTCCGCTGGGCGACCGCCTCACCCCGCGAAAGAGCTTTGCGATCTGGAAGGAAACCGTCCGCCAGCAGGCGCAGCCCTGGTCGGAAGCCGACCGGGAAATTGCCGAAGCGGCCAGAATCGCGCTCGTGGAGGTCGCTTTCCATCACAGCGAGCTGATGGCGGGTGAAAGGGAACGCGCGGAAGTGCGCCAGCGCATGCTGAACGAGGAACTCAACCACCGCGTCAAGAATGTTCTGGCCATCATCAAATCGCTGGTCGGCAATCCCTCGCAGGAGGGCAAGACCCTGCAGGAATATGTCACCGCACTGAAAGGCCGTATTCAGGCATTGTCCTTTGCCCATGACCAGATCATTCGCGGTGAAGGCGGCGGTGCGCTTCGCGATCTTCTGGATGCCGAGCTGTCGCCGCATCGCTCGCCGGAAACGGTTGTGAAACTGACCGGCCCGCAGGTGACGCTCGATTCGCGCGCTTTCTCCGTCATGGCTCTTGTTCTGCATGAACTGGCGACGAACGCCGCCAAATACGGCGCGCTTTCGCAAAATGGCGGGCAATTGCATGTGCGCTGGACCATCAACGAGAACCGCGATTGCGAGATTGAGTGGCGCGAAATTCTGCCCACCAAACTGCCCCCGCCATCGCGCGCGGGCTTCGGCACCGCGCTCATCAGCCGCAGCATCCCATACGATCTCGGCGGACGCAGCACGATACGCTATTTGCCTGACGGGCTGGAGGCGGAAATTCTTCTGCCCTCCCGCCACGTTTCCTCAGCCACAGCAGTCGCCGACACGCAAACCGAAGATGAAACCGCGCCGCAGCCCAGACGCTATAACCGGGAGGAGCCGTTGAAAGTATTACTCGTCGAAGACCAGATGCTGATCGCCATGGATGTCGAGAACATGCTGGAAGACAACGGCATCAAGGCAATCGAAACGGCAACCTCGTCGGCAATGGCCATTGAAAAATTGAAGACCTATGTGCCTGACGTCGCCATTCTCGATATCAATCTCGGCTCCGACACCTCGATCCCCGTCGCCCGTGAACTCCACCGCCGCGGCATCCCCTTCCTCTTCGCCACCGGTTATGCGGATGGCAGCATGGTGCCAAATGAATTCGGCGACGTGCCGGTGATCAGGAAGCCCTATGATGAAGATGCGCTGATGGCCGGGATTGGGATTTTGGTGGGTGATGCCGAGCGGGTATAGGCAGCAGGAGTTCAGGAATTGCGGCAGGGTTTAATACTCCCTCGCACCACCCATCTTCTCGGATCAAGCGCGATGCAGGCAGCCTTCACCGGCGGCCTGCCGCAAATTGAGAAGCCCCGCCCTTACTGAAACCTCGTAAAGCCCCGCTTTTTGGCCTCTCCCGGACTGACGACGTTCCCGATCTTGAAGCGGAATTCCGTCACGGCGTAGTTTTCCAGGTCAACTTCGCACTGGAACGAGACGTCATGCCAACCGTCACCCGTATTGAACGCACCGCCGGAAGCGTCAATCGAGTTCCCGGAAATCCTGCCTCCCGTATCCGAATAGGGAATCATGCCCCTGGCGGCAAAGCCCGCACCCTGAATTTGGGCCAGAGCTTCCGTGCTGCAAAGCTGCACGATGCGGCGGCGGGGCGGCAGGTCGCCGAACATCTGGCGCCTCTGAGCCGGAGAGAGCATGGACGAAGACAACAGGTGTTTGGCCGCCGGAAGTTTGACGGGTTTCTCTTCCGCCACTTCGGTAGGCTTTTCCTCGGCAGGTTTTGCCTGCGGCACGGGCGCCTGTTCCGGTTCAGCCTCCTCCTTGGCCGGTGAAACCGCGATTTCCCCCTGCTCGGCGGAAGCCTGAAGATCACTGTTGGCGGCGGAAGGGGCGGGCTTGTCCTCAACCGTCTCTTCAGGCGGGCTTGCCGGTTCCTCGGAAGGTTCGGTCTTTTCCGCCTCCTCCGTCTTCCCCGCCTTGTCCACTGCATCCGCCTGGGCCTCTTCCGGCCGCATGGCAATGGCCGGCAGCGTCGCCTGCGGCTGCGGTGTCGGTTTGGCTTCCTCCACCGGCGGGGTGGGTGGTGGTGGCGAAGGTTGCGGTTCTTCCTTTTTCGCTTCCTCCGCAGCGGGCGGCTTTGCTTCTTCCGCCTTTTTCTCTTCGGGCGGCGGCACCAGATCGACGCTGATGCTTTCCGGTTCCTGCGGTTCGGCTATCGTCGCGGGCAGCTCGAACAAGAAAAGCGCAACGACGGCAAGATGCAACAGCACGGAGACGGGCACAGCCCATCCCTTCCACCGCCATCCGTTTGCCGAAACCTGTTGCATCTCATCGAACCTGAGCATTTCCCGAAAAAGCGGAATGCTTTGTTTTCACACATAAGGCTTGTCGCAGAGTTCGCCAGTGCGGGAAACAAAAAACCCGGCCAGAGCGAACTGACCGGGTTCAATTTTAAAGGAAGCGGAAGCTTAGCTGTCGAGGAAACTGCGGAGTTTTCTCGAGCGGCTGGGATGCTTCAGCTTGCGCAGCGCCTTCGCTTCGATCTGACGAATACGTTCGCGCGTGACCGAGAACTGCTGGCCGACTTCTTCCAGCGTATGGTCCGTGTTCATGCCAATGCCGAAACGCATGCGCAGAACGCGCTCTTCACGCGGCGTCAGCGACGCCAGAACGCGGGTCGTCGTCTCGCGCAGGTTCGCCTGAATGGCGGCGTCGATCGGCAGCAGCGCGTTCTTGTCCTCGATGAAGTCACCGAGATGCGAATCCTCTTCGTCACCCACGGGGGTTTCGAGCGAGATCGGCTCCTTGGCGATCTTCAGAACCTTGCGCACCTTTTCCAGCGGCATAGCGAGCTTCTCGGCCAGCTCTTCCGGGGTCGGCTCGCGGCCAATCTCGTGCAGCATCTGGCGCGAGGTGCGGACGATCTTGTTGATCGTTTCGATCATATGCACCGGAATACGGATCGTGCGGGCCTGGTCGGCGATCGAACGGGTGATCGCCTGCCTGATCCACCATGTCGCATAGGTCGAGAACTTGTAACCACGGCGATATTCGAACTTATCCACCGCCTTCATCAGGCCGATATTGCCTTCCTGAATGAGATCGAGGAACTGCAGACCACGGTTGGTGTATTTCTTCGCAATCGAGATCACCAGACGCAGGTTGGCCTCGACCATCTCCTTCTTGGCGATACGCGCTTCGCGCTCGCCCTTCTGCACCATGGAAACGATGCGGCGGAATTCGGCGATGGAAATGCCGGTTTCCGTGGAGAGGTTCTGGATTTCCTGACGGATTTCCCGGATCGTGTTGCTTTCTTCGCGGGCGAATTCCTTCCAGCCGCGGGCGGCCAGATTGGCAATCGACTTCATCCAGTTCGGATCGAGTTCCGCACCGTGGTACTGCTCAAGGAAGCTGTCGCGCTTGACGCCATAGGATTCGGCAAGACGCAGCAAGCGGCCTTCATTCTGCATCAGGCGCTTGGAAATGTCGTAGAGCTGCTCGACAAGGCTGTCGATACGGTTCTGGTTCAGCGACAGCGACTTGACGGCCGTGATCAGCTGATCCTTCAATTCCTTGTAGCGACGCTCCTGACCGGAAGAGAGGGTGCCCGTGCAGGCCAGGCGCGCTTCCACCTGCTGGTCCTGAAGCTTGCGCAGCTTCTTGTAGGTGTCGGCAATGGTGTCGAGCGTTTCCATGACCTGCGGGCGCAGTTCGGCTTCCATCGCGGCAAGCGAAAGATTGGACTCGTCGTCGTCCTCTTCTTCCTCTTCCGGCGGCAGGCCGTCACCACCCACATCGGTCACATCGTCGTCGCCGGTCGGCACGCGCAGCTTGCGGGTCTTTTCCTTTTCTTCGGCGGCCTTGCGGTCGGCCTCGATCTTTTCCGGGCTCTGGAACTGCGGCGCAGCCTTGGCTTCCGGACCGGAATAGGTGGTTTCGAGATCGATGATCTCGCGCAGCAGCGTCGTGCCTTCGTTCAGTTCGTCGCGCCAGATGATCAGCGCCTGGAACGTCAGCGGGCTTTCGCACAGGCCCGAAATCATCGTTTCGCGGCCGGCCTCGATGCGCTTGGCAATGGCGATTTCGCCCTCGCGCGACAGAAGCTCGACGGAACCCATTTCGCGCAGATACATGCGCACCGGGTCGTCGGTACGGTCGGTCGGTTCTTTCTTCTTGGCGGTCGCAAGCGCGGTGCCGCCGGAAGGGGCAAGTTCGCCGCCCTCGGAATCGTCACCGTCGGAATCGCTGTCGTCGTCGCTTGCCGCTGCTTCCTCGGCGTCCTCGTCCTCGATCACGTTGATGCCCATATCGGACAGCATCGCCATCGTGTCTTCGATCTGCTCGGAGGTCACCTCTTCGGACGGCAGGACGGAATTCAGCTCGTCCATCGTCACATAGCCGCGCTTCTTGGCGGCCTTGATCATTTTCTTGACCGCGTCATCCGAAAGGTCGAGAAGCGGGCCGTCCGTCGCACCGTCGCGTTCGTTTTCTGCTTCTTCGTTTTCTTTGACTTTGGTTGCCATTTATCTCGTCGCTTTCCCTGACGCTAACACCTGTTCCGCCGCATCGCCGTCCGCCCCTTGAGCATCCAGCGGTTTGCCGCGAATCACTGTCAGACACCTAACGGAGTGATCTTTAATTGCCGATTAACCACGGCAGCCTCAGGCAGAATGCAAAGACAGTGCACCCGGAAATGCTTGCTCATGCAATTTCTATCCGCCAAGGCTCATTCCACCTTACTTTTCCTGAAATGGTGATTCCCGCTATTTCCCCTCCCGTCAAGCCTTTGAGGGCGAGACAGCCAAGGAAATTCTTAAAAAGAGCCGCAATTTGCGGGTTATCACCAGACTATCCCCTATTTAGGACGCCTGCCGCAAAAGGCAACCCCAGACACCTTTCAATTCTGCCGACCATCCTCAGCCATGACCAAAGGCCGGCCCCTTCACCCGGCCGGACATGACCCCGAAACCGTCGATGATTGCCTCCTGATTTTCCATCCGGCCGATTTCCAGCTGCACTTCGGCCAATGCCCGCACCAGAAGCGTGCCGCGTTCGTCATCCGTCGCCTCGGCGATTTCCCGCTCCAGTTCGCGTTTCTGCCAGAGCAGGGATTTCGTTCTCTTGTGCAACGAAAGAGCCTGCACGTAACCCTCACGCGCATCCTCCATCGCCGCCTGCTCCGTCGCGGTCCACAAACGGGCATTGCGCACCTGCTGGTCCATGGCCTTCAAAAGTGCCTCGAATCCCTGTTGCGACAGCCGCTCGATGAGGCCTGCCCGCGAAATCTCCGCTGCACTTTCCGCCGCATAGGTCAGCACCGTCGACCACAGACGCTGCAGATCACGGTTCTCGTAATCGATGGCGGCGATCTCGTCATATTCCTCAAGCAGCAATTCGGGGTGGTTGACGATAGTGATGGCGAGAACGCTTTCCCGGAGCGAAGGCTTGGTCTGATAACCCCTGACAAGTCCCGATTGCGCCAGCCGGTCGGAAATGCTGCTGGCCGGCGCCGCCATGGCCCCGCCCCGCCCCGGCGCATTGCGCTGGAAGCCGCGTCCCGCCGGCTGCGCGCCGCTGCGGCGGAAATTGCCGTTCTGGCCCCCACCCTGCTGAAAACGCGGCTGGAAAAAGCCGTTCAGCCTGTCACGCATATCCTGCTGGTAAAAACGGCGCACCCCCTCGTCACCGATCACGGCAACGATCTGCCGCAGCCGGCTTTCAAGCTGCGCGCGTTTTTCCGGCGTATCGAAAGTGACGCCCGATGTCTCGCGGCTCCAGATCATCGCCGCAAGCGGCTTGGCTTCGGAAAGCACCCGGTCAAAAGGCGCACGCCCCTCCAGCCGCACGAGATCGTCCGGGTCCTTGCCATCGGGCAGGAGCGCGAAGCTGACGGAGCGATCCGGCTTGATATGCGGCAAGGCAAGATCGGCGGCACGGTTGGCGGCGCGAATGCCGGCACCGTCGCCATCAAAGCAGAGGATCGGCTGCGGCGACATTTTCCAGAGGAGATCGAGCTGGCTTTCCGTCAGCGCCGTGCCGAGCGGTGCAACGGCATTTTCCACACCCGCCTGATAGAGCGCGATGACATCCATATAACCTTCGACGGCGATGACCGAACCGCCGGCCGCCTGCGAGGCGCGCCGGGCGCGGGCGAAATTGTAGAGAACATTGCCCTTGTGAAAGAGCTCTGTTTCGTTGGAGTTCAGATATTTCGCCACTGCATCCGCCGCCATGGCGCGGCCGCCGAAAGCGATCACCTTTTCCCGCGAAGACAGGATCGGGAACATGATGCGGTCGCGGAAGCGGTCGTAGGAGACGGGCACGTTTTCATGCACCACCAGCCCGCAGGCTTCCATCTGCTCCTTGGACACACCCTTGCTCGCCAAATGTTCCTTCAGCGCGTTGCGGCTGTCAGGCGCATAACCCAGCCGGAAGGTCTCGATGGTGCGCCCGGTCAGCCCGCGATCGCGCAGGTAAGCCCGCGCCCGCGCACCGAGCGCCGTCTGCAACTGATCCTGAAAGAACAGCGTCGCCATTTCCATGACGTCCTGAAGCGAAGTCCTCTCCCGCTCGCGCTTCTCCGCCTGCGGATCCGGCTGGGGCATGGAAATGCCGGCCATATCGGCGATCTGCTGCACGGCTTCCGGAAAACTCAGGCCCTCAAGCTCGGTCAGAAAGCGGAAGTGATCGCCGGAAACACCGCAACCGAAACAATGATACCGCCCCTTGCGGTCCTCGCAGTGGAAGCTCGGGCTTTTTTCGCCATGGAACGGGCAGCAGGCCCAATAATCCCCGCGCGACGTGTTGGTCTTCTTCTTGTCCCAGGACACACGTCGACCGATCACATCGGAGATGTGCACGCGGTCGCGTATCTCATCAAGGAAAGAATTGGAAAAGCGCATGGGTTACCTATTCGAGGCCAGTCTTTCATATAAGCGCGGAAAGAGGCCAGCACAAAACTTAAAGAACAGGAATACCCGATATTCACAGGCCACGACGGCGAAATCACATCGCCATTGCGCCCGCTTCGGGCAAATTTATGGCACCGCAGCATCACCGAAAATTATGTTTTTGTAATTTGAGCCGGCCGCAGCGGCGATGTAAAAACATAAACGAAGGCAGCAATTGACCTCCGTATAATCTGCCGACGCCCGCAGGCACGTCCCCCGAAAAAAGCCTGTGAAGGATCGCATTTTGATCCGCCGGAATGCGTTATCGTCGGCAGAAAAAAGGCAGGGCAGCCCACATCTGCCCTGCCTTTACTTTTTTAAGGATGCTCGAACCTACTTCAGCAAATCCTTGACGACGCCGGAGGCCTTGGCGAAATCGATCTGGCCGGGATAACGCTCCTTCAGCGTGTTCATGCACTTGCCCATGTCACGCAGGCCGGAGGCGCCGGTTTCAGTGATGACGGCCTGGCAGAGTTCGCGCACCTTCTCGGCCGGGATTTCTTCCGGCATGAATTCCTTGATGATGACGATTTCCTCGCGCTCCTGCGCGGCAAGCTCGGGACGGCCGGCACCTTCATAGATGCTGGCGGATTCTTCCCGCTGCTTTACCATCTTCGTCAGGATCTGCATGATATCCTCATCGCTGACGGGGTCCTTGCCCACGCCGCGATTGGCGATATCGCGATCCTTGATGGCTGTCTGGATGAGACGCACGGTCGAGGTGCGGCGTGCATCACGAGCCTTCAATGCGTCCTTCAAAGCGTTTGCGAACGTGTCGCGCATCATTTTTCTTCTCCTTGGGAAAGCGCTTTCCGCAGCGTCCTGATACGGAAACTTTCCACCTCATTTTGCGAAACGACATAAACGAGCAGACACATTCAAGCAAATCAAATGCATAAGACCTTGAAAATACGGTGGTTTAATTCCGCGTAAATCTTGGCCGTGCGGTTGACCGCTTGGGCTGCTTTCGTTATTTTCCGGCACCTGCACGAGATTTTAACGAAGGGTCGGAACGCGAGCTTTATCGCGCGCCCCTTTATGTCACGAAGCCTGCGACAAAAATGGCCCCTTACCCCCTGCCTTTCAAGAGGCGGGGTGCGAAGCGGCAGAAACGGAACGAGATGACCGAGACAGCGCCCTGGACTACCCGCAAACCGACCGCAATGCTTGTTCTTGCCGATGGCACGGTCATTGAAGGAACGGGCATTGGCGCAACCGGCAAGGTTCAGGCCGAAGTCTGTTTCAACACGGCACTGACGGGTTACGAGGAAATTCTCACCGACCCATCCTATCTCGGCCAGATCGTCACCTTCACCTTCCCGCATATCGGCAATGTCGGCACCAATGAGGAAGACATCGAAGACCTGACACCCGCCGCCCGCCGCGGCGCCGTCGGCGTCATCTTCAAGGCCGATATCACCGATCCCTCGAACTTCCGCGCCGCCAAGCATCTGGATGCCTGGCTGAAGGCCCGCGGCGTCGTCGGTCTCTGCGGCATCGACACCCGCGCGCTGACGGCATGGATCCGCGAAAACGGCGCACCGAACGCGGTGATCGCCCATGATCCGAACGGCGTCTTCGACATCGAGGCGCTGAAGGCGGAAGCCAAGGCCTGGAGCGGCCTCGTCGGCCTCGACCTCGCCATCGAAGCCACCTCCGGCCAGTCCTCCACCTGGGCTGAAACGCCGTGGGTCTGGAACAAGGGTTACGGCACGCTCGGCGAAGCCGATGCCAAGTACCACGTCGTCTGCGTCGATTTCGGCGTCAAGCGCAACATCCTGCGCCTCTTCGCGGGTCTGGATTGCAAGGTGACGGTGGTTCCGGCCCAGACGTCGGCCGAAGATATCCTGGCGCTGAAGCCGGATGGCGTGTTCCTGTCCAACGGCCCGGGAGACCCGGCCGCGACCGGCGAATATGCCGTACCGGTCATCCAGAACCTCATCAAGAGCGAGCTGCCGATCTTCGGCATCTGCCTCGGCCACCAGATGCTCGGTCTCGCCGTTGGCGCAAAGACCGAAAAGATGCATCAGGGCCACCACGGCGCCAACCATCCGGTCAAGGACTTCACGACCGGAAAGGTGGAAATCGTCTCCATGAACCATGGTTTTGCCGTCGATACCAAATCGCTGCCCGAGGGCGTCGAAGAAACCCATATCTCGCTGTTCGATGGCACCAATTGCGGCCTGCGCATCGTCGGCAAGCCGGTCTTCTCCGTCCAGCACCATCCGGAAGCATCGCCCGGCCCACAGGACAGCCACTATCTCTTCCGCCGCTTCGTTAACCTGCTGCGCGAAAGACAAGGTGAGACAGCGCTCGCCGAGCGCTGATATCTCGTAAAATCAGGAAAGATTATGCGGCCCGCCTTTCAGCGGGCCGTTTGCATTTCGCGCTTCACCAGAAGGACGAAGCGCGCGGTCAGCAGAACCGCGGCCGTCGAAAGGCCGATCACGAAACCGAACCAGACGCCGCGCCCGCCAAAGCCGAGCGGAAAGGCCATGGTCCAGGCAAGCGCCAGGCCGATCGGCCAATAGGAAATCAGCGCCAGCATTGCTGGAATGCGCGCATCCTTCAGTCCGCGCAGCAGCCCTGCCGTCACAGCCTGAATACCATCCACCAGCTGGAAGACGCCGGCGATCACCACGAGGCTGCTGGCATAGGCGAGCACTTCCGCCGCTTCCGGCAATTTTGGATCGAGGAACCATTTCGCCAGAAAGTCCGGAACGACCGCAAACAGGATGCCGCCGCAAAGGGCAATGCCACAGGCGATGGCGTAGATCATGATCGAAGCGCGAATGAGGTTTTTGAAATCACCCTGACCGCGTGCGATGCCCACGCGCACCGTCGCTGCCTGCGACAGGCCGAGCGGGATCATGAAGGCGATGGAAGCAAGCTGCAGGGCAATGCCATGCGCCGCAAGCTGCACGGTGCCGATCTGCCCCATCAGGATCGAGGCGGCGGCAAACAGCGTCACTTCGGCGAGAATGGTGATGCTGATCGGCAGGCCAAGGCGCAGCACTTCAAAGAGCGCATGCCAGTCGGGCCGCCAGAAACGCACGAACAGCTCATATTTCTTCGTTTCCTCCCGCGTCTGCACATAAGCGACGATGAAGATGAAGCTGAAGGCATTGACGATGACGGCAACGACGGCAGCGCCATTCATGCCCATTGCCGGCAATCCGAAATGGCCGAACACCAGCGCATAGGCAAGCACACCGTTCATGACAAGCATGATGATGGTGACATAAAGAATGATGCCGGCGCGCCCGATGGCGCTGACAAGCCCGCGCAGGACATAAAACAGCAACGCCGGCAAAAGGCCGAACTTGGCAATGGCGAGATAATGGCCTGTCAGCGCCGCCACATTGGGGTTCTGCCCGAGAGAAATGAGAATGCGCTCGGCGTTGAAGAAGATCGGCAGGGCGAGCACCCAATAGGCGATCGCCACCCACATGCCCATGCGCAGTGAGCGGCGGGCCGACGTCGCATCCCCCTGCCCGTAGGCCTGCGCCACCATCGGCACCACAGCCACGGAAAATCCGGAACCGAAAATGAAAACGACAAAGAAGAACTGTCCGGCCAGCACCATGGCCGCCAGCTTTTCCGCGCCCAGCTGACCGACGATGACCATATCCGTGGTATGGATGCCAAGCTGCGCGAGCTGCGCGCCGATAAGCGGAATTCCCAGCGCAAGCGTAGCCTTGAAATGCGAAAACCACGACCCCGATCCGGACGGAACGGTTCCTGCAACAACCGACGAAGACATTGTAATTCACCTGAACCTTGGCCGTTGCCCGCGAATTGCGCAACGGCAGCCCGGTGATGAATAAAATATTCCCTTCCTGCACGCAACCTTTGCGCATGAATGATCAAAATTTGCGCAGGCAGGCAAAACATTTCCGGATCGGGCGAAACGGCGTGGAATTGAACAAATTTAGCCGAATTTTACCATTTCACCTTATTAATTAGAACATCGCTTAGTTCTTTTAAATCATAAGCTGCATGACGCAGAATATTCCCGCCTTTGAGGCATGTCTTTCCCACCATCTTCCAAGATAACCCAACCGGGCATATCTGGTTTCAAGGACGTGTAGCTTGCAAAAAAAATCAAACCTCATGACGCGCATTCTGTTTGCCGCGTCATCACTGGTCGTTGCCGCCTTTGCCGGCTTTTCCTTCTATATCGACAGCCTTCAGCACCGGGTCACGACGGAAGCGGTGGCGGAGAACATCGATTCGTCCGGCAAGCAGGCGGCACAGAGCATCGCCAACTGGCTGAACGGTCGCATCATGCTGACCGACACGGTGGCAAAAACGCTCGCCAAGCTTTCCGATGACGATGCGAAGGTGCAGTTCCTGCAGA
The DNA here is from genome assembly GCF_003208455.1 of Rhizobium sp. UGM030330-04. Taxonomy (NCBI): domain Bacteria; kingdom Pseudomonadati; phylum Pseudomonadota; class Alphaproteobacteria; order Hyphomicrobiales; family Rhizobiaceae; genus Rhizobium; species Rhizobium sp. UGM030330-04. The sequence continues at coordinate 19,247 of NZ_QKML01000002.1, forward strand.
ACGATGTGCTGACCGCACAGTTCATGTCCACCTATTTCGGCAATGCCGAAAACGGCGTCTTCACCACATTCCCGAAAACATCGCTGCCGGAAGATTATGACCCGCGCAAGCGTCCCTGGTATCTGGACGCGGTCAAGGCCGGCAAGACGGTTCTGACCGAACCTTACAACGATGCATCGACCGGCGGCCTCATCATCACCGCAGCCATTCCGGTTTCTGTCGACGGCAAGCTGGCCGGCGTAACGGGAAGCGACTTCTCGCTGGATTCGCTGGTGACGATGATCAAGTCGGTGGATGCCGGCCAGGACGGCTATGCCTTCCTCGTCAGCAAGGACGGCAAGATTCTCATCCATCCCGATCCGAAATTCGTCGACAAGCCGCTGACCGATCTCTTCAAGGTCGATACACCGGCGATTTCCTCGGCAATCTCGCAGACCCAAATCGACGGCAAAGGCAAGATCACCAGCTTCATCCCGGTTGCCGGCCTGCCTTCGGTCGACTGGTATCTCGGATTCGTTGTCGATTCCGATGTCGCCTACAGCGCGATCGGCCAGTTCCGGCTGGCGGCAACCATTGCCACTGTTCTTGCAGCCGCAATCATGATCGCCCTGCTGGCAACCGTGCTCTCGCGCTTCATCGTCCGCCCCGTCACGCAGATGACGTCGGCCATGGAAGGCCTTGCAGCCGGCAATCTCGATGTCGCCATTCCTGGTCAGGAACGCACCGACCAGATCGGCTCGATGGCCGCGGCGGTTGCCGTGTTCCGGTCGAATGCCATGGAACGCCTGCGCCTTGAGGGCGATGCCGAAGAAAACCGCACGCTCTCCGAACAGGAGCGCAACGAACGCGAAAAACTGGCGGCAAAAGACGCGGCGGACATCCAGTTCGCGGTCGATTCGCTTGCCCGGGGACTGGCGCATCTTTCGGAAGGCGATCTCAATTACCGCATCGATACGCCCTTCGTAACCCGCATTGACCGCCTGCGCGACGACTTCAACAATTCCGTCGCCAAGCTGAACGCAGCGCTCAGCACCGTCGGCCAGAACGCCCGCGCCATCGACGCCGGCGCCGGCGAAATCCGCCAGTCGGCGGACGATCTGGCGCGACGCACCGAGCAGCAAGCGGCCTCCGTGGAAGAGACCGCAGCGGCGCTTGAGGAGATCACCACGACGGTCAAGGATTCCGCCCGCCGCGCGGAAGAAGTCGGTCGTCTGGTCGACCGCGCCCGCAGCAATGCCGAACAGTCCGGCATCATCGTCGAAGATGCGGTTCGCGCCATGGAGGGCATCGAAAAATCATCGTCCGAGATCGGCAACATCATCGGCGTGATCGACGAGATCGCCTTCCAGACCAACCTTCTGGCACTGAATGCCGGCGTGGAAGCTGCGCGTGCCGGTGAAGCCGGCAAGGGTTTTGCCGTCGTCGCACAGGAAGTGCGCGAGCTTGCCCAGCGTTCCGCCAATGCGGCCAAGGAGATCAAGACACTGATCAACGCCTCGACATCGCAGGTGCAATCCGGTGTCGATCTCGTCGGCAATGCCGGCAAGGCGCTGGAAACCATCGTCCGCGAAGTGCAGGAGATCAATCGCCACATCGACGCCATCGTGACCTCGTCGCGCGAACAGTCGACCGGGCTTCAGGAAATCAACACCGCCATCAACACCATCGATCAGGGCACGCAGCAGAATGCCGCCATGGTCGAGGAACAGACGGCCGCAAGCCACGGGCTCGCCTCGGAAGCGGCGGCGCTCAACGAGCTGCTCGCGCAGTTCCAGCTCGCCACGGCCACCCGGCGACAGGCGGAATATGGGCGGGCTGCTTAGGGAGAGAACAATATTGGCCGGATCGCTACTGCAACCAGATCGCGGCCGACAGTCACCCACTCTCGACGTCATCCTCGGGCTTGTCCCGAGGATCCAACCACGTCTCGTTTAAAAGATACGTCGCAGATGCTCGGGACAAGCCCGAGCATGACGGAGGCGAGGTCTTGCGCCTTTCTCACCCTCATGGCTGGAGCGATCCGGCCATTTTTTTGTCCACCCTCATAATAGTCGGTTCCCGCCACTCCCACGATCCGCTAGAGCTTGATCGATCATGATCATGCGGAGGGATTCATGCTGGAACTGATTTGGCGCGGCATTGCCATGGGCATTGGCGGCACCGTGTTTATGGATATATGGGCAATCGTGCTGCACCGGTTCTTCGGCCAGTCCGCGCCAAACTGGGCGCCGGTCGGCCGCTGGTTCTGGCATGTGCCGAAAGGCCGGATATTCCACGACAGCATTGCTACGGCGGAGCCCTATGAGCATGAACTGGCGCTCGGCTGGATTTCGCATTACGCCGTCGGCATTGTTTATGGCGTCATTCTCGCGCTGGTGGTCCCGGCCGCGTGGTTTGCCAATCCCTCCTTCATTGAGCCGTGGATCGTCGGCATCATAACGGTCGGCGCGGGCTGGTTCCTGTTGCAGCCGGGGCTCGGCATTGGCTGGGCGGCGTCGAAGACGCCCAACCCGAACAAGGTCCGCTTTCTCAACCTTGTTGCCCACACGGTTTTCGCCCTCGGCATGTATGCCGTGGCGCTTTTGATGCGCTAATGAAAAAGGGGGCTGAAAAGCCCCCTCTCCTGTCCGGTTCTCAGATATTCGCCGAGAAGGTATCGCAATCCTCGACACGGCCGCTCTGGAAACCGCGCTTGAACCATTCCATGCGCTGCGCCGAGGTGCCGTGGTTGAAGCTGTCAGGCACCACATAACCCTGTGTCTGCTTCTGCAGCGTATCGTCGCCGATCTGGTGGGCGGCGTTCAGCGCTTCCTCGAGGTCGCCGGTTTCGAGAATGCCCTTCTGTTCGGTAAACTTGCCCCAGATGCCGGCATAACAATCCGCCTGAAGCTCGACACGCACGGACATTTTGTTCGCATCCACCTGGCTCATCGACTGGCGGCGGCGGTTGAACTCCGGCAGAACGCCGGTCAGGTTCTGGATGTGGTGGCCGACCTCATGCGCAATCACGTAAGCCTGCGCGAAATCGCCGTCCGCGCCGAAGCGCTGGTCCAATTCCTTGAAGAAGCTGGTATCGAGATAGACCTTGCGATCACCCGGGCAATAAAACGGGCCGCTGGCGGCGGAAGCATAACCGCAGGCGGAAGACACCTGACCGGAGAACAGAACCAGCGTCGGCTTCTGATAGGTCTGACCGGCGGACTGGAAAATGCCGCTCCACGTATCTTCCGTCTCTGCCAGCACGGTGCGCACGAAAGCCGTCGTCTCGTCCGACGACTGGCCCTGCGGACGCGTGCCCGCCTGCTGGCCGCCGGATTGCTGCGTCGTACCGCCGCCATCCAGTGAAATATCGCCGCCCGAAAGCAGCGTCAGCGGATTGATACCGAGCACCCAGCTTATCAGCAGGATGACAAGAATGCCGCCAATGCCGATACCGCCGCCGCGCCGCCCGATCGGCACACGCATTCCACCACGGGAAAAAGGATCGTTGCCCGACGGCCCCGATCCCGCCGACATGCCGCGCCGGTCCTCGATATTGTCCGACTGGCGGCGCCCTCTCCATTCCATGCTATTCTCCCGGCGGATATCGCCTTAACAAGCTGCCTTATAACGGCACTATAATACATCTTGTTCCGGAAGGAAGCAGAGGTGGTAAACGGAGTCTGTCATGCGGCTCTGCGTCTTTGTTTCAGCACGGCCAGAAACAGGAAGGCAAACACGAGGGCGCCGGCGGAAAGGGCCGCAAAACCAGCCTTGCCGTCTCCGAAAGCAACTTCATGCATGATGCGTCCCGGAACAAAGGTGAAGCCGCCTGCAATCACGATACCACCGAGATAAACGCTCTGCATGATCCGCATATGACGTGCGATATCGCCGCGCCGCGCAAAATAGACCGATTGCAGACAGCCATAGAGGGTGAAGATGGAGAGCAGGTGGATCGGGCTGAAACCGTAAAACACCTTCAATTCATGGATGAAGAAGGTCGAAACTGATGTCGTGACCATCAGCGCCACCCAGATCTTGCCCAGCAGCCGGTGGATGGCGGTGCCCTTGGGGCGCAGGAAAATGAAGGCACCGAGAATGGCTGCGGGCACAACGGTGGCGACATGGAATTGCACGGCAAGCGGTGCGTCTAACAATGGCTGGAGTGACATGGGTGCTGTTTCTGCTCTGTTGAAATCACCGGCAATTTCGGCAAAACATGCGCTCAGGAAAAACCGATTGGCGCCATCAGCAGGAAAATTTCGTGGATCACCCGTATCTGCAATCCACGCTTCGTGAAATGCACGCCATCCTGCAATCGCGCAGGCTGTGGCTGACATTTCTTGCCGTGCTGGCGATCTTCATCGTGACCGGGCCTTTCGGAACAAGCGAAACCATGAGTTTCGCCGACCGGCTGCTTTACTGGACAATCATACAGGCTGGCGCCTGGACCTTTGCCATATCTTTTTCCATCATCGCCAACCGCATCTTCGCCGATAGCATCAGGAATATGCTGGCGCGCATGATGATCGGCTCGCTGGCGGCAGCCCTGCCGATCGGATTGCTGCTGACTATCACCAACCGGGTCTTTTCAGGCGCGGAAATGGGTTTCGGACCCTTTGTGCAGAGCAGCCTGTCGTCCCTGCCTCTTTGCGCCATCTTTTGCCTGCTGAGCTATCTCACCGCCAGCCAATCGCTTGAAACAGCGCCAATCGCCGCAACGGACATAGGCAAAAACACCGCACGCGAAGTGAAAAGCACCGTGCCGCTGCTGGAGCGGCTACCACCGCAAAAGCGCGGAGAATTGCTGCGGCTGTCAGTGCAGGACCACTATACTGAAATCGTCACCACGCGCGGGCATCAGCTCGTTCTGCTGCGTTTTTCCGATGCGCTGAAGGAAGTCGGCCAGACGGAAGGCTTGCAGGTGCACCGGTCGCACTGGATTGCCGATGCCGACGCCGTCTCGCTGCGCAAACAGGCCGGTCGTCTGCATGTCATTACAAGAGACGGCACGGAAATCCCCGTCAGCCGCTCCTATAATGCAGCGGTACAGGCCCGTTTTGCGGCCCTTGCCCCTGCCCGTTAAGAGTTTCTGTCGATTCCGGAATTTATGGGGTTCCGTTCTCAAAAACATTTGCCTATAAGCCGCTTCTAGCCTGAAAACATTTGAATTGCGCTCCCCGGCCGGTGATCTTCCACCCTGGCCGGTGTTTTGCGCAACCAAAAAGCGGAACGAGAGAGCCCATGCCGAAGCGCCAAGATATCAAGTCCATCCTCATCATCGGCGCGGGACCGATCGTCATCGGTCAGGCATGTGAATTCGACTATTCCGGCACGCAGGCCTGCAAGGCGCTGAAGGAAGAGGGTTACCGGGTCATTCTGGTCAACTCCAACCCGGCGACCATCATGACCGATCCGGGCCTCGCCGACGCCACTTACGTCGAGCCGATCACCCCTGAGGTCGTGGCGAAGATCATCGCCAAGGAACGCCCGGATGCGCTGCTGCCGACCATGGGCGGCCAGACCGCGCTCAACACCGCGCTCTCTCTCAAGCGCATGGGCGTTCTCGACCGCTACAATGTCGAAATGATCGGCGCCAAGCCGGAAGCCATCGACATGGCCGAGGACCGCGCCCTCTTCCGCGAAGCCATGGCCCGCATCGGCCTTGAAACCCCGCGCTCGATGCTCGCCAACGCCACAGAAATCAAGGACGCCGACCGCAAGAAGCACGAGGCCGCCCGCACCGAACTGAAGGGCAAGCTTTCCGGTCCTGAACTCGACAAGGCGCTGGACGATCTCGAAAACCAGTGGAACCTCGGCGAAACCGACCGCAAACAGCGTTACATGGCCCATGCAATGGCGATTGCCGCCCAGGCCATCGACCATGTCGGCCTGCCCGCCATTATCCGCCCGTCGTTTACGCTCGGCGGCACCGGCGGCGGCATTGCCTATAACCGCTCGGAATTCTTCGATATCGTGTCGGGTGGTCTCGACGCCTCGCCGACGACGGAAGTTCTGGTCGAAGAATCGGTTCTCGGCTGGAAGGAATATGAGATGGAAGTCGTCCGCGACAAGGCGGACAATTGCATCATCATCTGCTCCATCGAAAACATCGATCCGATGGGTGTCCACACGGGTGACTCGATCACCGTCGCGCCGGCGCTGACCTTGACCGACAAGGAATACCAGATCATGCGCAACGCCTCGATTGCGGTGCTGCGCGAGATCGGCGTGGAAACCGGCGGCTCGAACGTGCAGTTCGCCGTCAACCCGAAGGACGGCCGCCTCGTCGTCATCGAAATGAACCCGCGCGTCTCGCGCTCCTCCGCGCTGGCATCGAAGGCGACCGGCTTCCCCATCGCCAAGATCGCCGCCAAGCTCGCCATCGGCTACACGCTGGATGAGCTTGAGAACGACATCACCGGCGGTGCGACGCCTGCCTCCTTCGAACCGTCGATTGACTACGTCGTCACCAAGATCCCGCGTTTCGCCTTCGAAAAGTTCCCCGGCGCGTCCCCGATCCTCACCACCGCCATGAAGTCGGTCGGCGAAGTCATGGCGATTGGCCGCACCTTCGCGGAATCGCTGCAGAAGGCGCTGCGCGGCATGGAAACCGGCCTTACCGGTCTCGATGAAATCGAAATCCCCGGTTACGAGGAAGGCGAAGGTTCCAAGAACGCCATTCGCGCCGCCATCGGCACGCCGACGCCCGATCGCCTGCGCATGGTCGCCCAGGCGCTGCGCATGGGCATGACCGAAGAAGAAGTCCACGAAAACTCGAAGATCGACCCGTGGTTCATCGCCCAGTTCAAGGCCATCGTCGACATGGAAGCCCGCATCCGCGAGCACGGCCTGCCGCAGGATGCCGAAAACCTGCGCATGCTCAAAGCCATGGGCTTCTCCGACGCCCGCCTCGCCAGCCTGACGTCCAAGCGCCCGAAAGAAGTGGCCGAGCTGCGCAACAGCCTCAATGTTCGCCCGGTCTTCAAGCGCATCGACACCTGCGCTGCCGAATTCGCCTCGCCGACCGCCTATATGTATTCGACCTATGAAATTCCCTTCGTTGGCGCAGCCCGTTCGGAAGCGCAGGTTTCCGACCGCAAGAAGGTCGTCATCCTCGGCGGTGGCCCGAACCGTATCGGCCAGGGCATCGAGTTCGATTATTGCTGCTGCCACGCCGCCTTTGCGCTGAAGGACGCCGGCTTCGAAGCAATCATGATCAACTGCAACCCGGAAACGGTTTCCACCGACTACGACACCTCCGACCGCCTCTATTTCGAGCCGCTGACGGCCGAAGACGTGATCGAGATCATGCGCGCGGAGCAGGAAAAGGGCGAGCTGGTCGGCGTCATCGTGCAGTTCGGCGGCCAGACCCCGCTGAAGCTCGCCGAAGCGCTGGAAAAGAATGGTATCCCGATCCTCGGCACCGCGCCTGACATGATCGACCTTGCCGAAGACCGTGACCGCTTCCAGAAGCTCTTGATGAAGCTTGATCTTGCCCAGCCGAACAACGGCATCGCCTATTCGGTCGAGCAGGCCCGCCTCGTGGCCTCCGAAATCGGCTTCCCGCTGGTCGTGCGCCCGTCCTATGTTCTGGGCGGCCGCGCCATGCAGATCATCCATTCGGAAGGCCAGCTGCAGACCTATCTGCTCGACACCGTTCCGGGCCTCGTGCCCGAGGACATCAAGCAGCGTTACCCGAACGACAAGACCGGCCAGATCAACACCCTGCTCGGCAAGAACCCGCTGCTTTTCGACAGCTACCTGACCAACGCCGTCGAAGTCGACGTCGATGCGCTGTGCGATGGTGAAAACGTCTTCGTGTCAGGCATCATGGAGCATATCGAAGAAGCCGGCATCCACTCGGGCGACTCGGCCTGCTCGCTGCCGTCCCGTTCATTGAGCAAGGAAACCCTTGACGAGCTGGAGCGTCAGACGACGGCACTTGCAAAAGCGCTGAATGTCGGCGGCCTGATGAACGTGCAATATGCCATCAAGGACGGCACGATCTACGTTCTCGAAGTCAACCCGCGCGCTTCGCGCACCGTGCCTTTCGTCGCCAAGACCATTGGCGCGCCGATTGCCAAGATCGCCGCCCGCGTCATGGCCGGTGAAAAGCTCAATACAGCGATTGCCGCCTATGGCGAAAAGCCCGATCCGCGCAACCTGAAGCACATCGCCGTCAAGGAAGCCGTCTTCCCCTTCGCCCGCTTCCCCGGCGTCGACATCCTGCTCGGACCGGAAATGCGCTCGACCGGTGAAGTCATCGGCCTCGATACGGATTTCGCGCTGGCCTTCGCCAAGAGCCAGCTCGGCGCCGGTGTCGACCTGCCCCGCTCCGGCGCAGTCTTCGTCTCGGTGCGTGATGAGGACAAGGAAGGCGTTCTGCCCGCCATCCGCATTCTCGTGGAAAGCGGCTTCAAGGTGCTGGCCACCGGCGGCACCCAGCGTTTCCTCGCTGAAAAGGGCATCAACGCCGAGAAGATCAACAAGGTGCAGGAAGGCCGTCCGCATATCGAAGACGCCATCCGCAACCGTCAGGTCCAGCTCGTCATCAACACCACCGACAGCAACAAGGCGATTTCGGACAGCAAGTCGCTGCGCCGCGCGACGCTGATGCAGAAGGTGCCTTACTACACGACGATGGCCGGCGCGGAAGCGGCAGCGCTTGCCATCAAGGCGCTGAAGGCCGGTAATCTGGAAGTGAAGCCGCTGCAAAGCTACTTCCAGTAAGCGCGCTGCGGAAAATCCGCGTCATCATCTGCTGAATGAAAACGAAACGCCGCGGCCCGCCATGCCCGCGGCGTTTTGCATTGCGTAATCCCGCTGCAATCCGTTTCCGATATCGGGAAGACGTCATTCCCACATGAGGCCCGTGATGTCCCTGTCCACCACCGAAAAACCATCCTCAGCCAATGGCGGTTACATCGCGCCGGCGTGCGCCATCCCGATCATCGGTATTCATGCTCCCGTCGATGCAACTCCGGTGGCCAACACCACCATCTTGCGGAGTTGAAGCCATGGCTGGACGTCCACCGGGACCGGAGCGGGTGGCTTTTCCGCTGCGTATCGAACCCGCAATATTGAACGTGATCCGTCACACCGCGAATGGAGAACTGCGCAGCATCAATGCCCAGATCGAGATTCTGCTGAAAGAAGCCCTGCACCACCGCGCCGCAGCGGATGAGGTAAACGCGCGGCAGGACTAGACCCGAAAACCTGCCCATGGCCTGAAGAACAATGCGGTGCGGGCTTACCGAAGATCGCAGGAACCAGCGGCTGACCTCAAGCCGCCAGCGCCTCGCGCACACAATTGCGGCCCTCGCTCTTGGCACGGTAGAGGGCGCGATCCGCCATGTCGGCCAAGGTCAGGAGATCGCAACGCATCTCGCCGCTGGTCGCAACGCCGATACTGATCGTCACGCCAACGCGCAGGCCACCGCAATCGACTTCGTCCAGCGCCACGGCATTGCGGATACGTTCGCCGATCATGGAGGCTTTCTGCACACCCGCACCCGGCAGGTAGATGATGAATTCCTCGCCGCCATAACGCGCCAGCACATCGCCACCACGGATACTGCCGCCAATGCGCTTTGCGACTTCCTGAAGAACGCTGTCGCCGACAGCGTGCCCGAAACGGTCATTGATCGATTTGAAGTGATCGATATCGAGCAACATGGCCGCATCGGCAGGATCAGGCACCGCCGGCATGGCCTGGAAAAAGAACCGCCGGTTTTTCACCCCTGTCAGCGGATCGGTGTTGGCGAGAACCAGCAGTTTCCGCTCGGAGCGCTCGGCCACCAGCATCATCACGAACAGCGCAATGGCGAAGTTGAGCATGATGATAAAGAAAAATGCGTTGACCAGATTGATGGTGGTATAATCGGGGAAAAGCATGCTTTTCAGCACCGACAGCGAGATCAGGCCGGAAATACCGGTAATCGCGGCCAGCGCCAGACGGGACAATAACGGCTCCCTGCGCCATCTGGCGAGAAGCACGCCCGCGCCCGCAAGATAGGCGAGCGCCGCGCAGCCATTGAACAGGGCGGCGCGATAGGCATTGTTGTCCGCAACCTGAAATGCGGCAATGACCGCCATCAACGCGACGAGACAGAGGGGGACAATGGTGCCCCGCCCCGTGGAGCGGCCGTCGCTCAGAACCTTCAGACCGAGCCAGATCAGCGAATAGCCCGCAATGCCGAAGACGACGCTGCCGAGTTGCCACAAGACCGGCGATACGATTCCCCATTCACCGTAACCGGCAAGCGTGGAGCCTATCGTCATGGCCGCAAAGCCGCCCGCCAGGGGGAGCGGCCCCCGCAAACCGCGATTGGTCATCTTCAGATAAACAAAACTCATGAGACCCACGACATAAGAGCATTTCTGCATCAATATGACTGTCGCGAGATCGAGTTCACCCAGCATAATAGGCCCACGCAATAAATAAATCTAACCGCATCAATTATAATCTTAAGTATAAAATTTCAATAAAAATAAAAAATCAACAAATTGTAAATTAAATCATCAAAATTTAAAATATCAATAAATTATAATGTATGAATTCGAAATGTAACTTATTCGAATAATCTTATAAACTCCATATCTTTTTTGAATCGGAGAATTTCCCGCTCCTTCGCCAGCGCATCCGGCAGGCGCAGCAGATAGGATGGATGCACCGTGACAAAAAGCGTCCGCCCATCCTGCATGGGAAGAGGACGGCCACGAAGCTCGGTGAGCTTCTCCTTGCCGCCGGTCAGCGCATAGAGCGCGGTCGCACCCATGGCGACGATGAGCTTCGGTTGAACCAGTGCGATTTCCTGATTGAGCCACCAGCGGCATTGCTGCACTTCGCCCGCATCCGGCCGCTGGTGGATGCGCCGCTTGCCGCGTGTCTCATATTTGAAATGCTTGACGGCATTGGTGACGTAAAGCTGTCTGCGTTCCACCCCGATCTCACCAAGCGTCCGGTCAAACAGCCGGCCTGCGGGGCCGACGAGAGGTTGCCCGGCAAGATCCTCGTGGTCACCGGGCTGTTCGCCGACGATCATGACATCCGCATTTTCCGGCCCCTCGCCGAAAACCGTCTGCGTCGCCCTGCAATGCAGGGGGCATCGCGTACATTGGTCAGCCTGCCGCTTCAATGAGGAAAGCCCGTCGGCCGGCGCTGGCGGAGACACTTCCCGCGCCGCGGCCGCCACGGCCTGCAAACGATGGTGAAACGGCTGCGGCTGGCTTGCCTGCCTGGCCGCCATGTCGAGCACCCGTGCTTCCGCGCCGAGAACAAGGCCGGGAATGAGTTCCGCTTCAGGCAGGTTCTTCCAGTATTTCTTCGGCATCTCCGCCGTCATCGCCTTGATTTTCAGGCGAGCCGGATTGAAAATATTGGCATAATAGGTCCGCCAGAGATCATCTGTTGCATCCGTCAGATCGGGTTTGACTGCCGCCTCCCGCGACGTCTGCAGCACGCTTCCGTCCCATCGCGCCGAGCCTTTCGGCGTCGCGATCAACCAGTCCATGTCGGTGAAGCGCCGCTGGAAAAACGGCGCCGCACGCTCGACGATGAAATGATCCGGCTCGAACCAGGCGACAAAGCGCCGTCGCCCGCCCTGTCCCTGCGGCAACGGCAATTCCTTGAAACGAACGAAGGCCGTCATCTTGTGACAATCGCGGCGAACGGATTTTTCGAGCAGTCGCGCCTGCGAAACATCCGCATCGGACTTGAACTGCAGCAGGGCGCGATCCTGTCCCAGCCGCCACAACAGCCGGTAAAGCAGCGCGAAACGACCCCGATCACCGTGGCAGATCACAGCCTGCGCCAGTGCCACGAAAGAGGCGGGAACAGAAACCCGGGCAGCATCCGCATCCGCAGCCGCCACCGGCAAGGGCTCGCCGGTACAATCCAGAAGTCCGGCCCCGTCATCGCGCAACCGCCAGTCAATTGCCTCGGGCGGTATGCTGGCGGCAAGCGCCGCGCGCGCGGCATCGCGCCACTCGCCGAAATCACCCCGCCCTTCGAGAACCGGGCCATATGTCACAACAGTGACAATTGTTCGGGCTGCGGCGCAAACATCGCCCGCAGATCCGGCCGTTCGGTCAGCTTGCCGGGTGTCCAGCCCTCCGCCACGATAAAGGCTTTCACCTTCTTGAGGGACACGCCGAAGCGGGCAATATCCTCCAGCCGCAACCGGCGGAAGCGTCGCGACGACAGGATGGAGGCGACCGTCTTCGTACCGAAACCCGGCACGCGCAGCAGCATCTCCCGATCCGCCACGTTGACATCCACCGGGAAACGCTCGCGATGTTTCAGCGCCCAGGCAAGCTTCGGATCGATATCGAGATCGAGCATGCCATCACCGCCAGTCGCGGTTATCTCGCCAATGTCGAAACCGTAAAAACGATAAAGCCAGTCGGCCTGATAAAGCCTGTGCTCACGCATCAGGGGCGGCTTGATCAGCGGCAGGTTCTTTGAGGAATCCGGAATGGGGCTGAAGGCCGAATAATAGACGCGCCGCAAACCGTAACTGCCATAAAGCCGGGCGCTGGTGGAGAGAATGGTGCTGTCATCAGCACCGTCCGCGCCGACGATCATCTGCGTGCTCTGCCCGGCGGGCGCGAAGCGCTTGGTCCGGCGCGTGCGTACCGTCGGCTCCCCCGCCTCCTCGATCTTCAGGCGTATATCGGCCATGGAGCGGCGAATATTGGCGGGCTGCTTTTCCGGCGCGAAACGGCCGATGCCGCTATCGGTGGGCAATTCGATATTGATCGACAGCCGGTCCGCGTAAAGCCCCGCCTCCTCTATGAGTTTCGGCGATGCTTCGGGAATGGATTTCAGGTGGATATAGCCCCGAAAACCATGCGTGACACGCAACTCCCGCGCCACACGCACCATCTCTTCCATCGTGTGATCTGAGGAACGGATGATGCCGGAGGACAAAAACAGTCCCTCGATATAGTTGCGCCGGTAAAATTCCAGCGTCAGCCATACCACCTCCTCGGCGGTGAACCGTGCCCTCTCCACATTGCTGGAGGAGCGGTTGATGCAATAGGCGCAATCGTAAATGCAGAAATTGGTGAGCAGGATTTTCAGGAGCGAAATGCAGCGCCCATCCGGCGCATAGGCGTGGCATATGCCCGAGCCCTCCGTGGAGCCCAGCCCGCCTGACGCCGCGGAGTTGCGTTTCACCGTGCCGCTCGACGCACAGGACGCATCGTATTTCGCCGCGTCAGAGAGAATGGCCAGTCGCTGCCTGATTGACTTCTTCATAATAATGTTCACTATATGTTCTATTGAAAAATGTCAATCATATCGCTTAAGCCTATGAATAGACGCGGGAATATGCCCTCCTCAAATTTGCTGGCATTTCGCTGTCGTCTTCTGATATAGTCGGCTCAGTTATGATTTTGGCATGGTTCCGGAGTTCCTCTCCGGAACCTGTTTCTTTTTGTGTCTGCAAGTAAAGCGACCGGAATGCGAAGGATAAAAAAATGGTAGAAAAAGTACCGATGACTCAGGGTGGATTCGTCAAGCTGCAGGAGGAGCTGCGCTGGCGTCAGCAGGAGGAACGCCCCCGTATCATCGAGGCGATTGCCGAGGCGCGCGCCCATGGCGACCTTTCGGAAAACGCCGAGTACCATGCTGCCAAGGAAGCCCAGAGCCACAATGAAGGCCGCATCACCGAACTCGAAGACCTGACCGCGCGCGCGGAAGTCATCGACCTTTCCAAGATGTCGGGCTCGAAGATCAAGTTCGGCGCCACCGTGAAGCTGGTGGACGAGGACAGCGACGAGGAAAAGACCTATCAGATCGTCGGCGACCAGGAAGCCGATGTGAAGGCTGGCCGCATTTCCATTTCCTCACCCATCGCCCGTGCCCTGATCGGCAAGGAAGTCGGTGACAGCATCGAAGTCAACGCCCCGGGCGGTGCCAAGGGCTACGAAATCCTCGCGGTACAGTGGGGCTGATGAGCCTCGCGCAATGCGCCCCTCGCGGGCGCATTGCTTTTTGACGTATCAAACCGCCAAACCAGCTGCAGAGACGGAAGCCCATCTTGTCCCACGTCAGTCTGAAAGATGTGCAGGTGCTTGCACCGAACTTCAAGCGCAGGCTCTCCGGCGTCACCTCCACCATCGTTCAGCTCATCCCCGTGCAGAACCGGCTGGGACAGAAGGTAGCCGTTATCGGCCCCGGCCTGCCGCCGCATCTGCCACATGTGCGCTTTCGCGATCTGTGGCATCTGTGGCAAAACGGCCCGCTCGGCGGCCCGCGCATCTGGCACGCCCGCCGCAATCTGGAAATGTTGCCGGGCATTTTCATGCGCGATGTGCTGCGCATGAAGGTGAAGCTGCTGTTCACCTCGGCGGCACAGAGGCGACATTCCGCCTATACCCGATTTCTGATTTCGAAGATGGATGCCGTGGTTGCGACCAGCACCCGCTCCGGCTCGTTTCTGGAAGTGCCCCATGGCGTCGTCATGCATGGCGTCGATACCGACCTGTTTCACCCGGCAACCGGCCCGGAAGACACGATCGCGGCCACAGGACTGCCGGGACAATATCTGATCGGCTGCTTCGGGCGGGTGCGCCACCAGAAGGGCACCGATCTCTTCGTGCGCGCCATGATCGAACTTCTGCCCCACCACCCGCAATGGACGGCCGTGGTTTCCGGCCGTGTGACGGCGGAACACAAGGCCTTTGGTGACGCGCTCAAGGCCGATGTCGCCGCCGCCGGCCTTTCCGACCGCATCGTGTTTCAGGGCGAAGTCGATGACATCAAGCCCTGGTACCGGCGGCTGACGCTTTATGTCGCGCCGTCGCGCAATGAGGGTTTCGGTTTGACGCCGCTTGAGGCCATGGCGTCGGAAACCGCCGTCGTCGCCAGCACTGCCGGCGCTTACGAGGAAATGATCGTCAAGGGTGAGACCGGTGCGGTTGTTGAAGCGGGTGACTATGCGTCGCTGAAAGATGCGATAGAGACCTATCTGGCCGACCCGGCTCTGGCGTTGAACCATGCCCGTGCCGGACTTGCGCACGTGCGCACCCTATTCCCGCTGGAAAAAGAGGCGACAAGCCTCGGTGCGGTCTATGACGCGCTACGGCGCGGATAGGGCGCGCAAGGCTGCCGCCGTTCAGATTTCCACCAGACCAACGCGTTTCACCTGACGGATGGTGAGCATGGTGCGCACCGTATCGACATTCTCATCCGCCGTCAGAACCTCGATGACGAAATCCTGAAATTCGGTCAGGTTTTTCGCCACACAATGCAGCAGGAAATCGCTTTCGCCCGAGACCATCCAGGCCTGACGCACCAGTGACCAGCCGGCGGTCGCCGCCGCAAAGGCCTTCAGGTTGCTGTCCGACTGGCGCTTGAGGCCGACCATGCAGAAGGCGACGAGATCAAAACCCAGCTTCGGCGCGTTCAACATGGCGTGATACCCCTCGATCACACCCGCCTCCTCCAGCTTGCGGACGCGCCTGAGGCAGGGCGGAGCGGAAATACCGACCCTTTCGGCCAGTTCCACATTGGTCATGCGCCCGTCGCGCTGCAATTCGCGCAGGATTTTCAGATCGATGGCATCGAGTTCGACGCTGGTCACGGAGAAGTTCCTCGTTAAGCCGTAGAAGTTCCTTGTACTATTCGGCACGGGATTCGCAACAATATGCCGCCAGCGGGTCACAAAATTGCGCGCGCATCCACAACTGCCTTGTTGGTAACGCAAGGCTGCCCTTGAATAAAGGCACTAGACAACCTTAAATACCTGCCAACGAAGGGGTTGTGGCCCGTCCGCCGTCCTGCGGCTGGAAGGCCCCCGACCAAGAGACCCCGCTATTGAGAAGGAATGTTTCCATGTCTGCCCGCCACACGAAGGTATTGATCATCGGCTCCGGTCCCGCCGGCTATACGGCGGCGATCTACGCGGCCCGCGCAATGCTGAAACCCGTGCTGATTGCCGGCATGGAACAGGGCGGCCAGCTGATGATCACCACCGATGTCGAAAACTATCCGGGCTTTG
Source organism: Rhizobium sp. UGM030330-04 (assembly GCF_003208455.1). Taxonomy (NCBI): domain Bacteria; kingdom Pseudomonadati; phylum Pseudomonadota; class Alphaproteobacteria; order Hyphomicrobiales; family Rhizobiaceae; genus Rhizobium; species Rhizobium sp. UGM030330-04. The sequence continues at coordinate 35,239 of NZ_QKML01000002.1, forward strand.
CCGATCCGATTCAGGGCCCGTGGCTGATGGACCAGATGCTGAAGCAGGCAACCCATGTGGGCGCGGAAATCGTCAGCGACCTCGTCACCGAAGTTGACACCACGACCCGGCCTTTCGTGGTCAAGACCGATTCTGGCCAGGTCTGGACAGCCGACACGCTGATCATCGCCACCGGCGCCAAGGCCAAGTGGCTCGGCATCGAAAGCGAGCAGCATTTCCAGGGCTTCGGCGTTTCCGCCTGCGCCACCTGCGACGGGTTCTTCTATCGCAACAAGGATGTGATCGTGGTCGGCGGCGGCAATTCCGCCGTGGAAGAAGCGCTGTATCTCGCCCATATCGCCAGATCGGTGACAGTCGTGCATCGCCGCGACAGCTTCCGTTCGGAAAAAATCCTGCAGGAACGGCTGTTTGCCAAGGAAAACGTCAAGATTCTCTGGAACACCGAAGTCGCCGAAATCACCGGCGCACCCGCAAAGCCGCCGATGCCGCCTTCCGTCTCGGGCGTGAAGCTGCGTGACACCAAGACCGGCGCGATCAGCGACATGCCCATCGACGGCGTCTTTGTCGCCATCGGCCATGCGCCGGCGGTCGAGCTCTTCAAGGGCAAGGTGAAGCTGAAAGACAACGGCTATATGTGGACCGCTCCCGATTCCACGGCAACCGACGTGGAAGGCATCTTCGCGGCCGGCGACGTCACCGACGACATTTACCGCCAGGCGATCACCGCCGCCGGCATGGGCTGCATGGCTGCCCTCGAAGCAGAACGTTATCTGACCGCGCAGCAGCCGCTTGCGGTAGCAGCCGAATAACCGAAAGGCAGGGTGGGCATGGCAATGCCATTGGACTGGGATAAACTGCGCATTTTTCATGCCGCCGCCGAAGCAGGGTCTTTCACCCATGCCGCCGACAAGCTGCATTTGTCCCAGTCGGCCATCAGCCGTCAGGTCAGCGCGCTGGAGCAGGATGTCGGCGTCAAGCTGTTCCATCGCCATGCCCGCGGCCTGATTCTGACCGAACAGGGCGAATTGCTTTATCGCACCGCCCATGACGTGCTGCTGAAGCTCGAAACCGTCAAGATGCAGCTCACCGAAACGACGGAGAAGCCGAGCGGCAAGCTGCGCGTGACAACGACGGTCGGTCTCGGCCAGGGCTGGCTGACGGACAAGGTGCAGGAATTCCTGCAGCTCTATCCGGAAATGTCGATCCAGCTCATCCTCGACAACGAGGAGCTGGACGTGAACATGCGCCACGCCGATTGCGCCATCCGCCTGCGCCAGCCGCAGCAGTCGGACCTCATCCAGCGCAAGCTGTTCACGGTGCACATGCACGTCTATGCCGCGCCGTCCTATATCAACCGCCATGGTGAGCCGCAGTCGGTCGAAGATCTCGACAATCACCGCATCATCTCCTTCGGCGAACCGGCGCCCAACTATCTGCTGGATGTCAACTGGCTGGAAAACGCCGGGCGTTCCTCAGACAATACGCGCACGCCGCATCTGCAGATCAACAGCCAGACCTCGATCAAGCGCGCCTGCCTGCTGGGAATCGGCATTGCCTGCTTGCCGGATTATATCGTCGGCCGCGATCCCGGCCTCATCCAGCTGTCGCTCGCCGCAGATATTCCGTCATTCGATACCTACTTCTGTTATCCGGACGAGATGAAAAACGCCGCAAAGCTGAAAGCCTTCCGCGACTTCATCGTTGCCAAGGCGCGCAACTGGAACTTCTGACGTAAAAATAATCGACGTTCAGAGACAATCATTTAAATTCAAAGACTTACAAAGGTAGAAGCAAGAGAGGCGCGCAGGCGCCCCTCTTCAGCATTGCACATAAAATATACCGGAAATATCGAGGCCTGCGCGGTTTGCATGCCTGACCTGCACAAAAAAGAGTTGTTTCGTGCACAAAAAAGCACCATATCGCTCTCAGCTGATGCACACGGTGGCTTTTCCTCCCAGTTCCACCGCATCAGCTGTTCCCCTCTGGAGGTTTTTGACCTTCACACTTAAAGGGCCCTGGATCCTTCCGGCGGCCCTCTTTTTTTACCCGCAAGAATTTTCTCCATTTTGGCGAAATATCGCATGATGCAACCTTGTTTTGCATTATTGCCGCTCCCATATTTCAATTGGCTGTCACGCTCGCCCAAGGCACGCGACAGCTGTTCCCCTCTGGAGGTTTTGACCTTCAAACTTATCAGGCCGCGGAAATATCCAGCGGCCTTCTTTTTTACCGCTACCGCCGAAGCAGCCTCACGGATACGTGACTTGTATATCGACAATCATCGATATAAATATCGCTCATGCCAGATATTGAAGAAGCACCGATGAACCCGGAGGAAATCCTCAAAGCCCTTTCGCACCCCGCAAGGCTGAAGTTTCTTGAATGGCTGAAAAGCCCCGAAAGCCATTTCTGCCAGGACCATCCGCTGAGCATGGGGGTATGCGCCAATCAGTTCCAGATCAGCGGCCTGTCCCAATCCACCGTCTCGTCGCATCTGGCGGTGTTGCAGGCGGCCGGGCTGATAAGGTCGAAGAAAGTCGGGCAATGGGTGTTTTTCGAACGGAACGAAGAAACCATCGACGCTTTCCGCAATTATCTGCAAGCCAATCTCTGAGCCTCCCAAGCTTTGAGCCCCGGGGTGCCGGACCGGAAACCGCAAGGCGGTATTCTGGCCGGCACCCGCATAAAGACAGCGCGCCTGCCGCGCAATTTCGCCAACCGACCAGAAAGTGAAGTCGCATGACCAGTCTTTTCGAACCGGCACAGGCCGGCGATATCGCACTCGCCAACCGTATCGTCATGGCCCCCCTCACCCGCAACCGTTCGCCGGGTGCAATTCCCAACAATCTCAACGCCACCTATTACGAACAGCGCGCCACAGCGGGATTGATCGTTACCGAAGGCACGCCGATTTCCCAGCAGGGTCAGGGTTATGCCGATGTTCCCGGCCTCTATAAGCGGGAAGCGATCGAGGGCTGGAAAAAGGTCACCGACGGCGTGCATTCGGCAGGCGGCAAGATCGTCGCGCAGATCTGGCACGTGGGCCGCATTTCCCACACCTCGCTGCAACCGCATGGCGGCCAGCCGGTTGCCCCTTCCGCCATCCCCGCCAAGTCGAAGACCTATATCATCAATGATGACGGCACCGGCGCCTTTGCCGAAACCTCCGAGCCCCGCGCGCTCACCATCGACGATATCGGCCTCATCCTCGAGGACTACCGCAGCGGCGCACGCGCAGCGCTGGAGGCCGGTTTCGACGGTGTCGAAATCCACGCCGCCAACGGTTATCTGATCGAGCAGTTCCTGAAATCCAGCACCAACCAGCGCACAGACGATTACGGCGGCTCGATCGAAAACCGCGCCCGTTTCCTGCTGGAAGTTGTCGATGCGGTGGCGGAAGAGATCGGCGCAGGCCGCACCGGCATCCGCCTTTCGCCGGTCACCCCTGCCAACGACATTTTCGAGGCCGATCCTCAGCCGCTTTATGATTACGTGGCCGAACAGCTCGGCAAGCGCAATCTCGCCTTCATCCACGTTGTGGAGGGGGCAACGGGTGGCCCGCGTGATTTCAAGCAGGGCGACAAGCCCTTCGATTACGCGGCTTTCAAGGGTGCTTATCGCAATGCCGGCGGCAAGGGCCTGTGGATCGCCAATAATGGCTATGACCGTGGGAGCGCCATCGAAGCCGTGGAAAGCGGCAAGGTCGACGCTGTGGCCTTCGGCAAGGCCTTCATCGCCAATCCGGATCTGGTGCGCCGCCTGAAAAACGACGCGCCGCTGAACGAGCCGAACCAGCCGACCTTCTATGGCGGCGGCGCCGAGGGCTATACCGACTATCCGGCACTTGGCTGATAGTCGATAAACCAGACGCCGCGCTGCTTTTCCGCAGTGCGGTGTTTTCCGTTTCAGGATAAGGCGCGGGCCTGCCGCGCGGCGTAATCGGAAAACGCGCCCATGACAAAAGCATTGGCAACATGAAGCGCCTGCAGAAAGCCGTTGCCCGTTTCCCGACCGATGCTCATCAACGCCACCTGCAGACAATAGAGGGCGAGCAGCACGAGCGCGCAGCCAAGGTTCGGCCGCACCTCTTCATGGCGCAGCGCGAGGACCACAAGCGACGCGACGGGAACCGCGATAAAGATGCCGAGCCCCTTGTGCACCGGAAGCAGCGACCCGTCATAATAGATCGATAGCCCGGCCAGCAGCACCTGCGCGAAAATCAGGACCGGCACGCCCGCCGAAATCACAGCGAACACGCGACGCCGTGGAGATAGCCCATTCGCCACCGTCGCCATCACACCCTGCCCCCGGCATCGGCCGAACGGTGAAGACCGGCCGGCTCCCGTGTCTGCTCAAGGCAGCCAAGGCTTGCCAGCGTCGCCGATACCGCAATATCAACAGGGGTTTTCGGCTCTGCCCCAAGAAAATCCACAAGCTTGCGGTTGCTCATACGGATCGGCATCTGCCAGAGATATTGCATTTCCAGCACTTCCCGGAACAACGGAACGAAGGGTGCGGCCAGCCTTATGCCCGGCCAGAAAAGCCGACGCATCTTGACCGGGTGACCGGCGGCCCGCTCGATCGCCCCGACCAGTTGCAGCCCGTCGAAATCCCAGAAACCTTCCATGTGATAAACGGCGAAAGCGGGAAGTTCGCCCGAACGATCAAGCAACCGCCCGATCGTTTCAGCCACATCAGGCAGATATGCCCATTGATGCCCGGCATGGGGCGCCGCAGGATTCTGGACACTGCGGACCGGCTTTCCCGGCCGCACCAGCATCTGTGAAAACCAGTTGTTTTTCGCATCCGGCCCAAAGAAATCGCCGGCACGGACGATCAGGACCGGTACACCGCGCATCGACGCCATTTTCAGCCGCCGTTCCATTTCCACGCGCAGGGCACCCTTGCGGGTAAAAGGCTTTTGCGAGCTATCCTCCGTCAGAAGCGGAAAGGCGTCGGCCCCGAAGTTATAGACGCTACCGGGAAAGACGACCCGCGCTCCGCAGCCCTCGGCGGCGGCGATGGTGTTGTCCAGCATCGGCAGTACCTGGCCGTCCCAATCGCGATATCCGGGAGGATTGACCGCATGGACGATGAGCGAAGCGCCTTTTGCAGCCTCCGCCACATCCTGCCGGTTCATGGCATCGCCTTTCACGCGTTCCATGCCATCCGCCATGGCTGCCGATGCCGGATGGCGTGTCAGCGCCCTCAGCCGCCAGCCCCGTTGCAGCAACATCTTCGCCACGTGACTGCCGACGCCGCCGTTTGCCCCGACGATCAGGGCCAGAGGTTTGTCATTCTCTGCTGTATTCGCGTGGTTTTCATATATCATCACCGAAACTCCTTTTCTGACTGGAGTATCGTCCCGTCCTGCGATATACGAAATTGTCGAAATGAGTGGATCAGATATACAAAAATTTATGATCAAAAGCCGGGATGTCAGTTGGGATTTTTACCGCACCTTCCTCAGCGTTCTGCGTGACGGCTCGCTGTCCGCCGCCGCGCGTGAACTGGGCATCACCCAACCGACCGCGGGACGCCATATCGGCGCGCTGGAAGAGGCCGTCGGCTTTCCGCTGTTCATCCGCTCACCGCACGGGCTGATGCCGACGGAAGCAGCGCTTGCGCTCCGGCCCTATGCGGAAAATCTGGCGGCAACGGCCGCCGCCCTCATGCGCGCGGCCTCCGGCGAGGTCGGCAAGATCGAAGGCACGGTGCGCATCAGCGCGTCTGATATCATTGGCGTGGAAATGCTTCCGCCCATCATCGCGACACTGCAGGACGTGCACCCGCGGCTCGAAATAGAGCTTTCGCTGTCCGATACGCTGGAAGACCTGCTGCGGCGCGAAGCCGATATCGCCATCCGCATGACCGAACCGCAGCAGGATGCGATTGTCATGCGCTACATCGGCAATTTCCGTCTGGGCTTTCATGCGACACGCGATTATCTGGCGAAAGCCGGCATCCCAAAGGTCATGGAGGAACTGAACGGGCACCGGATGGTCGGTTTCGACCGCAAGACGCCGTTCATCAGGGCTGCCATCCAGCGGATGCGCGCCCTGGATCCGGAAATACCTGATGTTGAAGACATCTGCTTCGAAATCCGCGCCGACAGCAATCTCGCCCAGCTTGCCATGATCCGCGCCAGCGCCGGCATCGGCGTCTGTCAGATCGGCCTGGCGCGCAAGGACCCGCGGCTGGTGCAGGTTCTTCCGAAAATCGACATTCCGCTGCACACATGGGTGGCGATGCATGAAAATCTCAAGACCTCACCGCGATGTCGCGCCGTTTTCAGCGCCCTGGTCGAAGGCCTGAAAGCCCATCTCAAGGAAACCGACCCGAACGCCCCGCCGCAGCGGCGCTGAGACTGTCCGGACATTGGATCACGCGGCCGCGCGCAATCGCGCAGAGCAAACCGGCGGGACAGGGAGGGCCATACCGTTTTCACCGGGAATTTCCAACCTTCCCGTCAAAACGGTTCGGCCTGCTGCGAAGTCTTGTCCACCACCTCGGCTTCCGGCCGGTCACCGCCCTGGCTATATTCCTCGTGCCATTGGCCGCGCTCGTCCTGATAGCTGATTTCCTCGTCATCGCCACCCACCTGCTGTTCGGCGGCAACGATGCGTGCGGCTTCGACGGCATCGGCATAGGAAGGGAAGGTTTCGGAATAGGCGCCATTCATGCGGTAAGCGAAGCCCCCGTCATGTTCGACGATTTCATACACCACTTTGGTCATGCATGTTCCTCCTGTTTCGGTAGGCGACATGGCAACCACAACCGCGCTTCAAGCATTGCACCCGACGGGGACACCGCGGCATGAGCAGCATGTCCTGCGACATCACTATCCTACCAAAAGCATTCAAGCGCAAATCCTGCTTGATCTGGAGGACGATACGTCACAGCCTGCGACTGACAGGGGAAGGGAAATCAATGGCGGGTTCTATTCTGAAACAGGAGCGGATGCTGCTGCTCGCGATACCGGCGGCAATCGTCGCCTACTTGGCCGAGCATGCAATATTCGAAGCCGGAAAAACGGCGGCACTCGTCGCCGCGGTCGTGCTCATCGGGCTTATCGTTCTCGTCTCGATGCGGGTTGCCCATCATGCCGAGATTCTCGCCGCCAAGGTCGGCGATCCCTATGGCACCATGATCCTGACGCTCTCGGCGGTCGCCGTGGAAGTGCTGATCCTCGCCATCATCATGAGTGAATCCAGTTCGCCCACGCTGGTGCGCGATACGATCTATTCCGCCGTGATGATCGACATCAACGGCATTCTCGGTCTTGCGGCGCTTCTCGGCGGCCTTCGCCACGGCGAGCAGCCCTATAATGACGATTCCGGCAAGACCTACGGCGTGATGATCCTGACGGCGATGGGCATATCGATGATCGTGCCGGAATTCATTCCGCAACAGAGCTGGCACGTCTATTCCGCCTTCACCATCGTCGCGATGATCGCGCTATATGCGCTTTTCCTCAAAATGCAGGTCGGCCCGCACAGCTATTTCTTCAGCTACGCCTATCCCCGCAAGGCACATCCGGCCGGTCAGCCGTCTGACAGCCATGCGGAAGAGGAGGACGAGGGCAGCGTGTCGCTCTCCATCGGCCTCATCATCGCCGGTGTGGTGCTGATCGGTGTACTGGCGGAATTCATGTCGGCCTTCCTCAGCGGAAGCCTCGAGGGCACGAGCGCACCGCCGGCGCTGATGGCGGTGGTGGTGGCGACGATCTCGGCATCGCCGGAAATCCTCACCGCGCTCCGGTCCGCCTTGCGCAACCGCATGCAGGCCGTGGTCAATATCGCCATGGGCGCATCGCTCTCGACGGTGATCCTGACCGTGCCTGTCATGGAGGGTATCGCGCTCTATACCGGCCAGCCCTTCATCATGGCGATGACGCCGGTTCAGACCGTCATGGTCTTCATCACCCTCATTGCCGCAGCCATCAACCTCAATGACGGTGAGACCAACGCAATCGAGGGAATGACGCATTTCATTCTCTTCGCCACCTTCATCATGCTGCTGTTTCTGGGGCTTTAGCCGAAATGAAAAAAGCCCGGCATCGCTGCCGGGCTTCCTCGTTCAAGATCGCAGGCCGATCAGCGGCAATCGGCGCAGAAACGCTGAATGCGCTTGCAGGCTTCTTCCAGAAGCGCTTCCGACGTAGCGTAGGAAATGCGGAAGTTCGGGCCAAGGCCGAAAGCCGATCCCTGCACGACGGCAACGCCTTCGGCTTCCAGAAGCTCGGAGACGAAATCCGCATCCGTTTCGATGACCTTGCCCGAAGGCGCGGTCTTGCCGATCAGGCCGGCGCAGGACGGATAGACGTAGAACGCACCTTCCGGAGCCGGGCAGCTGATGCCCTTGGCCTGGTTGAGCATGGAAACGACGAGGTCGCGGCGGCCTTCGAAGATTTTCTTGTTCGTCGGAATGAAATCCTGCGTGCCGTTCAGGGCTTCGACAGCGGCCCATTGCGCGATCGAGCTTGCACCCGACGTCTGCTGGCCCTGAATCATGTCCATGGCCTTGATCAGCGGCAGCGGGCCGGCAGCATAACCGATACGCCAGCCGGTCATGGCATAGGCCTTGGAAACGCCGTTCATCGTCAGCGTGCGGTCATAAAGCGCAGGCTCGACTTCGACCGGGGTGACGAATTTGAAATCGCCATAGGTCAGGTGCTCATACATGTCGTCCGTCAGCACCCAGACATGCGGGTGCTTGACCAGCACGTCCGTCAGCGCCTTCAGCTCGTCATGCGAATAGGCGGCACCCGAGGGGTTGGACGGCGAGTTGAAGACGAACCACTTGGTCTTCGGCGTGATCGCCTTTTCCAGCGCTTCCGGCTTCAGTTTGAAATTGTCTTCCAGCGTGGCGTCGACAAAAACCGGCGTGCCGCCGCAGATCGCCACCATTTCCGGATAGCTGACCCAGTAAGGCGCCGGGATAACGACTTCATCACCCGGGTTCAGCGTGGCCATGAAAGCGTTGAAGAGGATCTGCTTGCCGCCGGTGCCGACGATCGTCTGTTCCGGCTTGTAGTCCAGGCCGTTTTCACGCTTGAACTTGTCGGCAATCGCCTTGCGCAGTTCCGGAATGCCGGAAATGGGGGTGTATTTGGTCTCGCCGCGTTTGATCGCGTCGATGGCCGCTTCCTTGATGTTGTCGGGCGTATCGAAATCCGGCTCGCCGGCGCCAAGGCTGATCACATCGCGGCCCTGCGCTTTCAGCTCACGGGCTTTCTGGGTAACGGCGATGGTGGCGGATGGCTTTACGCGGGAGAGAATGTCGGCAAGGAAGGCCATTTTTAATCGGTCCTATTGGGGTTGACATCAGCAGAGGCTGGAAAACTTGTCTTCTGCGGCACTTTCTATGTCGAAAGACAGGCCTTCTTTCAAGGTCAAAAGCCGGCTTATGTGCAGCAGCGGAGAATTTAAGTCTTCCTTAACCCGGAAGTAACGCTTGATACGCTACATTCGCGAGCCTAGGGGTCGTATCTCTATAGCTGGTTGAAAAATGGCGCCCAAAAGCATCTTTTCCAGTCTTGTCCGCGAGGTCGATGGCACATGGTCCACGGCCTATCAAACCTTCAACCTGAAATCGGCCCTGCAACCCATCTTCCGGCGAACGGCAAGCGGCGCGCTCGATATCGATTCCTTCGAGGGTCTGGTGCGGCCCCATCGCAATGGCGAACCGGTGACCCCCGGTGAATTCTTCTCGCTGGTGGCGTCGGAAGACATCGAAAACATCGATAGCATCCTGCGCACGATCCATATTCTCAACACCGGCAGGCTCAACCGTTCCCGCGCCCGCATCTTCGTCAACTTCCATCCGGGCCTGTTCCAGACACCGGCCAAGATGCGGCAGGAAGTGGAGCGTATGCGGCTTGCCGCCCACGAGGCCGGCATGACGGCGGAGCGCATCGTCTGCGAAATCTCGGAAAAAAAGGCATCCGACACGCAGATCGTCGCCGACTTCGCCTACCACATGCACGACATCGGCTTTCGTGTGGCGCTGGACGATTATGGCGCCGGTGATTCCGACATCGACCGGGTAAAGCTCATCAAGCCGGATTATGTGAAATTCGAAGCAGCCTGGGTACGCGATTTTATGCAGAATTCGGCAGGTGCCGCCCTTCTGCGCGTCATCGTCCGCCAGTTCCGCGAGGATGGAATAGAGCCGGTATTCGAAGGGCTGGAGACGGGCTGGCAGGTCGATCTGTGCGAAGAACTCGGCGTCCTGCTGATGCAGGGCTACGTTCTGGCCAAGCCCGAACTCGCCCCCACAAGTTTCGACGCGCGCTTTCCCGAACTCGGCAGCGCCTATTTCAACGCCCCACCGCGAACCGACAGGCCAGGCACGATACCGCCATTTTTCCGGGAAGAGCGCCCCGCCGACCCCCACCCCCTGCGCCAGACCCGGACCTTCGGAAAACGAGGTCTTTGAGGCCATTCCCGGCGAAGCAGGCTCCGCAGTAACCACTGCCACAATATTGCCGCAATAAATACCGCGGAACGCCAGAATTCGGTCGCCAAGCCGTCCATTTCGAAGCCTTTTATCCTTCAGGAGCAGGGACAAGAGGCGATCGCCATGTTTACCAACGACCGGACTTCCGTTGAAAGGTTAAGGGCGCAGAGAACGCTGTTTTCCCTCTGGATGGCAGTGGCTGCCTTTCTTGTCATCGTCACCATGGCCGCTGGTATCGCGACATCCGCCAACGCGGCAACGCAGGCCGTCGATACGCTGCACACCGCCGCAATCCCGCAAGCAGCGACATCGCGGGCGGGCGGCCACATGCTGCTGCTCATCATCCTTTCGGCCGCGGCCTTCATCGGTCTCGGCATAGGCGGCCTCACGCTCACCCGGCGAAGCCTCAAGGATGAGGCCCGCCGCTACAAATAGGCCGTTGCCCGACAGCCGATGCCTGCCGGCCACCGTCTTTCGCCGACTTGCGGCACCAGCAGCTTGCTGCTAAAGCATCCGGGAAAACGTCGGATCGACATTTCAAAAAATCCCCGAATTGCCAAGGCCGTGCTCGAATGATCCTCCGGCCCCTGCTGTGCTGGTGCCTATCATGACGCGTATTCAGGCCAATATGCTGCTTCTTCTCGCCGCAGCAATCTGGGGCGGCGGCTTTGTCGCGCAATCCTCCGCCATGGCCTCGATCGGCCCGTTCTGGTTCGTCGGCCTGCGTTTTGCCATCGCCGCAATCGCCGTGCTGCCCTTCGCGATGCTCGAAACCCGGTCGAAAAAGTCACCGCCGCGCCGCAAGGAAATCGGCAGCTTCATCCTCGTTGGGCTTGCCCTGTTCGGTGGCGCCACCACCCAGCAGGTCGGGCTTTTGACCACCACCGTCACCAATTCCAGCTTCCTGACCGGGCTCTACGTCATCTTCGTGCCTGTCATCGCCGTCGTCCTTTATCGTCGCCATCCGCACTGGATCGTCTGGCCCTGCGCCCTGATGATGCTGGGTGGCATATTCCTCCTGTCCGGTGGCGCATTCGAAGCACTGACACAGGGGGATATTCTCAGCATCATCTGCGCCTTCTTCTGGGCAATCCAGATCACGCTGGCGGGGCGTTTCGTCTCCGAAAGCGGGCGGCCGCTCGCGCTTTCCTGCACACAGTTTGCGGTTTGCTCCCTTCTTAGTTGCATGATCGGCGTCTTCTTCGAACCCATCAGCATGGCGTCCATCGAGGCGTCACTGGCGGAAATCCTTTATGTCGGCCTCGTTTCCTCCGGCCTCGCCTTTGTTCTGCAGGTCATCGGCCAGCGCTACACCACGGCGCCGCAGGCGGCGATATTCCTGTCCTCGGAGGCGCTTTTCGGCGCATTGCTGGCCTCGATCTTTCTGCAGGAAACCATTTCAAACGCAGGCTATGTCGGCTGCCTGATCATATTCGTCGCCATATTGATTGTGGAACTCGTGCCTGAACTGACCCGCAAGCGGCAAAAAACCGTGGCCGGAACGGCGTGACGCGAAAAGAACCGTTTTTTCTCCATCTTCGGAAAAACACGGTTTAGCGTTCAAAATTTTGCCGGCAACACCCGCCGCAACCGGCAATTATTTCATCAATTATCGTTTATGCGGAAAAAATATGCGATCCCACGTCGTAATTCTACCGCAGGTTTTTTATCTGACAAAAAGCCCGTGAAAACTTTTGCTTGCCAATTTTCGATAAACGCATCACTCTACCGCGGTTCGGGCAATTTGCGAGCATGGGAAGGCCTATAAATTTGCGCACCGGGGACGCTATAAACCCTGGGCGGTGGGACGAAAAACGTTGGATGAGAACGCCATTACTTCCTGCTGCGAAGGTCCATTTTCTCAATAGTCAAGAACTGCCTGCCAACGCCCTCGCGGGGCAAAACTGTAATGCTGCCTGTAGCTGAACGCGGGCAGAGCGAAAAGGACCTGATGCATGGCCGAAACTGGCACCGTAAAATTCTTCAATACAGACAAAGGCTTCGGCTTCATCAAGCCAGACAATGGTGGCGCTGATATCTTTGTTCACATCTCTGCTGTACAGGCTTCTGGCCTGTCCGGACTTTCAGAAAATCAGAAAGTGAGCTTCGACACGGAACCGGATCGTCGCGGCAAGGGCCCGAAGGCAGTCAATCTGCAGATTGCTGGCTGACCCTAAAACGGCTTTCTTTTCTAGTTGAAGCCCGGCAGGAATGCCGGGTTTTTTTGTGCGTCCTGCGGGCCTCAATGGGCCGACACTCAGAGCCCCTTGAGATAGGGGTTGGTGAGCCGTTCCTCACCCAGCCGTCCACCCGGGCCATGGCCGCAGATGAAACCGACATCGTCACCCAGCGGCAGGAGCTTGTCGCGAATGGACGCCATCAATTGCTCGTGGTTTCCGCCCGGCAGGTCCGTGCGCCCCACCGATCCCGAAAACAGAACGTCGCCGACATGGGCGAAGTTCTGGTCACGATTGTAATATATGACGTGACCGGGCGCATGGCCCGGGCAATGATAGACCTCGAAGACGTGGTCTCCAAAGGAAACCTTGTCGCCGTCCTTCAACCATGTATCAGGCACCACATTCTTCAGGCCGCTGATGCCGTATTTCTCCGCCTGCACCTCGATCCTCTCCAGCAGAGGCCGGTCATCCTCATGCGGCCCGATGACCGGCAAGGAGAGTTTCGCACGCAGTTCGTCCGCGCCGCCGGCATGGTCGAGATGCCCGTGCGTCAGCCAGATTTCTTTCAGCGTTATGCCGTTTTCGGCAACCACCTGGAGAATGACATCGACATCCCCGCCGGGATCAACGACGACGCCTTCCTTGGTATCCTGATCGAAGAGAACGGTGCAATTCTGCTCGAACGGCGTGACCGGAATAATGCCCGCCTGCAACTTTCCCATGTCCGTATCTCCCTGTCTGACAAATTCCGCCTCCTATAGCCTGCAGCCGGTTTCCGCACAATGGCGGAGGACCATCCGCGCTTTTCAGCCCTGCGGCCACCTCAAAAAATAACGATAAAATTCAATTGGATATTTGGGAAAGCACCATGGCGGACGGGCATCGCCGCCGAAAAAATGTGGAACGCCCCCGTGCCTGTGGCGTTGTAGCTCCAGTCTTGAAAGGAGTGAGACACATGGACAAGACGCTTAAAATGCTCATGGCTGGCGGCGCCTTCGCCTTGATGGCCGGTTACGCAAACGCCGCCATGGTCGCCACCACCGCATCGGACATTTCCGTTCGCTCGGGCCCCGGTGAAGACTATCCCGAGCTGGGTCTGGCAACGCGGGGCAGCAATGCCGTGCTGGATGGCTGCATGGAAGGCAGCAGCTGGTGCCGCATCGAGGTCAACGGCATGCGCGGCTGGGCCCATGCCGATTATCTGAATGTCATGTACGAAGGTTCGCCGGTCATTCTGGAAGAGCGCCGCACGGAACTCAGCGTGCCGGTCGTGACCTATGAAAAGACGGCAAGCGTGCAGGCGGAACCAAATCCCGGTGACCAGAACCTCGGCCGCGTCGGTGATGTCGACATCACCCCGCCGGACGCTGTCATTACCTATATGGATGAACATCCGGCCGAAACCATTACCTATGACGGCGATATTGCCGTAGGCAGCACTTTGCCGCGCGATACCCGCCTCGTGGAAATCCCCGATTATCAGTATCGTTATACAAGGGTGAACGACGTGCCGGTTCTGGTCGAACCGTCAACCCACCGGATCGTCTACGTCTATCAGTAAACATCCGGCGGTCATCCGACTGACCGGGACCGACAGCATGAAAAGAGAAAAGAGCGCGGGCTTCCCCGCGCTCTTTTCTATTTCCGGTAAATGCCGCTCAGGATTCCAGTTGCACCCGCCCCCGCAGCATATTATCCACCGCAACAGAAAATGATCGGCGGCATTCTCCCGAGCGGACGCATTTTCGGCTATGTTTACAGAATATTGGCGCATCGACGCATGTCAGCCGCAGAATATGAAGGAACCGCAGTGCCACCGCAATCGCTCAAAACCGCCGCCGCCCGACAGATACCGGCACTCCCGAAGGTTGACGACGGCAAGATCGACTTCGATACGATCGAGGCGCTGTTTTTCGCCTATCGCGATTTCGTCTCCGATCCCGACGTTATCCTGTCGAAGCTGGAATATGGCCGCGCGCATCACCGGGTGGTCTATTTCGTCAGCCGGCAGCCCGGAATGACGGTGGCGGATCTGCTCGACACGCTGCAAATCACCAAACAGAGCCTTGCCCGCGTGCTCAAGCAGCTGATCGACGACGGTTATATCCGCCAGATGGCCGGCCCAGAAGACCGCCGCCAGCGCAGGCTCTATCCGACACTGACGGGCCGCGAACTGGCGCTCGCACTGAGCGAGCCGCAATCGCGCCGTATCGACCGGGCGCTGGAAGGGCTAGGACCCGACGCCCGCGCCTGCGTGCGCAAATTCCTGGCGCAGATGCGCAGCCCGGCAACCGGCGAAGGTGACTGACATGGCGACAGCAACGACAAAGCGCCCCCCAGCGGATGACGACGCCGCACATCTCCTGATCGTCGACGACGATGCACGCATCCGCGATCTTCTGCAGCGCTTCCTGGGCGACAAGGGTTATCGCATCTCCGTTGCCGCCGATGCGGCCGAAGCGCGCCGCAAGATGGTCGGTATCCGGTTCGACCTCCTCATTCTCGACGTGATGATGCCGGGGGAAAACGGACTTTCTCTCACACGGTCGCTGAACGAGGACAAATCCGTGCCGGTCATTCTTCTGACCGCCCGCTCGGAAGCGGATTCCCGCATTGCAGGTCTGGAGGCCGGCGCGGATGACTATCTCGCCAAGCCCTTTGATCCGCGCGAACTTGTCCTGCGCATCAACAATATCCTGCGGCGCAACACCTCGCCGGATACGCCCAAGATCGAACAGATCATGTTCGGCCCCTACAGCTTCTCCATTCCCAAGAAGGAATTGCGGCGCGGCCCCGAAACGATCCGCCTGACGGACCGCGAACAGGAGATCATGCTGCTGTTTGCGCTCCGCGCCGGCGACACCATTCCGCGGCACGAGCTGGTCGAGGCGGAATCGGAAGTGGGCGAAAGAACCATCGACGTGCAGATCAACCGTCTTCGCCGCAAGATCGAGGACGACCCTGCCAATCCGGTCTATCTGCAAACCGTGCGCGGCATCGGCTACCGGCTGAGCGTGGACTGACAGGCACCAAACGAAAGGCGGGCTGACGGCATGGCGAGCCTCGATTTTCTCAGCACGGTCAGAAAAAGCGCCATAGTGAGAGCCTGGCGCACATCCGGCAGATGGCTGCGCCACTGGCTGCCCACCGGCCTTTATACCCGCTCCCTGCTGATCATCATCTTGCCGATGATCCTGCTTCAGGCCGTGGTTGCCGCCGTCTTCATGGAGCGCCACTGGCAGCTGGTGACGGAACGCCTTTCCGCCGCGGTGACCCGCGATATCGCCGCCATCATCGAACTGCTGCAAACCGACCCCGAAGAAGACGATTACCAGCGTGTCATTCGCATTGCCCGCGACAAGCTGGATCTCAGCGTCTATATCGAGCCCAAAACGGACCTGCCCGCCCCCAGGCCGGAACCGCTGTTTTCAATCCTCGACCGGATTCTGGCCGACCAGTTGACGCAGCAGATCGGCAGACCGTTCTGGATCGACACCTACGGTAACGGTTCGCTGGTCGAAATCCGTATCCAGCTGGAAGACAAGACGCTGCGCGTCTTTACCCGCCGCAGCGCCGCCTATGCCTCCAACACGCATATCTTCCTTGTCTGGATGGTCGGCGCATCGCTGGTGCTGATTGCCATTTCCATCCTCTTCCTGCGCGGACAGATCAAGCCCATCGAAGCGCTTGCCAAGGCGGCTGAAAATTTCGGCAAGGGTCAGAAGATCAGCGCCTATTCCCCACGTGGCGCCGATGAAGTCCGGCGGGCGGGCCTTGCCTTCATCCTGATGCGCGAACGCATTGAACGGCAGATGGAACAGCGCACCGCCATGCTGAACGGCGTCAGCCACGACCTGCGCACCATCCTCACCCGTTTCAAGCTGCAACTGGCTCTGGCAGGCGACAATCCGGACCTCGAAGGACTGGACAAGGATGTCGAGGACATGCAGTCGATGCTTGAGGCCTATCTGACCTTTGCCCGCACCGATGTCGAGGAGGATGTCGGTACGCTGGAGCTTCCGGTACTTCTGGAAAAGATCGGCCATGATTTCGAGCTTCACGGCAAAAAATTCAGCTACGAACTCTATAATGTCGACAGGATCATCGCACGACCAAATGCCCTTTCACGCCTCGTCGCCAATCTGGCGGAGAATGCCAGGCGTTACGCCAGCAATCTGCATGTCGATATCCGCAAGGCGCCGCGCTCCATCATCATGACATTCGATGATGACGGCCCGGGTATTCCGGAAACCTCCCGCGAGGATGTCTTCAAACCATTCTTCCGGCTGGACGAGGCGCGCAACCTCAACGCCTCGGGCACAGGTCTCGGGCTCTCCATCGTCCGCGACATTGCCCGCGGCCACGGTGGCGACGTGTCTCTGGATGACAGCCCGTTAGGCGGTTTGAGGGTAATCGTCAAAATTCCGGCGTAAAACACCGGGCAGAAAACTGTAGTGAAGAGTTCGGGGTCTCGTGCTCAACCTGAGAGATCGAGCGGCCATGGTGCTGTATCAGCACATTTTCTCGCCGTTCGGCACCGGTCGTTCGACGGCGGCAAGCACGATATCGCCGTTGCTGTCGGCAAAACCCAGCGTCAGGACCTCCGAGCGGAACGGGCCGATCTGGCGCGGCGGAAAATTCACCACACCCAGCACCTGCCGGCCGACAAGGCTTTCCGGCGTATAATGCACCGTAATCTGTGCCGAAGATTTCTTGATGCCGATGTCAGGCCCGAAATCGATCTTCACCTTGATTGCCGGCTTGCGGGCTTCGGGAAAGGGTTCCGCCTCGACGATCGTGCCAACGCGAATATCGACCTTCTCGAAATCGGCGTAGGAAATTTCACCGCTCATGCCCTGCTCCCGCTTACCCGCAATGCTTCAACCCTGCCCACCCTTCAACCGGCAAGCTCTTCGGCGCGTTTTTTTGCCGCCGCAACCGCCTTGTCGAACAGCGGCTGCATACCGTCGTCAGCCATCAGCACCGAAAGCGCCGCCGCCGTCGTGCCGCCCGGCGAGGTCACGTTCTGGCGCAGCCGCGCCGCCTCATCGGAGGACTGGTGCAGCAGCTCGCCCGCCCCCGCCACTGTCTCGCGCGCCAGGCGCATGGCCACATCCGCCGGCAGACCAGCCTTGCGGCCCGCTTCCGCCATGCATTCCACGAGATAAAAGACATAGGCCGGGCCACTGCCCGAAACCGCGGTCACGGCATCGATATCGTTTTCGGTTTCCACCCATTCGACCGGACCACTGACCTTCAGCAGCCCGTCCACCACGGCTCTAAGTTCCGGGGTGACCAGTTCATTGGCATAGGCTCCCGTCACACCGCGCCCTACCATGGCCGGCGTGTTGGGCATGGCCCGCACGGCGGCAACCGCGCCGAAACAGGAAACGAACGTAGCGATGGTGGTGCCGGCCGCAATCGAGACGACGACGGTATCCGCTCCCAGGAGCGGCTTGAGGGACGGCAACACGGCTTCCATCATCTGCGGCTTCACCGCCACGAAAAGAATGCCGGCCTTGATACCATCCGGCACGCTTTCATGATGGACCGCACCGGCTTCGGCAATCGTCATGCGCATCGCGTCGGAAGGGCGCGGGTCGATAACAATCACCTGCGATCCCGCGACGCCCTTTTTCAGCCAGCCCGAAAGCAGGGCGCCGCCCATATTGCCGGCACCGACGAGGACGAGCGGGCCGGAAGCCTTGTATACCATCTTCACGCTTCTCCGACGGTCTCGAACATGACCGCTTCGATTGCACTTTTTGCATCCAGCCCCGACCAGACGACGAACTGGAATGCCTGATAATATTGCTCGCAGGCCTCCAGCGCGCTGGAAAGCAGCACTTCCACCTGCTGGTTGTTCGGCTCCGCGCCACCCGCCAGAAGCAGGGACTGCCGAAAGATCACCACATCCTCCTGCCGCCAAAGATCGAAATGCCCCATCAGCACCTGGCCGTTGACCTGCGAGAGCAGGCGAATGACCTCGTTGACCCGCTGGTCAGGCACCTTGATATCGAAGGCGCAGGCCAGATGCAGCGCCTCGAACTCTTCCATCCACGAAAAGGAAACGTGATAATCGGCCCAGTGGCCAGCCACCGTCATGGCGATCTCGTCTTCGCCGGAACGCTCGAAAGACCAGTCGTTCGACGCAGCGACAATCTCGATCATGTCCACGGGATTGGACTGACGCTCGATTTCAAATTCTATCAGACTCATGCGGCACCTTCTCAGCCGGTATGGAATGTTCTGTTTTGAACGCCGGGCACAAAACGCACACACAAACCGGATTCAATATTTGAGACGATTGCCCGACACCGACAGAATTACGCATTCACCCTGTCTGGAGCTTACCAGGTCGTTTCGAATCATCATTTAAAATCAGTGTATAATGGCCGAGTCCCGCTGCCACCCCTCGGCTGCCATTTTTGCTTTTTGAGCAGTGGATATCTCCTCCCCCATCACCTCAGGCGAGATACATAAGCGACTCTGGCAATTGTGTTTTTTGGAAGTGTCCACAGGCCTCAAAAAAATCGCGCTGGAGACCGGCCGGCGGCAACCCGAGATAATTTCAGGTTGCACCGCCTGAAAACAAAAAGTCCCGGAATCGCAGGCGATCCGGGACCATCAGGAAAAAGCGCGAAAAAATCAGTCCTTGGTGGCGGAGAGCTTTGCTTCCAGGGCCTCGATGCGGGCACGCAGCGCGTCGTTTTCGTCACGCGCCTGAATGGCCATTTCGCGCACCGCGTCGAATTCTTCGCGCCGCACCACGTCCAGGCTGTTCAGCCAGCGGTCGGCCTGCGCGTGAAAGGCCGCCTCCGCTTCCTTGCGCACGCCCTGCGCCGCGCCGGCCGCATCGGTCATCAGCTTGGCGAATTCATCCAGAAAACGATTGGTGCCTGTCGTGCTCATGGCGCTGTTCCTTCGTCGGTTCAGGGAGCATCCCGTTCCCTGCTGTTGATGCCTTTCAGGTAGGCACTCGACAGCCGCCTTGCAAGCGAAATCGAAAAATGCGGCCTCTCACTGTGGCGCCCGCCATCGCCATCCCATCACGAAAAATCACCTTGACCGCTGCCTCGGCAATCGCCATTTTCCTTGGCGTCAGGGAGACCGGTGAGCATCATCGCCCGGCCCCATAAGGCAATGGATGATTCTGTTGTCGCCCAGCAACGATGACGGAATATACGGATTGTTAGCCGCTCCCACCCAACTCGCCATCATGCCATTTCCCAATATTGACCCGGTTGCGCTCTCCATAGGGCCTCTGGCGATCCACTGGTATGGCATTGCCTATGTTGCCGGCATCATGCTCGGCTGGTTTTATGCCCGCCGTCTCGCCCGCACCGATCGCCTGTGGCCAAACGATACGTCGCCGATCTCGGCCCAGCATCTTGACGATTTCATCCTCTGGGCCGCCGGCGGCATCGTGCTCGGCGGGCGCATCGGCTATATCCTGTTTTACGACCTTGCCGCCGTCGCCGCCAATCCCATCAGGGCAATCGAGATATGGAACGGCGGCATGTCGTTCCATGGCGGACTGATCGGCACCACCATCGCCATGATCCTCTTCGCCCGCAAGAACGGCATCCCGGTCTGGAGCATGTTCGACATCATCGCCGCCGTCGCGCCCATCGGCCTGCTGTTCGGCCGCATCGCCAATTTCATCAACGGTGAATTGTGGGGGCGTATCGCCGACGTTCCGTGGGCGGTCGTATTCCCCACCGGCGGCCCTTTCGCACGGCATCCAAGCCAGCTTTATGAGGCAGGCCTCGAAGGCCTCGTGCTCGTCGTCATTCTGGCCATCGCCATCTATGCCCTCAGGGCGCTGAAAACACCCGGCCTCATCACCGGCATCTTCGTTTGCGGTTATGCGCTGTCACGCATCTTCGTGGAATTCTTCCGCGAGCCGGACGCGCAGATCGGTTATCTCGCCGGCAACTGGCTGACCATGGGCATGGTGCTTTCCACACCGATGTTCCTTCTGGGTCTGTGGGCGGTCCTGCGCGCGCGCGGCGCGGCAAAAAGCGCCTAAGCGGTATGGCCTGCCATGACGACACCGCTTGCGCGACGCATCAAATCCCTTATCCGGCTCAACGGTCCGCTCAGCGTCACCGATTATTTCTCGCTTTGCCTCGCTGACCCTGAGCATGGTTATTACAAAAGCCGCGAACCCTTCGGCCGTTCGGGTGACTTCATCACCGCGCCTGAGGTGAGCCAGCTTTTCGGCGAGATGCTCGGTGTCTTCGTGGTCCATGCCTGGCAGCGGCACGGCGCACCCGCTGAAACCCGGCTGGTGGAAATCGGCCCCGGTCGTGGCACCATGATGTCGGATATGCTGCGTGTCATCCGCCGCATCGCGCCGCCGCTTTACGAGACGATGCGGGTGCATCTGGTGGAAACCAGCCCTCGCCTTTCCACGATCCAGAGAGAAACGCTGGCCGACCATGCCGACCGGCTGACATGGCATGAAAGTTTCGACGATGTGCCGGAAGGCTTCCTGCTTCTCGTCGCCAATGAGCTTTTCGACGCCATTCCGATCCGGCAATTCGTCAAGACGCCACAGGGTTTCCGCGAAAGGGTGGTGAGCCTTAATGCGGAAGACGAACTCGTGTTCTCGACCGGGCTTGCCAGCATCGACCCGGTCCTGTTGCCACCGCAGCCTGAACGGCAGCCGCCTGGCACCATATTCGAGATTTCCCCTGCCCGCGAAGCCGTGATGACGGCGATCTGCCAGCGCCTGTCGACCCATGGCGGCACGGCGCTTGCGATCGATTACGGTCACCTCGTCGCCGGTTTTGGCGACACCCTGCAGGCCATGCGCAACCACGCTTTCGATCCGCCGCTCGCGAATCCCGGCGAAGCCGATCTGACCAGCCATGTCGATTTCGAAAGCCTCGTCAGAACGGCCGAAGCGACCGGTGTTCACGTCAACGGCGCCCTGAGACAGGGTGACTTTCTTTACGGCCTCGGCCTCAAGGAGAGGGCGAGCGCACTCGCCGCCAAGGCAACCCCCGATCAGACGCTTGCGATTGCGGAAGCGGTCAACCGTCTCGCCGGTGAAGGCGCCGGCAAGATGGGGGAACTTTTCAAGGTCGTCGCCGTTTCAAGTCCCGCGCTTCATCTCATGCCGTTTCGCGCGGTGGATTGACAGCGCAATCACCTCTGGGCCAACATCGCCGCAACGCGAAGCAGGCAAACTGCATCAGACAAGCGCCGCGCAACGCCGCGGCAACAGGAAACATCTCGCTTACGACAATTCTGGCACAACACAGGCCAACAGCGATATTCTCCAAGGAACTCCCGCACCATGCAGAACCCAACGCTGCCGCTCCCCATCCAGAGCCCCCTGCTCGCCGCCTTCGGCGAAAACCGCGTCCGCCACGGCTTTTTCACCCGGCAGGGCGGCGTGTCGGAGGGGCTTTATCAAGGCCTGAATGTCGGCCTCGGCTCACATGACGAACCGGAACGGGTGCAGGAAAACCGGCGGCGCGTGACGCAATGGTTCGGCCTGTCCACAGAGCGACTCGCCACCGTCCATCAGATCCATTCACCCGATGTCCTCGTGGTCGATGAAACCTATGACGGCAGCCGCCCGCAGGCGGATGCGATGGTGACGGCAACTCCGGGCTTCGTGCTTGGCGTGCTGAGTGCCGATTGCGGCCCGATCCTGTTTGCGGATCCGCAAGCGGGCGTTGTCGGTGCGGCCCATGCCGGCTGGAAGGGCGCATTGTTCGGTGTGCTTGAAAACACCATCGAGACCATGACGAAGCTCGGCGCCGGCCGCGAGCGCATCGTCGCTTCGCTCGGCCCCTCCATCAGCCAGAGCAATTATGAGGTGGGGCCGGAATATGTCGCGCGCTTCACCGATATCGACCCGGCCTATGCGGATTATTTCGCCACGACGGACAAGCAGGGACACGCGCTGTTCGACCTCAAGCAATTCACAATAGACCGCCTGACCCGGGCCGGTGTGAAGGCGGAAAACCTCGGCCTCTGCACCTATCCGGACGAAGAGCGTTTCTATTCCTATCGCCGCACGACCCACCGCGCCGAACCGGATTACGGCCGGCAGATTTCCGCAATCGCAATTCTGGAGGACTGACATGGCCCTGCACTTCGAGCCTTCGGAATTCGAGGCCCGCCGCGAGCGGCTGCTTGCGAAAATGGCGGAAGAGAAACTGGACGCCCTGCTGCTTTTTGCGCAGGAAAGCATGTACTGGCTGACCGGCTACGATACTTTTGGCTACTGCTTCTTTCAGACGCTGGTGGTCAAGTCGGACGGCTCCATGACGCTGCTGACCCGTTCGGCCGATCTTCGTCAGGCGCGCAATACCTCGATCATCGACAATATCCTCATCTGGGTCGACCGGCCCAACGCCGACCCGACGCTCGATCTTAAAAATCTTCTCAGCGATCTTGATCTGCTCGGCGCAAAGGTCGGGGTGGAATACGACACCCACGGCATGACGGGGCGCGTCGCCCGCTTGCTGGACAACCAGCTTGCCAGCTTCTGCCAGATGAGCGACGCCTCCTATCTGGTCAGCACCCTGCGGCTCGTCAAAAGCCCTGCCGAGATCGCTTATGCCCGCAGGGCCGGCCAGCTGGCCGACGAAGCGCTGGAAGCGGCTTTGCCGCTCATCAGGCCCGGCGCGGATGAAGCCGCAATTCTCGCGGCGATGCAGGGCGCGATTCTGGCTGGCGGCGGCGATTATCCCGCCAATGAGTTCGTCATCGGTTCGGGAGCGGACGCGCTTTTATGCCGTTACAAGTCCGGCCGCCGCAAGCTCGACACCAGGGATCAGCTGACGCTGGAATGGGCAGGCGTCAGCGCCCATTACCATGCGGCCATGATGCGCACGGTGGTGATCGGCGAACAGGATTTCCGCCAGAAGGAGCTTTACAGCGCCTGCCTGCAAAACCTCACCGCCATCGAGGACGTGCTGCGTCCGGGCAAGACCTTCGGCGATGTCTTCGACATGCACGCCCGCGTCATGGACGAGCGCGGTCTGACCCGCCACCGGCTGAACTCCTGCGGTTATTCGCTGGGCGCGCGTTTCTCCCCGTCCTGGATGGAGCATCAGATGTTCCATGCCGGCAATCCGCAGGAAATCACAGGCGATATGACGCTGTTCGTGCACATGATCGTCATGGATTCCGATTCCGGCACCGCCATGACGCTCGGCCAGACCTATCTGACCACGGACGGCGCTCCGGAGCCCCTGTCGCGCCATGGCCTCGATCTTCTCACAGCTTAAATCGCCGCCGGGTTTGACAGAGCGGGAAAACCGCCCTTACATTGCCGCCACCTTGGGCAAGAAGGAGCGGAACATGAGAGGAAACGTCACATGAGCCGGAGGGGGCTTACCTCCCCTTGTCCAGCCTTTGCCTTTCCGGCTCTCGTCGTTCCGGCGCTGCTGCTGGCTCTCTCGGGCTGCAACACCACGGAGGCGCTGACACCGCAGGTGGATGTCGGCCACAATACCTCGCAATCGACGCCGGTGACGCAGGGCGATCTCGACCAGATGGCCGCCGCCGCCGACCGCGCGCCGGCAGGCGCCCCGGCAATCGCATCTTCCGTGCCCGCCTATGCGCCGCAGAATTCCCTGCAGGCGCAGGCACAGGCGCTTTCCAGCGGCAACCAGTATGGCGAGCCGCTGCGTGGCCAGAACCAGCCATCCGCGCCATCTCCCGCAGGCGGCCAGCCACCGCCCTCGCAGCAGACGGCGTCGCTTGCACCCGCCACCTCCGGCAATACCATCCGCTTCCTGCCGATCATCGGCGCCCCCGTTCAGGCCGTCACGCCATTGTCGCGGCAGCTCGGTGCGGAAGCCCGGGCCAAGGGGCTGACCATCCGCGCCTCGAACGACAATTCTGCCGAGAACATCCTGAAGGGATATTTTTCCGCCTTCGCCGATGGCAGCAAGGTCAACGTCGTTTACGTCTGGGATATTCTGGACGCCAATGGCGTGCGGCTGCACCGCCTTCAGGGACAGGAAACGGTGACGGCCAGGGGCAGCGATCCATGGGCCGCCGTAACCGACAGGGTCATGCAGGATATCGCCGCAAAAACGCTGAACGACTATTCGTCATGGAAGCAAACTCAACGGGGATGAGGTGAAACGGCGGGAGAAGTCACAGAGATTTCACGAAAATCATTGCGAAAGCGCGGAGTCCTCTTGCAATCGGAAGCAACAGCGCTATTAAGGCGCGCATGGCAACAAGGCGTATCCGGCAAAGGCTTTTCAGCCGGATGTTCCTCCCCTTGAACGACGCTTGGTTACGGCGGATTAAGCCCCGTGGCGCAAGGCGATGGCATGGAAACAGGCGGCCGCAATGAAGGTTTTCGCAGGCAATTCGAACCGGCACCTTGCCGAAGCGATCTGCAAGTATCTTAATGTTCCTCTCGGAAATGCCACCGTAAAGCGGTTTGCCGACCAGGAAATATTCGTAGAAATCGGTGAAAATGTACGCGGTGAGGACGTTTTCGTCGTCCAGTCCACGTCCTTCCCGGCAAATGATCATCTGATGGAACTGCTCATCATGATCGATGCCATGCGCCGCTCCTCGGCAAAGCGTATCACGGCGGTGCTTCCCTATTTCGGATATGCCCGCCAGGACCGCAAGGCTGGCCCCCGCACCCCGATTTCCGCCAAGCTCGTCGCCAATCTGATCACCGAAGCCGGCGCCGACCGCGTTCTCACCCTCGATCTCCATGCCGGCCAGATCCAGGGCTTTTTCGATATTCCGACCGACAACCTCTTTGCAGCGCCCATTCTCGCCCGCGACGTGAAGGACCACTACGACACAAACAATGTCATGGTCGTTTCGCCCGATGTTGGCGGCGTGGTTCGCGCCCGCGCGCTGGCCAAGCGCCTCGACTGTCTGCTGGCCATTGTCGACAAGCGTCGTGACCGTCCAGGCGAATCCGAAGTCATGAACGTCATCGGTGACGTCGCCGGCAAGGATTGCATCCTGATCGACGACATCGTCGATTCCGGCGGCACGCTTTGCAATGCGGCGGAAGCACTGCTGAAGAAGGGCGCAACCAGCGTCACCGCCTATATCACCCACGGCGTGCTTTCCGGCGGCGCTGTTGCCCGCGTGGCCTCCTCGAAGCTGCGTGAACTCGTCATCACCGACAGCATCCAGCCGACCACCGGCGTGCAATCCGCGCACAATATCCGCGTGGTCAGCACGGCCGGCCTGCTCGGCGAAGCGATCAACCGCACCGCGCAGGAACAGTCGGTTTCCGGCCTGTTTGACTGAAAGCTTCAGCAATCCCCCTGGGGACTGCCAACCGCTGTCCGGTTTAAATTTCCGGGCAGGCTGCGGCCAGCCCTGAGGTCCGGTGCAGATATTCTCGACGCCATCCTCGGCCCTGCGCCGGGGATATGATCGCGTTGAATAGAATCACCAGGCTGCAAATCCTCGGAACAAGCCCGAGGATGACACGGGAGTGTCCGGCGCACTTCGCCTTTCATCTCATTGATGCCGCGCCCCGACGTCCTCTTAAGACGAGGCAGCACCCGCATCCGGTGGCCGTTGCAGCCGGGAGGCGGCGGCCTTGATTTTCGGCCACCAGCGCCGAACCCGCGTCAGCACAGCATGGCGACCGTTGCGCCAAATGCTCACCGTGTCGGCCGAGACGGCAGTGCCGGTGAACAGGTGGCGGTGGCGGCTTATTGCCAGAACCCGGTAAAGAAACAGCGTCGTGAGGGCGGAAAACAGCACGGACATCACCACATCGCTGAGGAAATGTCCTCCGGCCGCGATACGAAGACCGGACATGAGAACGACGGCTCCGGCGGCGATTGTGCCCACCACAAACCGGCCGCGCGACCGCAGGCGGGGCCAGACAAGCACACAAAGCGGCAGGAAGAAGCTCGCGATCAGCGCGGTTTCGCCCGAAGAAAACGAACAGTTCGAATAACATTGCGTGCTGAACTGGAAAGGCGGCGTGAAGAGCTGCTGCCCACCAAATTCGGTGACGCTGAACGGACGCGCCCGGCCGATCGTCGCCTTCAGCACGCCATTGACGAGAATCCCGGCGCACAGGATCACCGGCCCGCACAGGAAGGCCCAGACCCGCCAGCCGGTTCTTTGCAGGGTACCCAGCCGCAGATTACCGACGAGGACTACAAAAGCCAGAAGAGTGGCGAGCTCCGTGCCTTCGCGCAGCGTGTCCCGCAGCCATTCGGGAAATGGTTCGCGACCGGACCAGGGCTGCTCAACCGGAGAAAAAAACAGGGCGGAGAACCGGAGGTCGATAGAGGGAAAGGTCGCGAACAGGATAACGATCGCCAATGTCGCGAGTGTCACCCAGATGGTAATCCTCATATGGGAAAGATCATTGTCCATTGGCGCCCTCCGGCATGCATTGCGGCAGCAGGCGCCACAGCCCTATTTCCCGGCCCTCGAGGAAACCCGGTCCGGCGGTCCAGCGCGCAACCGGCGCCTCGCCGGCAAGGCAGGACGGCAGACCATCCGCGCTTGCCAGAAACAGGGGATTTTCAGCTTCGCCGGCTTGCAACGGGTAAAGAAGCGCATAGTGGCTGGAAGGCACGCCCGTTTCGGGCAAGGCGCGCGTCAGGACCTGTTTCTCGTCCCGCAGCTGATAAAAAAGCTCGGCCAGTATGGAACGGTCGGAAGCAACGATGGCATCTGCCCCCGCCTCACGTGCCCGCGACAGGCCGGTCGATACCAGCTCGGAACGACCGAGATACCGCTTCATCGCCAGTTCGCCGCTCGGCAGGCGCAGTTCCGTCCCGGCAATCGTCATGACAGGCAGCGCGACGGCGACGATGCCGCCCAGAACGAGCGTGGAAACAGTCAGCCAGCGTCGGGATGCCAGGACCGGCACCGCCAGCAGCACACCGGCCGCATAGGCACCCACCGCCCAGTTGGCGAGCGCCCGCGACATCAACCCCTGCGCCGTGATCAAAAGAACGATCGGCACGGAAAGCGCCACCAGCGCCCGGGTTTCAGCATTCTTCGCACGGATTGTCGCGATAATCATGGCAACGAAGACGAAAGGCCCGACAACGCCCGCCTGCGAGAAGAAAAACTCGAGCGCAGGACCGATCTTCAGCTGAATGCCATGCCAGTTCGCATTGTCTGCCGTATGACGCGCGGTCATGAAATCATGCGCGGCGTTCCACCACAGATTGGGAGCGATGACGGCGACACAAACCAGGGCCGCCACCCCCGCGTCACGCAGCCGGATGCGCCATGCCTCGCAGAGCCAGCCGGCCGCAATGAAGCAGGGCAGAAAATAGATCATCGCATATTTCGACATCAGGCCGAGGCCGAAACAGAGACCGAGCGCGAGGCTCCAGAGCATCGCCCCCCTGCCCTCGCTGCGGGCCTGCCCCAGCTTGCGCACCGCGATCATCGACAGCACGATGAACAACATCATCGGCGTATCGGTCGAGATCAGCAGACTGCCGAGCGTCACGGCGGGCAGCGTCAGATAGACGACCGCGGCAAGCGAAGCCAGCCTGACGTCGTAGATCATCCGCCCGAGAACGAGAATGGCCGCCGCCGCGACGCCATGCACCACGGGTGCGGCCAGCCGCACCTGAAAAGTGCCCTCGCCGCCGCCAAGAAAGGTTGCCGCGCGAATGAGCCAGCCGATCAGCGGTGGTTTGGAATAGGCCCCCAGAGCCATTTCGCGGCCCCACAGCCAATATTGCGCCTCATCGACGAAAAGATCGGTGCGGTTAAAGGCAAGCCCGAGGATACGCAGCACCGTCACCAGCACGATGGCCGCAAGCGCCAGCGTCATCCATTGCCGCTGCCCGCCCGCCTGCGCATGGGGCAACGTGGCCCCGTTATGCGTGCTGGCGGCGTTCTGCATGGATCAACCAGAGATTTCGGGCATAGATGAACAGGCCGGATGCCTGACCCAGAATGAAGACCGGATCGCGCCGCCAGATTGCGTAGGACAAAAGCACAAGCCCACCGAGAACGGAAAAATACCAGAAGGCCACGGGGATGACCGAGCGGTTTGCCCGCTCCGAGGAAATCCATTGAACCAGAAAACGCATGGTGAACAGCATCTGCCCCATGAAGCCGGTCAAGACCCAGATGAATTCCTTCCAGCTGTTCACATGCAGCATGGACCATAAAGCCGGTGCATTCACGGCAATGTCTCCGTTTTGAAAGTCTCGGCCCAGCTTGCCCGCTTGCGCCGGCGCAGCAGCCAGGCGACGCCGATCAGATCGTGGATGCCGACGAGCGCGCGTCCGATATTGGTGTAGTGGGAATTGCCATGCAGCCGCGCCCGGTGCGTGACATCGACATGGGCCACCTGCCAGCCGTCGCGGTTGAACAGCGCCGGGAAATAGCGGTGGTGATGATCGAAATAGGGCAAGGCAAGATAGGCATCGCGACGGAAAGCCTTGAGGCCGCAGCCGGTGTCCCGCGTGCCGTCCTTCAAGATGCGCGCCCGCAGGCCATTGGCGAAGCGCGAGGAGAGCCGTTTTCCAAGCGTATCGCGCCGGCCGACGCGCTGGCCGGCCACGAGGCCGAGCCGGCCTGGCGCATTGGCGGCGAGCAGCGGCGCAAGAAGCGCGGGCAGATTGTCCGGGGGGTTCTGCCCGTCTCCGTCCAGCATGCAGATGACGGGCGCGCGCGCCGCCTGCACGCCGCTGTGGATTGCCGCCGATTGCCCGCCCTGGCGGTCGTGCCGCACCAGCCGCAGCATGGGATAACGGTTGCCGAGCGCGAGAACGGCCTCCGCCGTGCGGTCCGAGGATGCGTCATCCACCACGACGATCTCGAACCGGCCGACCGGCTGGCACGCAGCCACGATCTCCGCCACGAGTGTTTCGACACTCGCTTCTTCATTGTGCATGGGCACGATAACGGCGAAATCCGGGATAGATCTCACGGTGGCTCCGTCATATCCGTCTGCGCGGGTTCCGCAAACATCATCGATAGTGGCAGGAGATGGAGCGCGAAAAGCTTGCATGAATATGAACGACCGTTGAACTTCGCACGGTATGCGCCCGTTCTGTTGCAGTTTTATTACGAGCACGGCACCCCTGCCGGTCAGCGATTTTTTCACGGTATGCGGGAAATAATCATACAAATTTCAGCCCTTTAACGTGGCCGTAAACAATTGTTGCGACGCTGCGGCCACGTTTTTTGGGGGGGAGGAAACAGATGCCGGGTGTAAATCCGACTGCTGTCAAAGCTAAATCATTGTCAATCAAGGCCAAATTTGCGGCGCTCGTCACGGGCGCCACTCTGGTTTCATGCCTGTCCGTCGGGCTCCTGTCCTATGAGATAGGCAAGTCCGGTCTGATCGACGCCAGCGAAATCCGGCTGGAGACGGTTGCGGGAAACCAGTCCAAGCAGCTGGACGCCTATACGCTGCGGGTTGAACAGAGCATTTCCGAACTGTCGCAGAATGCCGCGATCGCCCAGGCACTGGAAACCATGACCAATGTCGTGCCGACGGAAAAGGATGCGATCATCCAGGCGTTCCGCCGCGAAGGCGTCTCCGAGGAGGAGCGCGCCTCCTTCAACGGCGAAGGATTGCGGCTGCTCTATGCCATCCGCCACGCCACCATCAATTCCACCATCGCCAGCGTCTGGCGCAACACCCGGGTCAGCGACATCTATGTGATCGACAAGACCGGCCTCATTATTTACACCGTCACCAAGGGAAAGAACTTCCTGACCAGCGTGACGGAACCGCAGAACGCCGCGATCAAGGACCTGTTCGACCGTATCGAAGCCGGCAAGGACGGCGTCGTCAGCACCACGGGCTTCAGCAACGGCGCCGATGACTCGGCCATGATCGGCATGCCGCTCGCCGTCTCCAACTGGGGCCAGCTCCAGCGCAAGGGCGCCGTCATCATGCGCATTTCGGCCGACCGCGTCGGCGCGGTCGTCACCCCTGAGGAAACCGGCAAGACCATCGATGACGCCGTTCTTCTGAGCGCCGAGGGCAAACGCCGCGCCGGCGTGCTCTCCGGCGGCGCGGATGCCGCCGTTTCCGAAAGCCTCGCCGCCCTTGCGGGCGCAAGCGAGGCGGGAACCTTGATGGCGCAGACGCCTGCAGGCAATATTTTCTATGCCTATCGTCCGGTCTCCGTCTTCGGGCAGAAGCATCTTCTGGCCATCGGCCAGCAGGAAAGCAAGGTTCTCGCGGCCGCCAACGATCTCGCCTTCTGGGCAACGCTTGCCACGCTTGCCGTGCTCGGTGTCATGACGCTTGTTGGCATTTTCGTTTCCGCGAGCCTCACCAAACCGCTGACCGGCCTTGCCGGGCTGATGCAGCGCCTCAACGGCGGTGAGAACGATATCGAGATCAAGGCGGTTTCCCGTGGTGACGAGATCGGCACCATGGCACGCGCGCTGGAATCCTTCCGCCAGGGCATTCTCGACAAGCAGCGCATGGAGACCGAAGCCCAGCGCAAGGGCGAGGAGCTGGACGAGGAACGCGCCCAGCGGGAAATGGAAAAGGCAAGAAGCGCCAGGGAACTGGAAGAAGCCGTCGACGCGCTCGCGACCGGTCTTGCCAATCTGGCCGCCGGCAGGCTCGATCTTCGCATTGAAAAATCCTTCGTACCGTCGCTCGATCATCTGCGCGTCGACTTCAACAATTCCATGGCCGGGCTGGAGGCGACGATCTCCAATATCGGCGAAAGCGCCAACGCCATCCGCTCCGGCTCCGGCGAGCTGAAGAGCGCATCGGAAGACCTGTCGCGGCGCACGGAACGGCAGGCCGCAGCCCTGGAGGAAGCCGCAGCGGCACTCGGAGACATGACGCAGGCCGTCAATCTTTCGCTGTCGCGCTGCAACGTCGCCGTCGCGGCGACGGCGGACACCATGCAGGATGCGCATAAGTCCACGGCCGTCGTGAAAGAGGCGATCGTCGCCATGGAGCGTATCGAAACCTCGTCGTCCAAGATCCGCCAGATCATCGACGTCATCGACCAGATCGCCTTCCAGACCAATCTGCTGGCGCTGAATGCCGGTGTGGAAGCCGCGCGCGCCGGTGAAGCCGGAAAGGGCTTTGCGGTCGTGGCGCAGGAGGTTCGCGAACTGGCGCAGAAATCCGCCGCCGCCGCGCGTGACATCACGACGCTGATCGCCACCTCGGCGGGCGATGTGGAAAGCGGTGTGGCGCTGGTGCTGAAGACCGGTGAAAGCCTGGAGCAGATCCAGAAGCGCATCCAGTCGGTCAACGACCAGATCGGTGAAATCGCCACCGCATCGCGCGAACAGTCCGGCCGCCTCAGCGAGATCAATGCCTCCGTCAACGAACTCGATCATGTGACGCAGCAGAACGCGGCGATGGTGGAGGAAACCACCGCCTCCGCCTTCTCGCTGGCAAGCGAGGCGGATGGGCTGACCGAACAGGTCGGGCAATTCTCCGTCGGTGACAGCCGGCAACGGGACCAGCGCTACGCGGCGTAAAGCAACAACAAAAAAAGGCCGGAGATATTATCTCCGGCCCCAGACCAAGGACAAAAATCCATCATCCGCACACCGTCACCCCGGACTTGATCCGGGGTCCAGCGCGGTCAAGTCCTTGATCGCGAGAGAATCTTTCACGGCGCAGACGCGCCGTGGCTGGATGCCGGATCTAGTCCGGCATGACGGAGGAGGCTTCGATCCCTGCCATCATTAAGGCCGGAGGCAATCCTCCGGCCTTTTTGTTTGTAACCGGGCTCCCAGGGGCCGAAGCCCCTGGGAACACGCCGGCGTCCTGGACATCACGATGATCCGTCGCCGGCTTCCGGGGAGGACCTCAGAAGAAGCCAACCTTGTTCGGGCTGTAGGAAACCAGCAGGTTCTTGGTCTGCTGGTAGTGATCGAGCATCATCTTGTGGGTCTCGCGACCGATGCCCGACTGCTTGTAGCCGCCAAAGGCCGCACCCGCCGGGTAGACGTGGTAGCAATTGGTCCACACGCGGCCCGCCTCGATGCCCCGGCCAGCCCGGTAGGCGATGTTGGTATCACGGCTCCAGACGCCCGCACCCAGACCGTAAACCGTGTCATTGGCGATTTCGAGCGCCTCTTCCACCGTCTTGAAAGTGGTGACGGAAACAACCGGACCGAAGATTTCCTCCTGGAAAATCCGCATCTTGTTGTTGCCTTCGAAGACGGTCGGCTGGATGTAATAGCCGTCCTTCAGATCGCCGGTCAGCGTCTTGCGGTCGCCGCCGGTCAGAACCCTGGCGCCTTCCTTCTTGCCGATCTCCAGATAGCTCATGATCTTGTCGAACTGTTCCTGCGAGGCCTGTGCGCCCAGCATGGTCGACGGATTGAGCGGATCGTCCTGGCTGATGGCCTGAACGCGCTTGATGGCCTTTTCCATGAAACGGTCATAGATCGACTCATGCACCAGCGCCCGCGACGGGCAGGTGCAGACCTCACCCTGGTTGAGCGCGAAGAAGGCGAAACCTTCGAGCGCCTTGTCGAGGAAGGCGTCGTCCTCGTTCATCACATCGGCAAAGAAGATGTTCGGCGACTTGCCGCCCAGTTCCAGCGTGATGTTGGTGACGTTGTCGGCGGCATAACGCATGATTTCCTTGCCGACCGAGGTGGAACCGGTAAAGGCGATCTTGGCGATGCGGTTGCTCTGCGCCAGCGGCTTGCCGGCTTCGAGGCCCGTACCGTTGACGATGTTGAGGACGCCGGGCGGCAGCAGGTCTTCGATCAGTTCCATCACGATGAGAATGGAGGCCGGTGTCTGTTCCGCCGGCTTCAGCACCACGCAGTTGCCGGCGGCAAGCGCCGGTGCGAGCTTCCACGCGGCCATGAGGATCGGGAAGTTCCACGGGATGATCTGGCCGACAACGCCGAGCGGCTCATGGAAGTGATAGGCGACCGTGTCGTTGTCGATTTCGCCGATCGTGCCTTCCTGGGCGCGGATGCAGCCCGCGAAATAACGGAAATGGTCGATGGCGAGCGGAATATCCGCATTGGTGGTCTCGCGCAGCGGCTTGCCGTTGTCCCAGGTTTCCGCCCGGGCGATGAGGTCGAGATTGTCCTCGATCCGCTGGGCGATCTTGAGCAGGATGTTGGAGCGCTCGGTAATGCTCGTCTTGCCCCATTTGTCGCGGGCCTTGTGGGCGGCATCCAGCGCGAACTCGATATCGGCCGCATCCGAACGCGGCACTTCGCAGATCTTGTGGCCCGTGACCGGCGAAAGATTATCCATGTAGCGGCCGGATTTCGGCTCCACCCATTTTCCGCCGACGTAATTGCCGTATTTCAGCTTGAAGGGCGCTTCGCCGGCTTTCTGCTGAACCTGAATATTCATGGTTTCATCCTCCCTGATGAAAACGATCCGCGACGGATCGCATGAGAGGAAGGTGGGCCCAGATGGTGCGGTTCGGTAGAGGGGTGGCGCGGTTCCGCAGCGCACATTGTCTCACATCTGCGACAGACACGCGGCGGGACGGCTGAAACAGCCTAATGCACGGCCAGCTTCTTCATCTTGCGGTGCAGTGTGGCGCGGCTGATGCCAAGCAGGGAAGCGGCCTGCGTGACATTGCCATTGGTGCGCGACAGCACCCGGCGCAGCGCCGAACGTTCCGCTTCAGCAAGGTCGGAGCCGCTGTCATGGCGCTGTTCCTGCAGAATATCCGCGGCCGGCAAACCCTGGGCGATGGCGTGATCGTCGAGCTTCAGCGCAAGGCGTGCGGCGCGTGTCGCACCCAGCACGAGATCGTCCTGATCCACGGCCAGCAGCGAAAGCGCCGCGCCGAAACCGGTCGGCACGACAACGATGCGCGCGCCGGGAAAGGCGCGGCGGAAGAGATTGCCCTCGATGCGTTGCGCCGCATCCTTCACCGCCTGCGTGACGAAGGAGAAGGTCATCTCGTTGATATCATCGCGGCAGGTGGAAATATCGAGCGCCCCCGTCACCCGGCCGGTGTGATCCCGGATAGGCGCGGTGGTGCAGCAGAGCTCGGTATTCGACGTAAAGAAGTGCTGGTCGCGATAGACCACCACGGAGCGCTCGTCGACAAGCGCCGTACCGATCCCGTTGGTACCCACACTCGCCTCGCTCCAGACCGCGCCGGACCAGAGACCGAGGGCGCGAAAATCACGGTCGTCGCCGGCAGCGCCGCGCCGCTCCAGCGCAACACCCTGCGCATCGGTCAAAAGCAGGCAGCAGCCGGCCCTGCCGACGCTGTGAAAAATCCGGTCCAGTTCATCCGTGCTTTCGGCGATCAGGCCGGCTGCGCTTTCGCGGGCGCGGCGAAACTCGAAATCGCTGAGAAAGATCGGCTTGCGGTTTTCCTCCGGCGCAAGACGGTGCTTGACCATGCAGCGGCGCCACGAGGCGACAATCGGAGAACTTGCGGCTGCGGAACGGTGGCGTGCGGTCTCATACACGCGTTCTGCATGGGCGATGTCTGTCGGCATACGCTCCTCCCAAAGCTTTTCGGCGATGGTGCGCTGGAAGCGTTCATGTTTCAACTAAAAACTTCGCGACCGCCATTGCGGGGCGCAACCGCGGGCTGCGCCCGAAAATCAGACCGCCTTGAAGTAACGACGCCGATCAGCCGCGGCATCCGGCTCGTCCTCGGGCGCAAGAAACGTGTCATCCACCAGATTGGCGATGGAGTTCAGCGGACCGGGCCTGCCGAAAAAGAAGCCCTGCACCTGCAGGCAGCCTTCGCGGCGCAGGAACTCGATATGGGCCTTGGTCTCCACCCCTTCCGCAAGCACCGGAATATTGAGGCTGTGCGCCAGGATGAGCGTCGAGCGAACGATCGCCTCCGACTGCACATTGGTCGAAAGGCCGTCTATGAAGGCGCGGTCGATCTTGATCTTGTCGAAAGGGAAGCTCTGCAGGGTCGATAGCGAGGAATAACCCGTGCCGTAATCGTCCATGGCGATCTTGACACCCAGCGCCTTCAGCTTGCGGATGGTCAGCAGCGCATGGCGGTGGTCGGCAATGATGCTGCCTTCGGTGATCTCCAGCTCAAGCCTTTCCGGCGCAAGCCCCGTCTCCGAGAGAATTTTCTCAACCTTTTCGGGAAAATCATTGTCCGCGAGCTGCTGTGGCGCGACATTCACCGCGATCGCAAGCGATTTTTTCCAGAGCGCCGCCTGCACGCAGGCTTCCCGGAGAACCCATTCGCCGAGTTCGACGATAAAGCCGGTCTGTTCGGCAATCGGAATGAACTCCGCGGGAGAGACCATGCCGCGTTCGGGATGTTTCCAGCGCAGGAGCGCCTCGAAACCGACAATGCTGCCGCTGCGGGTATCATTCTGCTGCTGGTAATAAAGCTCGAATTCGTTGTTGGCGAGGCCGCTGCGCATGGCGATGGCAAGCGCATTGCGTTCGCGCGCCGCCTCATCCATGGACTTGTCGTAAAAACAGATCGTGTCCGAACTGCCGCCTTTTGCCCGGTACATGGCAACGTCGGCCTGCGCCATCAGCGTATCGGCATCGATGGAGCCGCTGTTTCGGACCGATATGCCAACGCTGGCGCCGACGGAAAACGTCTGACCGTTCCATTCCACCGGCTTGCTGATCTGTTCGATCAGCCTCTGGGCAAATTCCGCACCATCGGCGCGGGTATAATAGGAATGGGTCATCGCCACGAATTCATCGCCACCCATGCGCGCCAGAAACTCCCCGGCCTTCAGCACGGAGCTAGCACGGTCGGCGATGGCGCGCAGCACGGCGTCACCCGCCGCGTGACCGTGGACGTCGTTGATTTCCTTGAAGCGGTCGAGATCGATGGACAGAAGCGCGGTATGCGCACCCATGGACACATGGCGCGTGCGACGGTTGAGATGCTCGATGAAAGCCGCCCGGTTGGGAATGCCCGTCAGCGGGTCATGCAGCGAAAGATGGCGATAGCGGGCAACCGCCTGCTGGGTGGACTGGGCATCGATGACATAGGTGGAAAGTCCGAGCGCCAGCAGCAGAAGGGTCACGGCGATGGCACCGCCGCCCATGATAGCCGGCGGCAGCAGGTTTTCGGGAATGACCACGCGCGGATCGAAGGCGAAGGACATCGACGCCATTCCGGTATAATGCATCGAGGCGATGGCCAGGATGAGAAATGTCACCGCGCTATACTGACAGAAGCGATTGAGAGGCCGCGCAACCCGGTTGACCGCAACGGCGCCCAGCACCGCCCCCAGCACCAGCGAGGCGATGACATAGGTCTGGTTCCAGAAAAGCATGCCCTGAACGTTATAGGCCGCCATGCCGGTATAGTGCATGGCCGCGATGCCGAGGCCGAGCGTAACCCCGCCCGCCTCAACCAGCACGCTGCGCCCGGCATAGGCGGAAATACCGAAACCGATGGTGGTCGTGGTAATGGCGATCAGCAGCGACAGCCCGGTCAGATAGGGATCGTAACCCACATCGCCCGCCGCGACATAACCCAGCATCGCCACGAAATGGGTGGTCCAGATCGCCGCACCGCCATTTACGCCGGCCAGAAACAGCCAGTTGATCTTTTGCACCCCCGTCGCCAGGCGCGCCCTCGAAAAAAGGCGTATCGTAACGAAACTTCCCAACATGCAGACGAAGACCGCTGCGGCGGTGTACCGGAAGTCGTGATCGATGGTAAGGCACTGAAGAACTGTGAGCATTGGCGTCTACGCTATTGGAATTTTGCGCAGCCTTATCATTTATCAGGTTTTCACGGGGTTTATATGAATGGATAAGTATATATTAAAGGTTGCAACAAGCGAGTGCATTAGTTGCAACTAATGAAATCATGACTAGGTATCGGGCAAAAACGGATCACTCTTGTCTTTATGTGCCGTTTGTATTATAGCGCTCGCACCCGTGTAGACACCCTTGGAGGCAACGCGGGCGGGATGGCCTTAAGGCCTCTCCGGTTCAGGCCGCTTTGTTCGGCATGAACTCTCCATATAACCTCGAAAGGAATTGCCATGAGCAAAGAATCGTATGAGCTCAAGGCCGAGGCGCGCGAACGAGTTGGTAAGGGGTCCTCTCGTGAACTTCGCCGCAACGGTTTGATTCCCGCTGTCATCTATGGTGACAAGCAGGCCCCCATTTCCATCGCGCTTTCGACCAACGAAGTGACCAAGCGTATCCACGCTGGCGGCTTCATGACGACGGTTGCGGTCATCGACGTCGACGGCAAGAAGATCAAGGTCCTCCCGAAGGACTACCAGCTTGATCCGGTCCGCGACTTCACCATGCACGTCGACTTCCTGCGCGTTTCGGGCAACACGCTCGTCAACGTCGAAGTTCCGGTTCACTTCGAAAACGAAGAAAAGTCGGACATCAAGGTCGGCGGCGTTCTGAACATCGTTCGCCACACGGTCGAGTTCCACTGCCCGGCCAACGACATTCCGGAATTCATCACGGTTGATCTGACCGGTCTGAAGATCGGCGACAGCGTCCATATTTCGAGTGTGAAGCTGCCGAAGAACATCACGCCTGTCATCGCTGACCGTGACTTCACGATCGCAACGATCGTAGCTCCGGCTGCGGGCATTGCAGAAGAAGCGACTGAAGAAGCTTCCGAGGAATAATCGGCGGCCGCAAGGCCGGACAGTTTCGAGACTTGAGGCCCGTTCCCTTCCGGAACGGGCCTTTTAGTTTTTATGAACTTTAAAACCAGAAAGCTTGCCGCCTGCGCAGGATGCGGCCCCTGTTTCAGCGTCGATTAACACTTCCATGAAACGATACCCTTGCGCTGTCGTGGAAACACCGGACGGGCCGGGAAATATTGTGAGGAAACAGGGCTTTTGCCGAAACCCTCACGAAGTTCTCTCCGGATGGGTGAAACGGAGCGCAGCAATTCTGGGGCAAAGGGTAGCTGCAATCGAACATGGCTCATTCCGTCGAAAGTCGCTTTATCGCGATTGTTTCCGGCGCACTTCTCACAGTGGTCGCCCCGCTCTTCACGCTTTTGCTGACGCTTTCCTACAACGAGGCCATCCGTAGCCAGCGCAATCACCTGGAAATTCTGCTGTCGACCAATGCGCAGGCACTCGCCCGCCCCCTCTGGGATCTCGACGACGACACGATAAACCAGATTACCGGAACCCTCGTTTCCGACCCGATGATCAGGATGGTCGAGGTCAAGGACACGTCCGGCCAGCTCGACATCGTGCAGACGGCCGGCAGCGAGTTCATTCAGGATGCGGCCACGACGACGCGCGAGGTGACCTACAAGA
Organism: Rhizobium sp. UGM030330-04; assembly: GCF_003208455.1. Lineage (NCBI taxonomy): Bacteria > Pseudomonadati > Pseudomonadota > Alphaproteobacteria > Hyphomicrobiales > Rhizobiaceae > Rhizobium > Rhizobium sp. UGM030330-04. Next base: position 74,031 of record NZ_QKML01000002.1, read on the forward strand.
CGACGAAAGGCACGATCACCGTCGGGGAACTGACGGTCTACTACAACAGCGTCAGCCTTCTCACCTCCCTCAGCCGCACCGAGATGGCCTTCATCACGATTTTCGTTCTCGCCATTCTCACCATCGTTCTGGCGGCGATTGCCGGCAACCGCTTCATGGTCATCCGGCCGCTGATGCGGCTTGCGGCAGCGATAGAGGCAACACGTCGTCTCGGCTCCCGCCACCATGTCGACTGGCGGTCGAAGGACGAAATCGGCCGGCTGGCGAAAAGCTTCAACGAAATGCAGACCCAGCTCGAAAAGGAAGAGCTGGAGATCAAGAATGCCCACGAACGCAAGACGGAAATCTACAACCGCACACCCGCCATGCTGTTCTCGCTCGACAGGCACGACCGGATCGCCGCCGTCAGCGACTATTGGGTGCAGGCGACCGGTTACGATCGCGCCAGGATACTCGGTCTGAACTTCGCCGATCTCATCCACACGGATGATCGCCTGCTCTTCCGGCAACGCAAGGCAGCACAGCAGTCGCCAGATGTCTCGCATGCCGGCATTACCGTCCGCTTTCATTGCATGGATGGCAGCGTGATGGATGCGCTTATCCTCGAAAAGCCTCTCGATTCCGGCGATGCCGTGCATCAGAGCACCTGCCTCTGCGTCATGACGGATGTGACCGAACTGCGCCAGTCGGAAAAGCGCAACCGTCAGCAGGCCATTTCCGACCACCTGACCGGCCTCTTCAACCGTCAGGGTTTCGAGGCGATCCTCGACCTGCAGATCCGCGAAGCGGACAGAAACGGCAGCGAACTGGCCTGCCTGTTCATCGATCTCGATCGCTTCAAGGCCATCAACGACAATCTTGGTCATGCGGCAGGTGATGCGGTTCTCAAGCAGTTCACGCTGAAGCTCGAACCGCTGCTGACGGCGCTGGACAGCGCTTCGCGGCTCGGCGGCGACGAATTCGCCATCCTGCTGGCCGGCGACAAGGTGGAAGAGCGCGCGCTCGAGTTCTGCGAACGCATCTGCGCCATACTGGACACACCTTTCGAGATTGCCGGCAACAGCATCCGCCTCAGCGCCAGCATCGGCATGGCGGTTTACCCCCTGCACGCTTCCAGCGCCTCCGAGCTTCTGCAGAATGCCGACATGGCGATGTATACCCGCAAGAGAACGGGCAAGAATGGTTCCCAGGTCTTCGACAGTTCGATCATGGATCGGGCGCGCGAACATGCGGAACTGGAGCGGGATATCGCGCAGGCGCTTTCCGAAAACTGGTTCGAAGCCTACTTCCAGCCGATTCAGGACCTCGCAACCGGCCAGACGGCCGGCTTCGAGGCCCTGCTGCGTCTCAATCACCCGGACAAGGGTCTGCTCTCTCCCGCCGCCATCATCAGCCTTGCGGAAGAAAACGGCACCATCCATCGTATCGGCAACGTTATCCTCGATCAGTCTATCGCCAATCTCGCCAGACTGTCGCGCCTGCCGGGCATGGAGCAGACCTATGTGGCGGTGAACTTCTCACCGCTGCAGTTCGAGCCGGGATTGCCGACACGCATCGCCGGCGTGCTGCACCGCCATGGCATTCTTCCCAAGCGGCTGGTCATCGAGATAACCGAAGCCGTCATCATGAAGGACGATCCGCAAATCCGGGCGATCCTCAATGCCATTCACCAGCTGGGCTGCCGCATCGCGCTGGACGATTTCGGCACGGGTTATTCCTCGCTCAGCTATCTCAGCCGCTTTCCGGTCGACATCGTCAAGATCGACCAGTCCTTCACGCGCTCGATCTGCGACGACGCGATGGAAATCAGGCAGCGCAACCGCATGCTTGTCGAAGGCATTGCCGCCATCTCGCACAAGATGAACTGCTCCGTCATCGCCGAAGGCGTCGAGACGCAGGAGCAGAAGGAGCTTCTTGCCGATATAGGCGCCGATTACGGTCAGGGCTATTTCTTCGCCCGGCCGCAGCCTATCAGCGGACTGATCACCGCATTGGAAGGACAATCCGCTATGGGCCGCCTTGCGGCACGGCAGGCGTAGGGCGGAGGGAAGAGATATGGGATTGATCCGCTTTTGCCTGATCTTTCTTGCTCTCGCCAGCCCGGCCTGCGCCGCCAAGCTTTTCCTGACGACCGAAATCTACCCCCCATATAGTCTGCAGGCCGCTGACGGCAGCGTGCGGGGCGTCTATTTCGATCAGCTGAAGATCGTGCTGGAGGAAACCGGCACCAGTTATGAGGTCGCCGTCATGCCCTGGGCGCGGGCGATCGCCTTGGCCACGACACAGGCCATGCATTGCGTCTTTGCCACGGCAAGGACACAGGAACGGGAAAAGCTCTTCAAATGGGTCTCGCCGATCCATATCGACCGCAACATCCTCGTGGCTCGCCGCAAAGCGGATATCAGTATCTCCAGTCTTGAGGATGCCAGGAAATACCGGGTCGGCACCCAGCGCGGCGATTATACCGAAACCCTTCTGGAAACGCTCGGTTTCCCGCAGGTGGATGTCGGGGCGGATTTCCAGATCACGCTTCACAAACTGAAAGCCGGGCGCATCGACCTGATGCCCATGTCGGAAAGCACCTTCAGAAGCCTGCCGGCGGATACGTTCAGGGAGGTGATAACCCTGACGCGACAACAGCTGGGGCTTGCCTGCAATAAAAGCGTTCCCGACGCCCTGATCGCCAAACTGCAGGCCCGGCTGGACAGGCTGATCGCTGACGGAACGCAGCAGCGCATATTCGACCGCTACAACCTCGTCAGCCCGTGAGCGGCATCCCGCAAATCCATAAAAAGATTGACAGCCGGCGGATTTCGGGGTGGTGACAACAGCATCATCAGGTAAAACGCGGACATGCCCCATGAAGATCATTGCAGGACTTGGTAATCCCGGCGCGCAATATGCGGGAAACCGTCACAATATCGGCTTCATGGCCGTCGACGCGCTGCAGCGCCTGCCCTCCTTTTCGCCCTGGTCGAGGAAGTTCAAGGCGGAGATTTCCGAAGGAGAGATCGGTGGCGAAAAGATCCTGCTGATGAAGCCGCTGACCTATATGAACCTGTCAGGCGAATCCGTCGGCGAGGCCATGCGCTTCTTCAAGCTGGCACCCGGCGACATCATCGCCATCCATGACGAACTCGATCTTCCGGCCGGCCGCGCGCGCATCAAGACGGGTGGCGGTCATGGCGGCCATAACGGCCTGAAATCGCTCGACGCCCATTGCGGCAAGGACTACCGCCGTCTGCGCCTCGGCATCGGCCATCCCGGTGACAAGGAGCGTGTACATGGCCACGTGCTCGGCGATTTCGCCAAGGCCGACCGGGTCTGGCTCGATCCACTTCTGGACGCCATTGCCGACAATGCCACCATGCTGGTGAAATCAGAGGATTCACAGCTGATGAACAAGCTCGCGCTCGCCACGGGCAGCAAGCCGGAAGCTGAAAAGCCGGCCAAGACAGCCAAGCCCGCCGCGCAATCCCACATCCATCAGGCACGCAACAGCGCCCAGCCGAAAAAGCTGCCGGAAACCGGCCCGATGGCCGAAATGCTGAAGCGCATGTTCGGCAAGAAGGACTAGACCGCGGATGCCTGCTCAGCCCATCGTCCTGCGCAAAGCCGAAGCCGGCGATCTGCCCGGCCTGCTTGAACTTTACCGCGCGCTTAACCCGTCCGATCCGGCATTAACGGCGGACGAGGCAAACACCGCCTTTTCCGCCATGCTCGGGCAGCCCGGCCTTACCGTGTTTCTGGCAATGGATGGCGAGAACGCCGTTGCCACCGCCACGCTCCAGATTGTCCCGAACCTGACACGCGCCGCCCGCCCCTATGCCTTCATCGAAAATGTGGTGACGCTGGAAACCCGTCGCGGCCTTGGATATGGCCGCGCGGCCGTGCGCCATGCCGTCGAGGCCGCTTTTGCCGCTAATTGTTACAAGGTGATGCTGCTGACAGGCCGGGAGCGACCGGAAGTCCATGCCTTTTACGAAAACTGCGGCTTCGTGCAGAACAAGACCGGCTTCCAGATCCGGCAAGATTAGGCCCGGAGCACGAATAGGAATTTTATCTGCAATTGTTGCCCACCGCGCATTCCTGTGCTTGTCACAGGGATCCAGCCAGCCCGGATCTCTTGGCTGAAAGGGCCCTTCCGGCCGCGCAGACGCGCGTCAACTGGTTTCCCGTGATTAGCGCAGGAATGAGGACGAGTGAGAACGGACGCATCCAGTGTGCCGCGCCCCGGCGTTCAAAAAACGCTCATTCCTCCGGCTCGGTGGTGAACATCAGCGGAAATCCCGCCTCCTTGCCGAGATCGGTCGCCTCCTTCGCCTTGGTCTCGGCGATATCGCGTTCGCAGACAACCACCACGGCGCTGCCGAAGCGATGTGCCGTCATCATCACCCGGTGGCCGGTTTCCTCTCCCATCCGGAAGACGGCCTTCAGCACCACGGTGACGAAGTCGCGTGGCGTATAATCATCGTTCAGCAGAATGACCTTGTAGAGCTTCGGCCGCTCCAGCTTCGGTTTAACGCTCGGTTTGGGCTTGAGATCGACAGGGCTGTCACTCATCATCGTCGCTCGTGCCTGTCGCTCATCGTGGTTGTTCATGGAAAACCCCGTTGATGACGAAAGATCGGTGGCTTGATCCGCCTATATTGCGCCGCAACCGCGCCATCGACAAGCCCGGCGCGGTGACTGCGCGAAATTCCGCGCCATTCGCAGGGCTTTGCCCGCACAAATCGGCCCGCGGGCTTGACCTTGCCCTGCCGTTTCCGCAAAAGGCTCCTCAACGAATTCTTTCAAACGGACAGGTTTCAAGCCATGGGCTTCAAATGCGGTATCGTTGGATTGCCGAATGTCGGCAAGTCCACCCTCTTCAACGCGCTGACGAAAACGGCCGCCGCACAGGCCGCCAACTATCCCTTCTGCACCATCGAACCGAACACCGGCGAAGTGGCGGTTCCGGATGCGCGCATGAAAACCCTCGCCGAGATTGCCGGTTCGAAGGAAATCATCCCCACCCGCATCTCTTTCGTCGATATTGCCGGTCTGGTGCGCGGCGCATCGAAGGGCGAAGGCCTCGGCAACCAGTTCCTCGCCAATATTCGCGAAGTCGACGCCGTGGTGCACGTTCTGCGCTGCTTCGAGGATGACGACATCACCCACGTCGAAGGCCGGATCAACCCCGTGGCCGATGCCGAAACCATCGAGACCGAGCTGATGCTCTCCGACCTCGAAAGCCTCGAGCGCCGCACGGAACAGACCCGCAAGCGCGCCACCGGCAAGGACAAGGAATCGCTCGCGCAGCTGCCGCTGATGGAAGCTTCGCTGAAGCTTCTCAACGAAGGCAAGCCGGTCCGCACCCTGCTCTCCACGCTCGATGCCGAAGAGTTGCGCATCCTTCAGGGCCTTAACCTCCTCACCGCACATCCGGTTCTTTACGTCTGCAACGTCGCCGAAGGCGACGCCGTCGATGGCAACGAACATACGAGGGCGGTTGCCGAAATGGCCAAGGCCCAGGGTGCTGAAACCGTCATCATCTCCGCGGCGATCGAATCCGAGGTCGCGCAGCTTCCCGATGAAGAGGCGAAGGAATTCCTCTCCGCCCTCGGGCTCGAGGAAGCGGGTCTCGACCGTCTGATCCGCGCCGGCTACAAGCTGCTCGATCTCATCACCTATTTCACCGTCGGCCCGAAGGAATGCCGCGCCTGGACCATCGAGCGCGGCACCAAGGCCCCGCAGGCCGCAGGCGTCATTCACTCCGATTTCGAACGCGGCTTCATCCGTGCCAATACCATCGCCTATAACGACTACGTCGCTTTCAAGGGCGAAGTCGGCGCCAAGGAAGCCGGCAAGGCCCGCGATGAAGGCAAGGAATATGTGGTTCAGGACGGCGACGTCATCCACTTCCGCTTCAATACCTGATCTGGCCCTGAGCAGGGTGACAACCGGGTCGTTTCTTTGACGTCCCAGTGGCATAACACCTGTCGCTTGTGCTTCTCCCCTCGGGGGAGAAGCCAGCCCGAGGGGTTAGATGGGAAATCCTTTCCGGATATCACCTCCTTTGCCCCTCATCTCACTACTGCGCCCCCGGGAGAAGGCGACGAGCCTCCACGCTCCACACCACCTCCCCATAGAGCACGTCGCCCCCTCGATTTGACCTTTACGTAAAGGGAAAAATCATCTTAGATGCGCCGACCTTGACTGTGCGAAGGGAGGACGCCATGACGCCGATCGCGACTTATGCCTATGAGGATTTTCCCGTCGGGCAGGAATTTCCCCTTGGGCCGCAATCGATTTCCGCAGAGCAGATCATTGCTTTCGCCAGTGAATTCGACCCGCAACCCATGCACCTTTCCGAAGAAGCGGGCCGCCAGAGCATTCTCGGCGGACTTGCGGCATCGGGCTGGCACACCTGCAGCCTGCTGATGCGGATGATGGCCGACAGCTACATCTCCGACTCGACCTCGCAGGGCAGCCCCGGCATCGATTACGTCGACTGGAAGAAACCGGTTCTGGCCGGAGACACGCTCTCGGGGAAATCCATCGTTCTGGAACAGCGTCCTTCCGCATCGCGCCCCGGTATCGGCCTCGTGAAATTCCGCCATGAGCTTTACAATCAGCGCGGTATTCTGGTCGCGCAGGGCGAAAACACCGTAATGTTCCTGATGCGGGCGGGCGGAGGTCTTGCAGCATGAGACTGGCGGAACTTTCACCGATCGGCGAGCGCGTCACCCTCGACACCCTGCATTTTTCCGCCGAGGACATCATCCGTTTCGCCCGGGATTTCGATCCTCAGCCCTTCCATCTCGATGCCGAAGCCGCCAGGAACAGCGTTTTCGGTGGCCTGTGCGCCTCCGGCTGGCACACCGGCGCGGGCTGGATGAAGTGTTTCCTGTCCCATTGGGCAAAGGAGGTCAAAAGGCTGAAACAGCAGGGCCTTGAACCACCGCGGCTTGGCCCCTCCCCGGGTTTTCGCGAACTCAAATGGAAAAAGCCGGTTTTCGCCGGTGACGACGTGACCTATTTCGTTACGCTGCTCGACGCCCGTCCGCTGGAATCCCGCGCCGGCGTCTGGCTCAACACCACCTTCAATGAAGGTGTGAACCAGTCGGGAGAAACGGTGCTGACCTTCCGCAGCGGGGTTCTGGAATTCGAATAGGCGCTGGCCCATCTCAATCCGCCGCGATACCTTTTCCGGAAGAATCGCGGCGGGCAGATAAATATGAACGATATTCTAAAGGGTTATGCCGAAGCCGCGACGCCTGAGCTGATTTCCAGATTTGACGGACTGGACTGCGGAGAGATTTACGCACCCGTCATCGACCTGCTGCCGGCGACACCATCCCGAATCGCGGATATCGGCAGCGGCACCGGGCGCGATGCCGCCTGGTTTGCCGCGCAGGGCCATGATGTTCTGGCCGTCGAGCCGGTTGGAGAGCTTCGTGAACCCGGCATGCAATTGCATCCATCGAACAGAATAACCTGGCTGGATGACACTTTGCCCGCACTGGCAAAGGCTCGCCGCTATGGCGCCTTCGATCTGGTTGCCCTGTGCGGCGTCTGGCACGACATCGATCACGGGGTGAGGCAGACCGCTATGGCAAGCCTCTCGGAGATGACGGCGACAGGCGGATTGCTGATCATGTCGCTGCGTCACGGCCCGGCGCCCAGGGGCCGCCGCGCCTTTGCCATTTCCCCGATGGAAACCATAGACGAGGCCACCCGTTTCGGCTTCACGCTCATCAGACAGGTGGAGGTTGACTCCATTCAGCCGGGGAACCGCGCTCTGGGTGTTCACTGGACGTGGATCGCCCTGCGAAAGACGAGCCAAAAACGCAGGCTGCCGCAGCAGCCCTGAGCCGTTCCTTCGGCCTCAGTGGCCCGAAAATTCCACCAGCGTCCGCACCTCGACACCAAGATCCTCCAGCTTCCTGCGACCGCCGAGATCGGGCAGATCGATGACGAAGCAGGCGGAGACGATTTCCGCGCCCATCTGCCGCAAAAGCTTGACCGCGCCTTCAGCAGTACCACCGGTCGCAATCAGGTCATCGACGAGAATGACCTTCTCGCCCGGCTGCACGGCGTCCACATGCATTTCCATTTCGTCGACGCCATATTCCAGGCTGTAGGCGACCCGCACCGTCGTGTGTGGCAGCTTGCCCTTCTTGCGGATGGGCACGAAACCGGCCGAGAGCTGATGCGCCACCGCGCCGCCCAGAATGAAGCCGCGCGCCTCCATGCCGGCGATCTTGTCGATCTTCGTTCCCGCATAGGGCTGCACAAGCTCGTCCACCGCCCGGCGGAAAGCGCGCGGATTGCCGAGCAGTGTCGTAATATCCCGAAAGATGATGCCCGACTTCGGATAGTCGGGAATGGAACGGATGGCGGCGGCAAGCTCCGAAGCGATAACGGTCATGGTATTTCCATAGATGGGAATGGATCAGAAGGTTCGGGCCACCCTATCAACTTGCCGGCTGCGGACCAACAAAAAAGGACCGGCGCAGGCAACGGCCATCATCTGTTGGCACGGAACCTCGATAGCCCGGGGCGCACGAGCGGCGATACAGGCAAGCTTGTCCGGCCGGCCATGAAAAAGCCCCCACGGAAGACCGTGGGGGCCAATGATTCCAGCCGATTAAAACCGGTTCAATGTTCCTTGTTGGCGTAGACCGACTTCTTGGTGAGATAGATCAGCGCCGTGAAGATGAACAGGAACACCATGACCATGAAGCCGGTGCGCTTGCGTTGTTCCAGATGCGGTTCCGCCGCCCACATCAGGAAAGCGGAGACGTCCTTGGAATATTGATCCACGGTCTGCGGTGCACCGTCGTCATAGGTCACCTGATCGGCACTGATCGGCGGCGCCATCTTCAGCGACGCCGCGCTGACGAAATACGGGTTGAAGTGCGTGCCTTCCGAAACTTCGACGCCGGCCGGCGGGTCCTGATATCCGGTCAGCAGCGCGTGGATATAATCCGGGCCGCCTTCCTGATAACCGCCGACGATCGGGATCATGTCGATGATGAATTGCGGGAATCCGCGCTCCACGCCGCGTGCCTTGGCAAGCAGCGACATGTCAGGCGGTGCGGCCCCGCCATTGGCGGCGGCAGCCGCTTCATGGTTCGGGAACGGCGAAGGGAAATGATCGGAAGGCACAGCCTTGCGATTATACATTTCGCCATCGGCATTTGGCCCGTCCTGCACCTCATATTCGGCGGCGAAGGCCTTCACCTGGTCTTCCGAGTAACCAAGATCTCCCAGCGTGCGGAAGGAAACAAGGTTCATCGAATGGCAGGCGGAGCAGACTTCCTTATAGACCTTGAGACCGCGCTGCAGCTGGCCCTTGTCGTATTTGCCGAAAGGTCCGGCAAAGGACCAGCTCTGTTCCTCGGGCTTGATCACCGGGAAGTGGCCGCCGGCAATCGCATGTTCGGTCTTCGCGGCAAGGTCATGGCTCTCCTCGGCCGCAAAGGCGGCGGAGGAACAGCCGATGGCGGCGATAAGCGCGATGCTCGTGAGAAGCGTCTTCATTGTCGTCATCCTTCCTTCGCGCTCAGACTTCGGCGGCCGCTGGCGCGGCACCCCTCTTGGCCGCGTTCTTTTCGAGAACGGCCTCGGTAATCGAATTCGGAATACGCCGCGGCGTTTCCACCAGACCGAGGATCGGCATGATGACGAGGAAGAACCCGAAATAATACAGCGTTCCCAGCTGCGACATGACGACATACATGCCTTCCGCAGGGCGCGAACCCAGCCAGCCGAGCAGGATGGCGTTGGCCACGAACACCCAGAAGAACATCTTGTACCAAGGGCGATAGACAGCGGAGCGAACCTTCGACGTATCGAGCCAGGGCAGGAAGAACAGCACGATGATCGCGCCGAACATGACAAGAACGCCACCGAGCTTGGAATCGATCGGCCCGATATTGAAGGTAATGGCGCGCAGCATCGCGTAGAACGGCAGATAGTACCATTCCGGCACGATATGCGCCGGCGTCTTCAGCGGATCCGCCATGATGTAGTTATCAGGGTGGCCGAGGAAGTTCGGCATGTAGAAAATGAACCAGGCATAGGCGATGAGGAACACCGAAACGCCGAGCGCATCCTTCAGCGTCGCATAGGGCGTGAAGGGGACCGTATCGGTCTTGCTCTTCACTTCCACGCCGGTCGGGTTGGTCTGGCCGGTCACATGCAGCGCCCAGATGTGCAGGATGACGACACCCGCAATCATAAACGGCAGCAGATAGTGGAGCGCAAAGAAGCGGTTGAGCGTCGGATTGTCCACCGCAAAGCCGCCGAGCAGGAACTGCTGTATCCATTCACCCACGAGCGGGAACGCCGTGAAGAAGCCGGTGATGACGGTCGCGCCCCAGAAGGACATCTGGCCCCAGGGAAGCACGTAGCCCATGAAGCCCGTCGCCATCATCAGCAGGTAAATCACGCAGCCGAGAATCCAGAGGATTTCGCGCGGCGCCTTGTAGGACCCGTAATAAAGACCGCGGGCAATGTGCAGATAGACCGCGATGAAGAAGAACGACGCGCCGTTGGCGTGCATATAACGCAGCAGCCAGCCGTGGTTGACGTCACGCATGATCTTTTCGACGGAATTGAAGGCAACCGTCGTTTCAGCGGCATAATGCATGGCAAGCACGACACCGGTAAGGATCTGCACGATCAGCATGACGGAAAGCATCGCGCCGAAGGTGTAGGCGTAGTTCAGGTTACGCGGGACAGGATAGGCAACGAAGCTGTCATAGATCAAGCGCGGCAAGGGAAGCCGCGAATCGATCCACCTTTCGATGCCGGTGGACGGCTGATAACTGGAATGACCACTCATGAATATCTGTCCCCTTATCCGATCTTGATCACGGTATCGGATGTGAATGCAAATGTCGGGATGGCGAGGTTTTCCGGCGCCGGACCCTTACGTATGCGGCCCGCCGTATCGTAGTGCGAGCCATGGCAGGGACAGAACCATCCGCCGAAATCGCCGGCCTGGCCGAGCGGAACGCAACCGAGATGGGTGCAGGAACCGATCATGACGATCCAGTTTTCCTTGCCCTCACCGGCGGAACGGTCGATATCCGTCGCCTGCGCGTCGACAGCGATGTTGGCATTGCGTGCCACCGGATCCTTGAGATCGCCAAGGGCGACGGCCTTGGCTTCCTCGATTTCCTTTTCCGTGCGGTTGCGGATGAAAATCGGCTTACCGCGCCACTTCACCGTCAGCGACATGCCCGGCTCGACCGCCGCCACGTCAACCTCGATGGAAGCGAGCGCCAGCGTCGATGCATCGGGACGCATCTGGTCGATGAAAGGCCATGCGACTGCAGCGGCGCCAACGACGCCCGTCATTCCGGTTACTAGATATAGAAAATCGCGACGGGTCGGTTCACCCGAGGCGTCGTGATTGGTTACGTGCTCGCTCACCGCTACACCATCCTCTGCGCTGTTTTTGCCGTAAATCGCATGAGTCCTCCCGCTATGATTTGATCCAGGACAAACTCCGTCCCATCGTCCTGGACACAACTGCGGCATTAAGAAACCGCGTCACTGTGTTTGATCGCAAAATATTGACTGACTTGGCAAGAGCAAAGCACACAAAGCTGCCGTAATTCTGCCCAAGGGGCCGATTTGCTTCTCATTTTTCCCGCGCCTTGGCAGGCGGGCAACATTGTGCGCACCCCTGCGCCATGTTAGGAGACGCGCAGGGAGAGCTTGGAACGCAGGGATTCGGATGACGGCGAAGCTCGCTTGCATGGTCTCCACGGTGGTGGCTGCCGTTCTTTTCATTGCCAGCCTGCGTTATGTGACGGATTTCTGGCTTCTTGCCTTCGTCACGAGTTTCCAGCTTCACATCGCCATCATCTGCATCCTGCTGTCATGCCTCGTCTTTTGGCTCACGCGCGACGCGGTTGCCGGCCTGCTTGTGGTCTGGTCGCTGGCGCTCGCCATCCATGCCGTCGTCATGCTTCTGGAATTCTCCACCTCCGCAACCTCGGCGCCCGATGCCCGGCCTTTCCGGCTCCTGTCCTTCAACGTGCTGATGGACAATGCCGCCAATGCCGATGCCATCGCCGACACCATTCTCGATTCGGGTGCGGACGCGGTCTATCTGTTCGAAGCGGCGGCGCTGCAGTCGGTCCTGCCGCGCCTGCAGCAAACCTATCCCTACAGGCTCGGCTGTTTTGCCGGAACGCCGGGATGCGACCTTTTGATCCTGTCGAAGCGGCCGTTGCTGGAAGGCCGTTTCCACAGTCTCAGCGATCTGCGCCGGGACCGCTTCGCAATCGCCAGCGTCGATTTCGACGGCACTGAGCTGACGCTTGCCGCCGGGCACATCACCAAACCTTATTTCGACGATTATCACCGCGACGAGCTGGATGAAGTCAGCGAAATTCTCTTTCGTGTCACGGGGCCGCTCATTCTGGCCGGAGACTTCAATTCGGCGAGCATCGCCCCCGACATGCGCGCTTTCCTCGCCGCCAATGACCTCAGGAAAGCGACCTGGGAACCGGCCACATGGCCGACGGAGGCCGGCCGCTTCGGCATCGCCATCGACCACGTCTTCGCCCGTGCGCCGGCAATCCTGATGAAGACGACCCGCCTGCCCGGCAGCCTCGGGTCCAATCACTACGGGCTGATCTCGGATTTCATGATCGGCCGGTAGCAGACGCAAACCATAAGAAAACGGCGGCCCGAAAGCCGCCATTGTGTTTTTCAGGACGCTGCCGGGCGCGGTTCAGAACTCGGACCATTCCTGTGCCGACGCCGCCTGTCGCCCGCCCCCGAAGGCGGCAGCGATTTTATGCCCCATGGCGCGTGCCGGCGAAGGCTGCGGAACGGAGGCCGGACCGGCGACAAGGATGGTCTCTGCCGCCTCCCGCAGTCGGAACTGCGCCAGAAGCGCGTTGAGAGCGCTTGCCTGCGAAGCGAGGCTGCCGCTGGCCGCCGTCGTCTGTTCCACCATGGCCGCATTTTTCTGGGTGCCCTGATCCATCAGGTTCACAGCGGAACTGATTTCCGAAAGGCCGGTCGACTGTTCGCGCGTGGAGATGACGATGGATGCGACGTGGCGGTTGATCTCACGCACCTCGTCGACGATCCCCGCCAGCGCCTCCCCGGTCTTGCCGACAAGCGTGACACCCTCGCGCACCTGCTCGCCGGAGCGATTGATGAGGACCTTGATTTCCTTGGCGGCATTGGCCGAACGTTGCGCCAGTTCGCGCACCTCCTGCGCAACCACGGCGAACCCCTTGCCGGCGTCGCCCGCACGCGCAGCCTCAACTCCGGCATTCAGTGCAAGAAGGTTGGTCTGGAAGGCAATCTCATCGATGACGCTGATGATATTGCTGATCTCATTGGCGGATTTTTCGATATCCTGTACAGCCAGAACCGTGCGTGTAACGATCTGGCCGGACATTTCCGCACTTTCGCGCGCCCGTTCCACGATCTGGCCGGCCTCGGCAGCCCGATGGGCCGAATCCTTCACGGCCGTCGTCACCTGCTCAAGCGCCGCAGCTGTTTCCTCGACCGAAGAAGCCTGCTGCTCGGTGCGGCGGGAAAGATCACCCGCCGCCGCCAGGATTTCACCGGCACCGGCATCGATGACCCGGGCATTTTCACCGACCGAGCGCAATGCCGATTGCAGCGTGGCGACGGATTCGTTGAAATCGCCGCGCAAACCGTCAAGCCGCTCGGCAAAGGCCATGTCCAGACGGCAGGTCATGTCGCCCTGCGAAAGTTTCTTCAGCCCGGCACCCAGATTTTCAACCGCGAAACGGATTTCTTCCGCCTCCCGCGCCTTCTGTGCCTCGTGCTCCAGACGTTCCCGCTCGCTGAGGCTGCGATTGGCCTCGGTTTCCCGCTCCAGGCGCTCTCGCTCGATGGCATTGTCGCGGAATACGGCAACGGCCGCAGCCATTTCCCCGATCTCGTCCTTGCGGCCCGAATGCGGTATGGAACTCGCATTATCGCCTGCCGCCAGACCGTTCATGGCGCGGGTGATGTCGTTGATCGGGCGCGAAATGCGCAGGAAACTGAAGAGTGCGGCAACAAGCGCGACCGCGGCGGCGACAAGCATTGCGGCAACCGAGGTGAAGAAGGCAAACTGTCCGGCCGCTTCCGCCGCCTGCTGGTCCGCCAGACCACGCTGGCGATTATCCTCGATCATCTCTTTCATCAGCGCACCGGCGGCATTGCCCACCGGCGTCATGCTGGAAACCTGCGCCCGCGCTGCATCGACATCGCCGGTGATGACGATTTTTTTCAGCTCCGCACCCATGGCCTCGTAATTTGCGACCATCGTATTCAGGCGCTGGAATTTTTCCTTCGCTAAAGGCAGCTGCAGATGCGCGGCATAGGCGTCGAAAGCTTCGGCACGCTCCTGCTGGGTTTTGAGAATGCGCTGGAACAGGGCGTTTCGCGCCTCTGGCGTCGCGGCAGTCATGACCGCCAGATAGTTCCGGCGAATATCGTTAAGCCTGTCGCCCAGATCGGCGATGATGAGCGACCGCTCCATGCGGCGAACGATATTGTCCGCCTGCTGCTCCATCTCGGTGACGGATCGCATGCTCGCAATTCCCTGCGCGAGGGAAAAGAGGACGGTGATGCCGAACAATGCCGGCAGAAGAATACGAATTCTGAAAATATGCATTGTTTTCGATCCCAAAAAAAATGAGCGCGTTCCTCCCGCGGCCTTTTTTTACACGCATCGATAAACAAGAGCTTACCGCCGGATCATAAATTTTAGGTTGAATAAATCTTTTTATGAACGGAATAGCTAAAGGTATTAGCAACCAATGATTTTATATTTATGCATATTTGAACGAATGCGGGCTCACCCCTGCCACCCTCAGGCCGTCTCTTCAGCGGCGAGAAAACCGCCCGACTGCCGCGCCCAGAGTTCCGAATAAAGCCCACCCTGCAGGACGAGGTCGGAATGGCTGCCCTGCTCCACAATACGGCCCTGATCCATCACGATCAGCCGGTCGAGAGCCGCGATCGTCGACAGCCGGTGGGCGATGGCGAGCACCGTCTTGCCCTGCATCAGCTCGTCCAGATTGCTCTGGATCGCCGCCTCCACCTCCGAATCGAGCGCCGAGGTCGCCTCGTCGAGCACGAGGATTGGCGCGTCCTTCAGCATCACGCGGGCGATGGCGATGCGCTGGCGCTGACCACCGGAGAGTTTCACGCCGCGTTCGCCCACATGTGCGTCGAAACCGGTCCGGCCGCGTTGATCCTCCAGCCGCTCGATGAAATCATCCGCCTTGGCCCGGCGTGTCGCCTCCCGCAATTGCGCTTCGGTGGCGTCCATGCGGCCGAACATGATGTTGTCACGGATGGAGCGATGCAAAAGCGAGGTATCCTGCGTGACCATGCCGATATGGGCGCGCAGCGATTCCTGCGTGACCCGGGCGATATCCTGACCGTCGATCAGGATGCGGCCTTTCTCCACATCGTAAAAGCGCAGGAGCAGGTTGACGAGCGTGGATTTGCCCGCGCCAGAGCGTCCGACAATGCCGACTTTCTCGCCCGCCTTGATATCGAGATTGAGATTGTCGATGACACCATTGGCCCGCCCGTAATGGAAGCTGACATTCTCAAAGCGGATGCTCGGCTTCTTGACCTCCAGCACCGCCGCATCCGGTGCATCGACCAGACCGATCGGCTGCGAAATCAACTCGGCAGCATTCTGCACCGTGCCGAAATTGCGCATGATGCCGTTGAACTGCGTCATCAAGCGGCCGAGCAGGAAATTGAGACGCAGCACCAGCGCCAGCGTGAAGGCGACCGCACCGGAACTGATCCTGCCGGACAGCCACAGATCGATGCACAACGCCGCCATCGAGGTGATCATCACGCCTGACAGCAGCGCCATGGAGGCGCGCACGCCGGTAATGAACCGCGTGAAGGTCATGGTCGCGTTCTGGAAGATGTCGAAACCCTGCCGCATGTAGCGGTCATTCGCATCGTCGCGTCCGAACAGCCGGAGCGTCTGGATATTGCTATAGGCATCCACCATGCGGCCGGAAAGCATGGAGGCGGCTTCCGCCGTCTCTTTCGAATGGTAACGGATGCGCGGCACGAAATAACGCGCCAGCGCCGAAAAGATCAGCACCCAGACGAGGACGACAAGAGCAAGCCGCCAGTCCAGCCCGCCGATCAGAAACAGCATAGAGACGGAATAGATGCCGACAAACCAGACGCTTTCCATCAGCGAGGTGACGAGGTCACCCGCCGCCTGCCCGCCGGACCAGACCTTGGTGACGATGCGGCCGGAAAAATCATTCTGGAAAAAGGAAAGCGATTGCCGCGCCACATGCATGTAGGACTGCCAGCGCACCAGATTGTAAAAACCGGGCGTGATGATCTGCTGGTCCACCAGTGCCGTGATCATCGTGACGATGAAACGCACGACGCCGATCAGCACCAGCATGCCCACCAGTTCGCCGCCATGGGCAGCCAGAAGCCCGGCCCAGCCATCGCCCGGCTTGACAGTCGAGAGAATATCCACCAGCCGCCCGACGAACCAGAACAACGCCGCCTCGATGGCCGCCGTCAGCCCGCCCAGCACCAGCATGGCGAAAAACGGCGCCTTGGCCTGTGAAATATAAAACCAGATGAAAGCGAATGTGTTTTCAGGCGGCCTCAGGTCGTCCTTCCGGGCGAAAGGCCTGATCCAGTTCTCGAAGAACTCGAAGATGCGCGTAATGACCATCATCCGGATATAGGCGGATTCCCGGCTGGCGAACAGCCGCGGAGCCTTTGGGAAGAGATTATATTTCGGTAACGTTCGTGAAATGAAACGGACGCCAGGCGATGTCGCTACTTCAGGGCGATGAGTCCAGCGTCCGTAGGGCGGAATCCGCAGGCGTCGAAGTAAAATGGCCGGAGATGCGGATCAAAATCCACATGGAGCCACTCGCAGGTGGTGTCTTTCGCCCGATCAACCACCTCCCGCATCAGCGCCTTTGCAATGCCCCGACGCTGGAAAGTCAACGACACCATTGTGTCGAGAACAAACGCGTGAACCCCGCCATCCCATGCGACGTTAACGAACCCGACGAGCTTCCCCGAATGGCGGGCACACACCCAGCCGAGACTGAAGCGATTGACCTGTGACCACCAGTCATCGGTGAGGATTCGATGCTCAAAGCACTCGGCATGGAGGGCATTGACCTCGGCATTCCCGAACGCTCCACGCCACTCGGTCGTAAACCCGGAAGAGGCGGATTTTTGCGGTGATATCAGCTCCATTCGCATCCCTTTGCTCCGGCTTCGGAATCCGACGCGATCAGCGCCTGATCGCAAAAGACCCGTTTCTCACGGCGCAGACACGCCATTGCTGGATGCCGGCTCAAATCCGGCATGACGACAGAGAGGTTTAGGCCTTCGACAAAAAAGGGCGGGATCGCTCCCGCCCTCTCTCTTTCCTTATTCCGCGGCCACTTCCGCTTCGTGGTCGGCGATGAAGCCGCCGGACTGACGCCGCCACAGATCGGCATAGATGCCGCCCATCGCCACCAGCTCCGCATGGCTGCCCGCCTCGACGATCTGGCCCTTGTCGAGGATGATAAGCCGGTCCATTTCCGTCAGCGTCGAAAGGCGGTGGGCGATCGCAATCACCGTCTTGCCTTCCATCAGCGAGAACAGGTTCTCCTGGATAGCCGCCTCGACTTCGGAGTCGAGCGCCGAGGTCGCCTCGTCCAGCACCAGAATCGGCGCGTTCTTGAGGAAGACGCGGGCGATCGCGATACGCTGGCGCTGGCCGCCTGACAGTTTCACGCCGCGCTCGCCCACCTGGGCATCGAGACCCTGGCGACCATGCATGTCGACCAGCGTTTCGATGAAGTCCCAGGCATTCGCCCGCTTTGCCGCAGCGATCACCTGTTCGTCAGTGGCCTCGGGATGGCCATAGGCGATGTTGTCGCGGATCGACCGGTGCAGCAGCGAAGTATCCTGCGTCACCACGCCGATCAGCTCGCGCAGGCTGTCCTGCGACACTTTGGAAATGTCCTGCCCGTCGATGGTGATCCTGCCCGCTTCCAGATCATAAAAGCGCAGCAGCAGGTTCATCAGCGTCGTCTTGCCGGCGCCCGAGCGGCCGACGAGACCGACCTTCTCACCCGGCTTGATATCCAGCGTCAGCCCGTCGATCACGCCCTTGTTCTTGCCGTAGTGGAAGCGGACATTGTCATAACGGATGGCGCCCTGCGGTGCCGCAAGCTGCGGCGCCTTGGCGACATCGACGATATCGTGCGGTTTCGTCATCATCGACATGCCGTCATAGACCGTGCCGATATTTTCGAACAGCGACGTGACTTCCCACATGATCCACTGCGACATGCCGTTGACGCGCATGGCAAGGCTGATGGCGATGGCGACCGAACCGGCCGTCACCGAACCCTGCATCCAGAAATAAAGACCGAGCGCCGCCGTGGAAAACAGCACCACGGCATTGTTGAGGTCGATCAGGATGTTGAAGCCGGAGATCTTGCGCATCTGGCGGTGAACGGTTCCGAGAAACACGTTCATGCCATCCCGCGCATATCTCTCCTCGCGGCCCGCATGGGAGAACAGCTTGATCGTCGAGATATTGGTATAGCTGTCGACGATCCGGCCCGTCATCATCGAACGCGCATCGGCCTGCTCCTGCGCCAGCCGGCCGAGTTTCGGCACGAAATAGGCAAGGATGGCCATATAGATGCCGAGCCAGGCCAGCAGCGGAATGACCAGCCGCCAGTCAGCCGCCGCCACCATGAACAGCATCGAGACAACGAAGCTGATGGCGTAGACGAAAACGTCGATCACCTTCAGCGCCACTTCGCGGATCGCCAGCGCCGTCTGCATCACCTTGGTCGAGACCCGGCCCGCAAACTCGTTGGCGAAAAAGTTCATGGAGTGGCGCAGCAGGAAGCGGTGCATTTTCCAGCGCGCGATCATGCCGAAATTGCCGGCAAGCGTCTGGTGCATCGTCATCGTGTGGATCGCGCCCATCAGCGGCAGCAGGAAAAGTACCAGTCCGGCCATGCCGATCAGATGCCAGCCCTCATCGGCAAAAAACGTCTCGCGATTGGCCGTGGAAAGCCAGTCGACGATATTGCCGAGGAATTTGTAGAGCATGGCTTCCGCAATGGCGATGCCCATGGACATCAGGCCGAGCAGCAGCAGCCACGGCCATGCGGGCTTCACATAGTGCCACAGGAACGACAGCAATTTCTTCGGCGGCACGGAGGGCGTCGAAGACGGAAAGGGATCAAGGCGTTTTTCAAACCAGCCAAACATAGGCCAAGCTCCGGCAATCAATCGCCCCATCGTGAAAGGTGAGCGGACGCAAATATGGCTCACGACGGAACGGAGAAGTCTTTGGATATGGCCGTGACAGCCACATGACGAATCGGAATATGGGAAACGCGGTCGAACCGCGAAGTAACACCTAAGCCAGCAGCGGCACTACTGGGGCCGGGAGGCGAAAGCGAACGTAAATATCCATGCGAACCTCCCTGAGCTGGTGTTGAAGATGTGGCCTTGTAGCGCAAAAATTAGTCAATGACCAGTCGGAAAGATACTGATGCGCTGGAAAACTCTCGATTGTGGCGGACATGGCCAAATGGGCGGATTTACCCGCTAAGGTTTCCGCCCGGCAGCAGACACGAATGTGTCGTCTTATTCAGCTGCGTCCTGCGCCTTGCCGCTCTCATATTCCGTGATCAGCTCGACCATTCCGGCCTGCGTATGGCGCTTGAGTTCCCGGCGGTCGCTGGGCTGCGGCGCGAAGGTGACGGTCAGGCCCGTATCCCGCACCGTGCCGATAGCGAAAGACGCCCCGGACAACATGCGCACGCCCTCATGCAGCCATAGCGGATCCGTGGCGAAATGCTGGCCGATGCCGACCACCACGGGAATGCCCTGCCAGTGCGACATGCGGTCATAGTGGATGTGGCCTGCGAGGATGCCGATGACATCATGTTCGAACAGCAGCTCGTCCAGCGCCTCGGTATCGTCAAAGGACAGGGATTCCCATTCCGCCTCGGCGCGGTCGAAATCGAGCGCCGGCGCATGGTGCATCACCAGAAGTTTCGGCAGTTCCGGGTGGTTTTCAAGTTCGTCCTCGAGCCATTCGAGCTGACCGGGCTCGAAAGCGCCGCCGACCTTGCCGGGAACACTGGTATCCATGACGATGACATGGATGCCGGCCACGACCTGCGCATGATCGTAAGGTTCTTCCACATCCTCATGACGGTCGAGCATCACGGGGTAAAAGCCGTCGCGGCGGTCATGATTGCCGAGCGCAAAAAGGACCGGCACATCCAGTTCCGCCTCAGCCATCAGCCGCTTCAGCTCCTCATAGCTGCCGGCATCGCCCCGGTTGGTCAGGTCGCCGCTGACGACGATGAATTCCGGCGGCGGCACCAGCGCCTTGACCTGCGCGAGCGTTGCAGACAGCGTGGCCGATGTCTCGGAATAAAGATCATCATCCTGCACCTGCGGATTACCGATATGCAGATCGGTCAGATGGACGAAATTCACCCGTTCGGACATGGCTTTTTTCCTGTCATCGCTACTGCAGGATGACTAGCATCGGCGCATGACAGCCGAATGACCCGGCGCTCTGAAACTCCGTGACAATGACGATCCATGCTGGAACATGGGAAACCTGACCGGCAGACTGATTCAGGGCGCACCATGGCGATTTCCGAACGGCAATTCATCGAATACGTCACGCAAAACCAAACCAACGCCTGGCTGCTGGATGGTCTTGCCGACCTGCAGCTGCCGCAGGCCACATTGACGGCGGGATGTCTGTTCCAGACCGTCTGGAACCTCAAGAGCGGTTACGAGCCTGAACGGGCCATCAAGGACTATGACGTCTTCTATTTTGATGCCGGCGATCTTTCATGGGAAGCGGAAGACGCGGTGATCCGGCGGGCCAACCGGCTCCTCGGCGGTCTGGCGGAGAAGGTCGAGATCAGAAATCAGGCGCGCGTGCACCTGTGGTATGAACGGAAATTCGGTGCTTTCTGTCCGCCCCTGAAGCGGGTTGAAGACGGTATCGACCGATATCTGGTTGCCTGCACGCGCCTCGGAATAAGGATTGGAGACCGCAGCCTTTATGCGCCGGACGGGCTGGACGACATGTGGAACGGCATCCTGCGTCTCAATCCGAACAATCCGCAAATCGATCTCTTCGAACGCAAATGCCGTGACTACCGGACAAGATGGCCCTGGCTCACGATGGCGGTTTGAGGTCCGCTCATGTTAAGCGTTCTGTATGAAGCGCGTAACACCGGCATAGAAACATGAACAACATCAGGATCGCCCTCTACCAGCCCGATATTCCCGGCAATACCGGCACCATCCTGCGGCTGGCCGCCTGTCTCGGCCTTGGCGTCGATATCATCGAGCCGGCCGGTTTCGATATTTCCGACCGCAATCTGAAACGGGCGGGCATGGATTATATTGCGGCGGCGGCGCTGACGCGCCATGTCAGCTGGGACCGTTTCGAGGAATGGCGTGCGACCACCGGCCGCCGCCTCGTCCTCGCCTCCACCAAGGCCGCCCTGCCCTATACGGATATCGGTTACCACCCCGACGATATCCTCCTCTTCGGCCGGGAAAGCGCCGGCGTGCCCGACCATGTGCACGACAAGGCCGATGAGCGAATCATCATCCCCATGGTGGCTGGACAACGCTCCATCAACGTCGCCATGTCGGCCGCGATGATCACCGGCGAGGCGCTGCGCCAGACGGCATGGGTGTGACCTGCCATCTTTGCAGCCATTTTTTCAGGCAAATATGAAAATTGACCGTTTTTACCGCGAAACTGTCGCAACCCGGCCTGTACCGAAGGCGTTAGCGCTCCTATACTGATTAGCCGGACAATAAAAATCGCTCTCGCCGGAACCATCCGCCGGCGGGTGTGAGGAGACGTCGCATGCAATCCACCATTGTCATAGTCAACCTTCTCGGCGCGGTCGCGCTGCTGCTGTTCGGCCTTGCCCAGGTCAAGGATGGCGTTACCCGCGCCTTCGGCATGAAACTCAGAAGCGTGCTGGCCACGGGAACCCAGAATGGCCCCCGCTCCTTCTTTTCCGGCTTCTTCGCAACTGTCGCCCTGCAAAGCTCGACGGCAACGGCGCTCACTGTCGCCTCCTTCGCCGAACGCGACCTCATCCGGCCGCGCATGGCGCAGGTCGTTCTGCTGGGCGCCAATGTCGGCACCGCCGTCACCGCATGGATCGTGGCGGCCGGGGTGGAATGGCTGTCGCCGCTTCTGATCCTTTCCGGCATCGTGCTCAAAAAAGGCAGTTCCAACGCCAGACAGGGTGGCGGAACGGCGCTGATCGGCATCGGCCTGATGCTTCTGTCGCTGCATCTTTTGAGCGGCGCGACCGAACCGATGCGCGCGTCACCGGCACTGGGCGTTTTCATCGGCCTGCTTGATGGCGCATGGCCCGTCGCGCTGATCTTTTCCGCCGTATTGGCCTTCGTTTCCTCTTCAAGCCTCGCTGTCGTGGTGCTGATCCTGTCGCTGGCCGCCACCGGCACCTTGTCCACTGGCCTCATCATCGTCCTCATCCTCGGCGCCAATCTTGGCGGCGCCGTTCCGCCCGTCATCGCCACGCTGTCCGGTCCCGCATCCGCGCGGCGCATCACCATCGGCAACCTTGTGGTCCGCACCATCGGCTGCCTCATCGCGCTGCCGCTCGCTTCCTATGGCGCCACGTATTTGCAGCAATTGCCGCTTTCACCCGCGAAACTGCCTGTCGATGCCCACCTCATCTTCAACGTCATTCTGGCGGCGCTGGCCTGGCCCTTCTCCGGCCTGATATCCGACCTGATGGCAAAGCTGGTGCCGGGCGATCCGAAGGCTGAAGACGGCCCGAACTTCCTCGACCAGCAGGCTCTCGACATGCCCGTCGTGGCGCTTGCCAACGCCACCCGCGAAGTGCTGAGCGTCGGCGACAGCATCGAGCGGATGCTGATCCGCGCCGAAAACGCCTTCAAGCACAATGATCTGACGCCGCTGCAGGAGGTTTCCCTGCTTGAAAAGAAGGTCGACCGCCGTCAGCAGGAGGTGAAGGTCTATCTCTCGCAACTGGGGCGCAAGGGGCTTGCCGACGAGGAAGCGCGCCGTTCGATCGCCATCATCGATTATGCCATCAATCTCGAACATATCGGCGACATCATCGAAAAGGGCATCTGCGAGCAGATCCGCAAGAAGGTGCTCAACAGCTTCAAGTTCTCCGATGACGGTTATGAGGAGCTGAAGACCCTGTTCGACATGACCATCGAGAACCTGCGCGCCGCCCAGAGCATTCTGGTGACTGGCGATTTCGAGCTCGCCCGCAGGCTGATGGAAAGCAAGGTGGATATACGCCGCCTCGAAAAACAGTCCTCCAACCGCCATCTGGAGCGGCTGCGTGACGGGCTGACGGAAAGCATGCAGACCAGCTCGCTGCATCTCGACATGCTGCGGGATTTAAAGCGCATCAACGCCCATATCGTCTCGGTGGCGCATCCCATTCTGGATGAAAGCGGCGTGCTGATCGAAAGCCGCCTGCGTTACGCGGAACCGCGCGCCTGATTCGATTTCAGTCGGCCGAGGGTAGCCTGCGCATGGTGAATTCGATGCGGTCGCCTTCCAGTTGCCGCCAGCTTTCCACTTCCGTCCAATAGGCGGCCTTGGGAAAACTGTCGAACCATTCGCGCGCCTTGGCGCGGGCTTCCTCGCGGCTGAGACAGAAGGTCTGGCGCACGAACATGCCGTCGCGCTTTTGTTCGCCGCCGGCGCTTTCGCGTTCCTTGCGGTGATTGGCGATCCTGCGCTTCAGACCCTCGAGGGGCGGCGGTCCGGCAAATTTCGTCATGATATTCACCTCTGGCACCTACATCGGTAAAGATAGTGTCGGCACGCCGCCTTGGCGAGTCGAATTTGTGCGCGGCGCAAACACCTGCTAGACGCGGCAGGGAACGGACTTCACCGCAGGAGAGAAAAGATATGGAACGGCCAATCTTGCCGAAGGGCTTGCCCGAGGACATCGAAGACAAGAAGGCCACAGCTGAAGCCTGGTTCCAGCATCTGCGCGACACCATCGTCACCTCCTTCGAAACGCTCGAAAACGATCTGACCGGCCCACTCTCCGATCAGGAGCCCGGCCGCTTCGTGCAGAAGGACTGGCTGCGCGACAATGGCGAAGGCGGCGGCGGCAAAATGTCGATGATGGAAGGCCGCGTCTTCGAAAAGGTCGGCGTGCACACCTCCACCGTCCATGGCGAGTTCTCGCCGGAATTCCGCCAGCAGATACCGGGTGCGGAAGAAGACCCGCGCTTCTGGGCCTCGGGCATTTCGCTGATCGCTCATCCGGTCAACCCCAATGTCCCGGCCGTGCACATGAACACCCGCATGGTCGTCACCACCAGTCACTGGTTCGGTGGCGGCGCGGATCTGACACCCGTATTGGGACGCAGACGGACGCAGGAGGACGCAGATACCCAGCTGTTCCACCGCGCCTTCGAAATCACCTGCAAACGCCACCCGGTCGCTGATTATCCGCGCTACAAAAGCTGGTGCGACGAGTATTTCTTCCTGAAGCACCGCAACGAAGCCCGCGGCATCGGCGGCATATTTTTCGACTGGCTGCACCCGGAAGAAGAAAAGGGCGGCTGGGACGCCAATTTCGCCTTCGTGCAGGATGTCGGCCGTGCCTTCAACCTCGTCTATCCGAAAATCGTCCGCGCCAATTTCAACCAGAACTGGACGGAAGAGGACCGTGACGAGCAGCTTATCCGTCGCGGCCGCTATGTGGAATTCAACCTGCTTTACGATCGTGGCACCATCTTCGGCCTGAAGACCGGCGGCAATGTCGAATCGATCCTGTCGTCCCTGCCGCCGGTGGTGCGCTGGCCTTAAAAAACCTCACGCAAATTTGACGCTGATCAGCCATTTTGTCGCAAATAGCGCAAATTAGGACTTATGGAAAAATCAAGGCAGTGGTAGTCTCCTCCCGCAGACGTACTGGAGGAGCTATCGTCATGATTACTTCGAACAGCATGCCTATTTCTGCTGCCCCCGAGGCAGCACCGCAATCCATCGATACCCCCGAACTGATCGACCGCCTGGCAGCGGAAATGCGTGCCACGGGCGATCGTGAACTGCCGCATTCCTTTTACGTCGAACAGGTCAAACGCAGCCTTGCCGGGCAAATCACGGCGCGGCGGGCAGCCAATGACGAAATGCCCCGGACCAAAATTCCGGCCGCTGGCACATCCTCTGTTTTCCAGTGCTGGGCAATGCCCGAATAGGGGCTGAAAGACGCCGCTTCGGAACATAAGCGGCGAACATTCGTTTCCTGTGGGAGAGACAGTGGACCCTGAGCCGCTGTCTCTCACGCTGAAACAGGGAGGCAAGACCATGAGACTGTTTGAATGCGGAACGCTCGTGCCCGGCTGTGCCTGGCATACCCGCGCAGATGATGATGCGGAAGTCGTCCGCCGCACGGTGGAGCACATGCGCTCTGCCCATGGTGAAACGGTCATCCGCGAAAACATGATCGAAAACATCAAGGCCCGCATCCGCGACGAGGCAAATGCGGCCTGAGCCGAAACGCCGCGCCTATCGCGGCTTCAATTCCCGAGTATTTCTTTCAGCCGGGCGGTCAGCGCTGCCCGGTCGAGCGAGAAATTGACGTCGATCCACTTTTCCTCAAGGCTTTTCAGCACTTCGCCCACCTTCGGACCGGGCGCCACGCCTGCGGCCATCACATCAGCGCCACTTATCGGAAAGCCGGGTTTCTGGAACTTCTCCGCCCTTGCCAGCAGCGTCGAAAGACGTGCGACCTTCTGCATGGCCGTGTCGCCGGCCGAAAGATCGGCACGGGCGGCGGCAAGTGCGAGTTTCAGCCGCACCTTCACACCTTCGACGCCCTGACGATAAAGCAGCCGGTCAAGCGCCGTTTCCTTCATCTCGGGGTCAGCCGCCGGAGCCGAAGCCCAATGGGCAAGATAACCCGCCTCGGCCTTGGACAGCCTCAGCCGCGCCGCAAGGGCGGCCATCCTGTCCCTGTCTGGCGGCACGATGGCGGCAAGCCGCAGCATCGGGTCCACCGCCCAGCCGAGAGCCTGCTCCGTCGCCACCAGCCCGTGAATGGCATCGATGCCCCATTTTTCCGTTTCGGGCAGAATTTCCGTAAGAACGCCCGATTGCCGCATCCACAAAAGGGCGCGGGAAGGGTCTCGGGCGGAAAGCAGCTTTTTCAGCTCACTCCACACCCGCTCGGCCGAAAGTGTCGCCAGCTTGTCCTTGGCCCGCGCGCTCGCCCGCAAGCCATCGGCATCAGGACGACCGGAACCATAGTGGGCGAAAAAGCGGAAAAACCGGAGAATCCGCAGATAATCTTCCGAAATCCGCATCGCCGCTTCGCCGATGAAGCGCACGGTGCGGGTTTCAATATCGGGAAGACCATCGATGAGGTCGATGATCTCGCCCTTTTTATCGGCGTAAAGAGCATTGATGGTGAGATCCCGCCGCTCGGCATCGGTCTGCCAGTCGGTGCCGAAAGCCACCTGCGCGTGGCGGCCATTGGTTTCGACATCGCGTCGCAACGTCGTCACCTCGAAACCTTCGCCATCGATCACCAGCGTTACCGTGCCGTGTTCGATGCCGGTCGGCACCGCCTTGATCCCCGCAGCCTTCGCTCGCGCAACCACCACGTCAGGGGTGAGCGTCGTCGCCATGTCGACATCGACGACCGGCAGGTCCATCAGCGCGTTGCGCACCGCGCCGCCAACGATCCGCACCTCGCCGCCATCGGCATTCAGAAGCGTAAAGATGCGCTTCAGCGCCGGTTTTTCAAACCAGTCCCGCCCGGCAAGGCTATTCATGTATAAAACCTCTCGTAAATCGTTCGCACGATGCCCGCCGTAATGCCCCAAATATAGCGTTCGCCATAGGGCATTTCGTAGAAAAACCGCTCCTTCCCCTGAAAGATGCGGCTGCCACGCCCGTGATTGGCCGGGTCCATCAGAAAGGACAGCGGCACCTCGAAAACCTCATCCACCTCAGTGGGATTAAGCGTCAAATCAAAGCCGGGGCGGACGACTGACAGCACCGGCTTGATGCGAAAACCAGTCCCGGAAATATAATCCGGCAGCCGTCCAACCGTCTCCACGAAAGACCGCGAAAGACCGATCTCCTCTTCCGTCTCGCGCAGCGCCGCCTCTTCCGGCGTGCGGTCTTCGGCATCGATGCCGCCACCGGGAAAGGAAATCTGGCCTGAATGCTGGCGCAGGGTTGCGGTGCGCTGGGTGAAGATCACCCGCGCATCGTTGCCATCGTCGATAACCGGTATCAGCACTGCGGCATCCTTCAGCCGGATGCCGTTGCCAGACAGCACCACGCCCGGATTGAGCACGTGGTCGCCATTTTCCCGCTCGGCCACGCCCTCGCCTTCCTGCAGCACCCGGCGGCGGAAATCGGTGGCGGTAAAAGCCTTGAGGCCCGTTGTCATCATCGTCATTGTGAAAGCCGTTCCAGTTCCTTGGCGGGCATCACCGGAAAGATCACCCCGCCCGAGCGCACCGCAAACATGTCGACGCCATCCACGTCGATCACCTCGCCGAGCGCCGCGAGATCATACATCACGGCCCGTGAGACGAGCGCCTCCAGCCGGCCGCGCACCAGAAGATAGGGTTTCAATTCGCGGTTTTCACCGAAAATTTCAAAGCGCAGCGGATGCTCCGGCCCCGCCTCCACCACGTCGCCGACATTGGTGCGAAAGGTCAGCAGGGATTCGCCATCCGCACCAGCCGCAGTCACCGTCATTTCCACGGCGACGAAGGGTGCATCCACCACCCGGATGCCGACTTTTTCCACAGGAGTTACAAGATAGGTTTTACCATCCTCATCCTTGCGCAAAACCGTGGAAAACAGCCGCACCAGAGGTGCCCGTCCGATGGGCGTCCCGAGGTAGAACCATGTGCCGTCAGCACGGATTTCCATGTCGAGATCGCCGCAAAAAGGCGGATTCCAGCGCTCCACCGGAGCCGGCCCGCGCTTGGCATCGCCGCTCTGTTCGGCGGCGCGGGAAATCATCGCCGCAAGCCCCGCCGCATCATCAGCCGAATTTATCGTCTCCGCTGCCATATTCGAGTCTCGCTTTGCCGATAAGGAAATACTAAGTCACGACATAGTCATTCGAATGGCGCTTGTCAGCGGCCAAGAGAGCAATAAGCTAGATGCAGCGCAAAATCTGCCCCGGTTGGCAACCAGCAAAACCGGGATGCGAATGTGATAGCGGCGAAGGTATGAGGAGAGCGACATGGGCGTGATGAATACCGGCGAAACCCTCGATGAAAAGGCCATCGTCGCCTCGGCCGAAAAGGCGCTTTCCGACATTGCGGCCATCCGCACGGAGGTCTCCAAGGTCATTTTCGGCCAGGAAAAAGTAGTGCAGAACACGCTTCTCGCCATCCTCTCCGGCGGCCATGCGCTGCTGGTCGGCGTTCCAGGCCTTGCCAAGACAAAGCTCGTCACCACGCTCGGCACCGTGCTTGGGCTGGATGCCAACCGCATCCAGTTCACGCCGGACCTGATGCCTTCGGACATCCTCGGTTCCGAAGTCATGGATCAGGACGAAAACGGCCGCCGTTCCTTCCGTTTCATCAAGGGTCCGATTTTCGGCCAGCTGCTGATGGCCGATGAAATCAACCGCGCCAGCCCGCGCACGCAGTCCGCACTTTTGCAAGCCATGCAGGAATATCACATCACCATGGCCGGCCAGACCTATGAGCTGCCGAAACCGTTCCACGTTCTCGCAACCCAGAACCCGCTGGAACAGGAAGGCACCTATCCGCTGCCCGAAGCCCAGCTCGACCGTTTCCTGCTGCAGGTCGATGTCGGTTATCCCGAGCTTGCCGCCGAACGCCAGATCCTGCTCGACACGACGGGCACCGCCACCGGCGAAGCACGCGGCGTGATCGGTGCCGAGCGCCTGATGGAAATCCAGGCCCTCATCCGCCAGATGCCGGTCAGCGACAAGGTCGTGGACGCGATCCTTTCGCTCGTCCGCTCCGCCCGCCCCGGCCATGGCAACAAATTGACCGACAAACACGTTGTCTGGGGTCCGGGCCCGCGCGCCGGCCAGTCGCTGATGCTGACGGCCCGCGCCCGTGCGCTCTATGAAGGCCGGCTCGCCCCGTCGCTGGACGATGTCCATGCGCTCGCCGAACCGGTGCTGGAACACCGCATGGCGCTGACCTTTGCGGCTCGCGCCGAAGGCATGTCGGTGCGCGATGTGATTGCGGCCCTCGTGGAGCAGGCGAAGAATTAAAAGACGCGTGCCTAACCTTTCGCGAAAGGAGTGCCTGTGGCATCCATCGGCCAGATCGTAGACAAGACGCCGGGTAGCGAAGTTCTGGCGCGCGCGCGCCAGCGTGCCGCACTGGTGCCGGACTGCATGGTCGAGGCAAAACGCATCGCCAACACCGTCACCGCCGGCTGGCACGGCCGCCGCAAACGCGGCATCGGCGAAAATTTCTGGCAGTTCCGCCCCTATGCCGAAGGCGAAAGCCTGTCGCGCATCGACTGGCGGCGCTCAGCCCGCGACGACCATACCTATGTGCGCGACCGGGAGTGGGAGGCAGCCCACACCATCTGGCTCTGGGCCGACATGTCGCCGTCGATGATGTTCAAATCCACCCTCGGCTCCGTCTCCAAGGAAAGCCGGGCGCTGGTGCTGATGCTGGCGCTGGCGGAAATCCTGGCGCGCTCTGGCGAACGCATCGGTTGCCCGGGCATCATGGAGCCGGTCTCGGCCAGAAACGCCGCCGAACGGCTGGCCGCCGCCATCATGCACGCGCCGCTGACCACGGGCATGCCGGAAACGGGCATGATCCGCGGCGCGAGCGACATTGTTCTGATTGGCGATTTTCTCGATGATGCGAAAAACGTGATGGAGCGGATTTCGCCTCTGGCGCGACGTGGCCTGCGCGGCCATGTGGTGGAAATCGCCGATCCGGCCGAAGAAACCTTCCCCTATTCCGGCCGCACCGAGTTTACCGATCCGGAAACCGGCGAAAAACTGGTTTCCGGCCGCGCCGAGACCATTCGTGAGGATTACACCCGCGCCTATCTCGCAAGACGCGAGGCGCTGTCCTCGTCGCTGCGCCGTCTCGGCTGGAACTTCGTCTTCCACCGCACCGATCATCTGGCTTCCGAGGCGCTTGTGGCCGTTCACATGTATCTTTCCGGCGCGCCGGCACAGGGCAGTGGGCACCGATGAGCGCATTGCCTTTCGTCTTCACCAGCCCCTACATCCTCTTCGGCTTGCTGGCGCTACCCGCCATCTGGTGGCTGCTGCGGCTCACCCCGCCGCGCCCCAAGGCGGAAGTGTTTCCGCCGCTGAAGATATTGGCGACGGTGCTGAAACGCGAGGAAACACCGTCGAAAAGCCCGTGGTGGCTGACCCTTTTGCGCATGGCGCTTGCCGCCGCCGTGATTTTTGCGCTGGCCGATCCGGTGGTGAACCCGCGCAATAACAGCATCGCCGGCAGCGGCCCGCTGGTGCTGGTGGTCGACAACAGCTGGGCCGCCGCGCCCGACTGGGAAAGACGCGTGGCCACCGCTCAGGCCCTGATCGGCGATGCGGAGCGGGCCGACCGCCCCGTCTCCATCAGCTTCACCGCCGATGCCGAACATGATGCCGTATCGGGAACGACAGCCGTGGCGCTGGAAAAGCTCGCCGCCGCCAAGCCGAAACCGCTGATGCCGGACCGCGTGCGCACGGCCGAAGCCATCACCGAGGCGCTGAACGGCACGACCCCCGGCACGCTCGCTTATCTTACCGACGGTGTTCAGACCGCGCAGGATGAAAACGCGATGAGAACGCTTGCCAGCCTCTCACCCGCCGAATTCCGCATCGTGAAGGGCGACGGCAAGGCCATCGCCGCCATCACCGGCGCCACCAACAATGCCGATGCGATGAGCGTCACCCTTTCGCGGCTCGACACGGCCGAAGCCGCCCGGCTGACCGTCAATGCGCAGGACAGCCAGGGCCGCATTCTCGCCAATGGCACTGCCAGCTTCGCCCCCGGCGAGGCCGAAACAACCGCAACGGTGGAAGCCCCCTTCGAACTGCGCAACGATTTCGCCCGCCTCTCCCTCGAAGGCGTTTCGACGGCTGGTGCCGTGCATCTGCTGGATGACGGTTTCCGCCGCCGCCGCGTGGCGCTGCTGGCCGGCGAAACCGGCAATGATTTCCAGCCGCTGCTGCAGCCACTTTATTATATCAGCCGCGCGCTTCAGCCTTTTGTCGATCTCATTCCGCAGCGGCAGGCCGATCTGGCGCAGGCAATCCCGGAAATCCTGCAATCCAATCCGTCGGTCATCGTCATGGCCGATATTGGCCGACTGCCACAGGAAACCTATGAGCCGATGCAGCGCTGGCTTGCAGCCGGCGGCACGCTGATCCGTTTTGCCGGTCCGCGCCTTGCAGCGGCCCCGGCCGACGATCCGCTGGTGCCGGTGACGCTCAGGCAGGGTGAACGCGCGCTTGGCGGCGCACTCTCCTGGGCCGAGCCGCAGCCGCTTGCCGATTTCCCGAATTTCGGCGCTTTCGCCGGCATGCCGAAGGCCGATGGCATCCTCGTCAAACGCCAGGTTCTGGCCGAACCGACACCCGATCTGGCTGAACGCACCTGGGCAAGCCTTGCCGACGGCACGCCGCTCGTCACCACCCGCACTGTCGAGGCAGGCCGCATCGTGCTCTTCCATGTCAGCGCCGAGGCGAGCTGGTCCGACCTGCCGATCTCAGGCCATTTCGTCGATATGCTGCGTCGTATCGTGCAATTGTCGAAAGCGGGCGGCGCTTCGGCTTCCGCCAATGCCCCGGCCGCAGCCCTGCCCCCGTTCCGCCTCTTGACAGCCGAAGGCGCTCTGTCTGCCGAAATCGGCACTGCCCGTCCGCTGGAAATGCGCGCCGGCCAGCCACCGCGCACCGGTTTCGACAATCCCCCCGGCCTTTACGGCACAGAGGACGGTTTCGTGGCTCTCAATCTCCTGCCCGCAGGTGCGACGCTGCGCCCGCTCGAGGCATCCGTCGCAGGTGTCAACACCACCAGTGAAGCGCTGATCGGCGAAACCGCGAAATCGCTGCGCCCTGCTTTGTTCATCGCCGCCTTCCTGATGCTGATTGCCGATAGCCTGATCGTGCTCTTCATGAACGGCGCCTTCGCGCGCCTGCCGAAAGCCCGCAGCGCGACAGTTGCCACCCTGCTGCTGGCGCTTGGCGCCTTTGCCGCCATGTCGCCAACCGACGCCCGCGCCGACGATCCAAAACCCGGCGACGAGCAGATTTTCGAGCGGCTGGACACCACCCATCTCGCTTATGTCCGCACCGGTGAGGATGATGTCGACCGCATTTCCGAGCAGGGTCTCCAGGGTCTCAGCGAATTCCTGACCTGGCGCACCACGCTGGAACCCGGTCAGCCGGTTGGACTCGATATTTCCAAGGATGAATTGTCCTTCTATCCGATCATCTACTGGCCGGTTTCCGCCACGGCACCCATGCCGTCAAGCGCCGCGATTTCGCGCATCGACGCCTATATGCGCGCCGGCGGCACCGTGCTGTTCGATACGCGTGACCAGTTCTCTTCGCTCGATACCGGCGCGACCAGCCCTAACGGCGAACGCCTGCAGGCGATCCTCGCCAATATCGATATTCCGCCGCTGGAGCCTGTGCCGGAAGACCACGTTCTGACGCGGTCCTTCTATCTGCTCACCAATTTCCCCGGCCGTTACAATGGTTCGCCACTCTGGGTGGAATCGCGACAGGGAGCCGCCAAGACCACCTCGGGCCTCTCCTCTTCCGGCGATGGCGTGACGCCAATCATGATAACGGGCAATGATTTCGCCGGCGCCTGGGCCGTCGATCCGCAGGGCGCGCCGGTTCTGCCCACCGTACCCCCGGACGAGATGCAGCGCGAACACGCCTTCCGCTCCGGCGTCAACATCATGATGTATATGCTGACCGGCAACTACAAGGCCGATCAGGTCCACGTTCCCGCACTTCTCGAACGGTTGGGGCAGTGACATGACATTGACCTTCTCCCCATTCCTGCCGTGGATCGTGATCGCCGTTCTGGCCGTCGCCGCTCTTACGCTTTCCTTCATCGGCCTGTGGCGTGGCGTGCGCGGCGCATGGCTGCGCGGGCTGGCGCTCGCCGCCTTGCTGGCTGCCATCGCCAATCCGCTTCTGACGCAGGAGGAACGCGAGCCGCTTTCCACCATCGTGCCCGTCATCGTTGACCGCTCGCAGAGCCAGGACGTACAGGACCGGCCGCAAATGACCGATACGGCGCTGGAGACGCTGAAAGACCGGCTCTCCCGCTTCCCGCGCATCGAACCGCGCATCGTGGAGGTGCGCGACGATGGCGAGAGTGATTCGCCCTCGACCCAGCTTTTCTCGGCCCTTTCCTCCGCCGTTTCCGATGTCTCGCCATCCCGCGTCGGCGGCGCTATCTTCCTCAGCGACGGCCAGATTCACGATATCCCGAATGCCCTGCCCAATGCCCAACAGGCGCTCGGCTTCCGCGCGCCCGTGCATGGGCTGATCACCGGCAAGGCCGATGAATTCGACCGCCGCATCGAGATCGTCCGCGCCCCGCGCTTCGGCATCGTCAACGAGGAACAGCAACTGACGCTGCGTGTGTTTGATGACGGCCGCCCCGCCGGCGGCGGCGCTGCAGAAGTGACCGTGAAGATGAACGGCGAAGAAATCGCCACGCTTCAGGCCACACCCGGCCAGCCGACGCCGTTCAGTTTCAAGGTTCCGCGTGGCGGCAACAATGTCATGGAATTTTCCGTCGCCGAGCTTCCCGGCGAAGTGACTGCTGCGAACAACCGCGCCGTTCACCTGATCGAAGGCATCCGCCAGAACCTGCGCGTGCTGCTCGTCTCCGGCGAGCCGCATGCCGGCGAACGCGCCTGGCGTAACCTCCTGAAATCCGACGCCTCGGTTGATCTGGTGCATTTCACCATTCTGCGCCCGCCGGAAAAACAGGATGGCACGCCGATCAACGAACTCTCGCTGATCGCCTTCCCGACCCGCGAATTGTTTGTCGAAAAGATCGAGGATTTCGACCTCATCATCTTCGACCGCTACCAGCATCGCGGCGTGCTGCCGATCCTCTATTACGATTACATCGCCCAATATGTCGAAAAGGGCGGCGCGCTCCTGATTGCCGCAGGCCCGGAACATGCCGGTCAGGATTCGATCGCCATGACGCCGCTCGCCTCCGTGTTGCCGGCTCAGCCGACCGGTCAGGTGCATCAGGCGGCGTTCTATCCCCGCCTTTCGGAAGCGGGCAAGAAGCACCCTGTCACCCGCGGGCTGGATGGATCGGCCAACGAGCCGCCGCAATGGGGCCGCTGGTTCCGCACCATCAGCGTTGACCCGCCGCAGGGCCAGACCGTGATGCTGGGCGACGGGCAGGACCCGCTGCTGGTGCTGAACCGTCAGGGCGAAGGCCGTGTCGCCATGCTTCTGTCCGATCAGGGCTGGCTGTGGGCGCGTGGTTTCGAAGGCGGTGGCCCGCATGTGGCGCTTTATCGCCGCATCGCCCACTGGCTGATGAAGGAGCCCGAGCTTGAAGAAGAGGCGCTGACGGCGCGGGCCAACGGCCGCACATTGGAAATCACCCGCCAGACCATCGGCGACGATCCCGGTCAGGCAAGCGTGCGTTTCCCCTCTGGCAAGACCGAAAACATGGCCTTCACCACCACCGAGCCCGGTCTTTACAAGATCGAGCGCCGCATGGACGAAACCGGCCTGTTCGAAATCAAGAACGGCGATTTCACCACCCTCGTCCATGTCGGCGCGGTGGATGCGCCGGAGTTCAAGGCGATGATTTCGACGACTGAGACGCTGAAGCCGCTGGCCGACGCCACCAGGGGCAGCGTGCACCGTGTCGCCGACAATTCCGGCCGCATCGCGCTGCCGGATATATTGCCGGTGCGGGGTGACATCAGGGTTGCCGACGAGGATCGCATGCTGATACGTCTGACCGACGAGACGGTGCTGAAAGGCGTCAACACCCTGCCGCTCTTTGCCGGCTTTGCCGGGCTTGGCGCCCTGCTGCTTGCCTTCTCCGCGCTCTGGTGGCGTGAAGGGCGATAGAACCTTGGCAGTAGTGCAAGACTTTCCGCGTCTTGAACTGGAAAACGACAAACGGCCGCCGTCCGGCGTCCAGGAAAGAAAATCATGAATTTCGTTTTGAGCGATGTCGCGGATGCAGAAGCTGAAAAGGCCATCCGCGATCCGCTGGTGGCCTATAATATCGCCCGTTTCGGCGAAAGCGACAAACGCGAGCTCAATATCACCATCCGCGATGACGAAAACGCTGTGACCGGCGGTCTGGTGGGATATACCGGCCGCGGCTGGCTTTATGTGCAGCTTCTTTTCGTGCCGGAAACCATGCGCGGAAAGGGCACGGCTGCGAAACTGCTTGCGATGGCGGAGGAAGAAGCCAGAAAGCGCGGCTGCACCGGCGCTTACATCGATACGATGAACCCTGACGCCCTGAGAACCTACGAACGCTACGGTTTCACCAGAATCGGCTCGCTTGGTCCCCTTTCCAGTGGCCAGTCGATCACCTGGCTGGAGAAGCGCTTCTAGATTGCAAAAGCAGCTACGCCGCGATCCCCGATACCGCATTGTCGACCGTGCGGCCCATGGCCTCGCGAATTTGCTGGCGAAGCCACACGGCTCCCGCATCCGCATCGGTCTGCAAGGTCCAGACCATGGCGACCGGCGGGAAATTCAGCGTCACCGGCACCGGGCTTATTTCCAGTCCCAGCATCGGCGCATAACGCAGCGCGATGCGTGAGGACACGGTCGCCAGTACTGCCGAGGATCGCGCCGTTGCCAGCACCGAGAGGAAATCCGGCGCGGCTGCAACGACATCGATTTCCAATCCGCTCAGTTCCAGCGCATCCTTGATGCAGCCATGCAGGCTGTCCGTCTGCGATATGACCGCATGTTTGGCCCCCATATAGGCGTCCAGCCCGACGGGATTGGGCAGATCGAGCAGAGCCGGGTTGAAACAGCAAAGCACGCTGGAAGAATAAAGCGGCTCGCAATGATGGCGCTGCTCTTTCGAATAGGCACATCCCACGGCCATATCGATCACACCCGTATCCAGCATCGCGGTGATTTCCTCCTCCTGCCCGCTGCGGGCCAGAATGCGGATACCGGGCGCGATCTCGCGCAGCCGCGCCGTCAGGTCCGGCAACAGCAACAGTTCCACCTCGCTCGACATGCCCAGCCGGAAGGTGCGGCGCTCCGTCGCCGGATCGAAAACATCCGCCGTCAGCACCGCCGCCTGCGCCTGCCGGAGCGCCTGCCGCACTGGCCCGGCCAGGTTGAGCGCCCGTGCCGTCGGCTTCATCTCCTGTCCCACGCGGATGAAAAGCTCATCCTGAAACAATGTCCGCAGGGTGGAGATGTTGTGGCTCATGGCCGGCTGCTGGATTTTCAGCCGGCGCGCAGCGCGCGTGACATTCATTTCCTCCATCATCGCATCAAAGGCGATGAGAAGATTGAGGTCGAAGGAACGGAGATTGAAATGATCGATAGTTTGCATAAGTCACATCGATTTGATTGCTGGCCTCTCTACACTTAGCTGGAGTTCGGAAACTTTCAAGACGTTCCCCAAACTCAGGAGCCACCCATGCCATCACGTCGTTCGCTTCTCAAAGGCGCCGCCAGCGCCATCTTCGCCGCCCCTTTCGTTGCGCCCACCGTCGCATTCGCCAAGGCGCCCCTGGCCGCCACGCAGGCACCCGGCTTTTATCGGCTGATGGTCGGCAAGGTGGAAGTCACCGCCCTTTCGGACGGCGTCATTGCATTGCCACTCGCCAAAATCTACACCAATACGACGCCGGAACATGCCGCCAAGGTGCTAAGTGATGCCTTCCTGCCGGAAGAGACGCCCACTTCGGTCAATGCATTTCTCGTCAACACCGGAGACAGGTTGGTGCTGATCGATGCCGGCACCGGCACCTATCTCGGCCCAAGCCTTGGCAGGCTCGTCGCCAATATCGAGGCCTCCGGTTACAAAACTGACGAGATAGACGACATTGTCCTCACCCATATCCACACGGACCATTCCGGCGGGCTGTCCTCGAATGGCAAGCGTGTCTTTGCCAATGCGACGCTCCGGGTCAATGCGCGCGAAGCCGCCTTCTGGCTTGACGAGGCAAAGGCCAAGGCGGCCCCTGAAGCGCTGAAGAAGGGTTATGCCGAAGCGAAGGAAAGCATCCA
Organism: Rhizobium sp. UGM030330-04; assembly: GCF_003208455.1. Lineage (NCBI taxonomy): Bacteria > Pseudomonadati > Pseudomonadota > Alphaproteobacteria > Hyphomicrobiales > Rhizobiaceae > Rhizobium > Rhizobium sp. UGM030330-04. The sequence goes on from NZ_QKML01000002.1 coordinate 111,350, forward strand.
GCCCTATATCGATGCCGGTAAATTCGAGACTTTCGGCGATAATGCCGCACCGGTCTCCGGTCTTGGCTCGATCCTTTACGCCGGCCACACACCCGGCCACAGCGCTGTTGTTCTGGAAAGCGACGGCCAGAAAATCGTCTTCTGGGGCGATATCACCCATGGTGATATCCTCCAGTTCGATGAGCCTGACGTGGCGATCGAGTTCGATGTCGACCAGAAAGCCGCCGTCGTGGCGCGCGATCTGGCGTTCAAACAGGCGGTAGAGGGCAGATATCTGGTGGCCGGCGCCCACATCGCTTTCCCCAGCATCGGCCATGTGCGCACCGACAGCACCAATTACGACTGGCTTCCGGTCAATTATACGACGCTGTAAGCGCAGAACAGAATGGCCTGATCGTGGATCAGATCAGGCCATCACCCTTGGCGGCAACTAAGTCAGCGCCACCTGCCGCGTTTCCGCATTGATCATCGTGGCCGCAATGGCAGCCAGCACCAGCAGCCCGGCAAATATGCCGATCGCGACACCAAAGCCCTGCGCAATGGCATAACCGAGTAGCGACGGCGCCAGCAGGCCGCCGAGCCTTGCCATGGCGCCTGCGGCACCCATACCGGTCGCCCGCGATTCCGTCGGGTAAAGCTCTGGCGTATAGGCATAAAGCGCGCCCCATGTGCCGAGCAGGGCAAAACTCATGATGAGGAGCGAGGCGGCAATCATCGCGCCGCCGGAAGCGAGCGTAAACAGCAGGCAACCAAGCGCGGAGAGCAGGCAGAAACCGATCAGCGTCGGCTTGCGGCCCCATTTTTCAACGCCATAGGCGGCAAGCGCGTAACCGGGGATCTGCGCCAGCGCCACCAGCACCAGAAATCCATAACCGCGCACAAAGCCGAAACCGTCGCCCGCCAGTTTCGCCGGCATCCAGGTGAAGACACCGTAGTAGGAAACGGAGACGAGAAACCAGATGGTGAGGATCATGATGCTGCGCTGCCGGAGCGCCGGCGAAAATATCCCCTGCCCCTTGGCCACATCAGGCTGGAAAAGCCCCGTCCCGGCATCGAGAGGCGCACGTCCATTTGTCACCAGCATACGGTTGACGACGGCCTTGGCTTCGTCCAATCGCCCGCTGCGCAGCAGGTAAAGCGGCGATTCCGGCACCAGAAAACGCAGGCCAAGACCAAGAACGGCCGGAAAAGCCGTCACGGCGAAAATATAACGCCAGGCATCGGCCACGCCGGCAAGGCTTGCACCCCAGGCCGCCAAGGCCACGATCAGCGTACCAACAGCCCAGAAGCCCTCAAGAAAGACCAGCCAGCGGCCGCGATTTTTGGCAGGCAGGAACTCCGCCATCATTGCATAATCCACCGGCAGCGTGCCGCCCACCGCCGCGCCAGTGAGAAAACGCAGGATGAGCAGAATGGTGAAATCGGGCGAAAATATCGAAAGCACACCGAACAGCGCATCACAGGCGACGGTGACGATCAGCACACGACGACGCCCATACCGGTCCGCCAGCCGCCCGAAACCGGCAGCACCGAGCAACATACCGAAAAAGAATGCCGTTCCGGTCTGCAAGGCCTGCGGCACCGTCAGGCCGAAGGTTGCGGCAATCGAGGCGGCGGTGAAACCAACCGCCAGAACCTGCATGGCATCCGCCGCCCAGACGAGGCCGAAAATGCCCATCAGCCTGCGCTGATAGGCGCCCGCACCCGCGCGCTCCAGCGCATCGTTCATGGTAATCGCCGTCATGCCCCGCCCCTTCGCAGTAATCGACTTTCACTAGCTATCGTATAGGGGGAGGAAACGGAATTGAATTCTGTGGAGGGAGACGCGTTGTTTCGAGACAGACCATCGGAAGAAGATTTTACCACACAAAAAGATGTGCACGGCAATCTCGATGTTTGCCATAGCGCGCAACGCCCCTTCCGTCATGCCGGACTTGATCCGGCATCCAGTCACGGCGCGTCTGCGCCGTGGGAAAAGTCCTTTCAGCCCAAAGACTTGGGCTGGCTGGATTCCGGCTCAAGGCCGGAATGACGGGGTTTATGTTGCACCAAAAAGCACAAAGCCCCTTCGGATACCCCCTCAGCCGTAAACCCTGAGCGGCTCCTCAAAACCCTCATCTTCCGCCGCGGCGGCCGGCATCGCAGCCTCGCATTTGCGCCAGCCGATCTTGCCCTTCAGCCGCTGATGCACGTCGTCACCAACAGGCACCACCAGCACCCGGTTCGGGTCGACCGGACCCGGAAAATCGAGCGCCGCATAAGCGACCTTCTCGAAACCGAGCGGCATGTAATAAGGCGGATCGCCGATCAGGATCACGGCTTCGGAGCCCTTCCGCCTTGCAGCCGCAATGGCGATCCGCACGAGTTCCCGGCCGATGCCCTTGTTCTTATGCGAAGGCCGAACCGCGAGCGGGCCAAGCATATGGCCCTTCACATCACCCGCCAGAACCGGCGTCATGCGCACCGAAGCAATCGTCTCGCCATCATCGGCGCAGACGAAGGACAGCGACCGGTCATGTGGCCCCTGCTCGCGGATGCGCGCTGCCGCACGGGTGTGCCGGCCGGGACCAAAAGCTTCTTCGTTGATGACTTCGATGATGGCGTCGTGCGACGCGTCCTCGGTGAGGTAGACAAGATCGTGCTTGGACATGAAGAGACCGAAACTTCCAGAATGCGGATGCGACAATAGATGACGGCTGCGCCGGTAAGGGCGTTCAGGAGCGTCAGCGTCGTCGGAGCATCCGTGGTTCGATCATAGTCAGCAATTTCCTCAGATTTGTGAAAATCGCAATTATCAGGAAAATTCAAACCCGTCCAGAACAAATCTTATGCCTGCCCCATTCAGCCCATGCAGGACCGGAAACGCATTGTTCAACGCCTTGCGGGTTCGCGGCGTGGCGTGAAACGGGTAAGATCGCCATCAAGGAAACACATAAGGAGATCGTCATGGGCATGCTGGTGGAAGGCGTATGGAAAGACGTCTGGTACGACACCAAGGAAACCAAGGGGCATTTCAAGCGCGGCGCCTCGCAGTTCCGCAACTGGGTGACGGTCGACGGCGCCCCCGGCCCTTCGGGAGAAGGCGGCTTCAAGGCGGAGAAGGATCGCTACCACCTCTATGTCTCCTTCGCCTGCCCCTGGGCGCATCGGACGCTGATTTTCCGCAAGTTGAAGAAACTGGAAGACCTGATCTCCGTCTCCGTCGTCGATCCGCTGATGCTGGAAAACGGCTGGGAATTCAAGCCCGAGGGCGAGCGCACACCGGGCGCAACGGAAGACCACCTGTTCGGTTCCTCCACGCTCTGGCAGGTCTATACCCGGGCGGACCCCAAATATTCCGGGCGCGTCACCGTGCCCGTGCTGTGGGACAAACAGCGCGGCACCATCGTCTCCAATGAATCCGCGGAAATCATCCGCATGTTCAACTCCGCCTTCAACGATCTCACCGGATCGAAAGCGGATTATTACCCGGAGGCGCTGCGCGCCGAGATCGATGCACTGAACGACATCATCTACGACACCGTCAATAACGGCGTCTACAAGGCCGGTTTCGCCACCACGCAGGATGCCTATCAGCAGAATGCCGTGAAGGTGTTCGAAACGCTGGACATGCTGGAAGATCGCCTGAAGGACCGGCGCTTCCTGCTCGGTTCAGAACAGACGGAAGCGGACTGGCGCCTGTTCACCACTTTGGTGCGGTTCGATCCCGTCTATGTCGGCCATTTCAAGTGCAACATCCGCCGCATCCACGACTATCCGCACCTGACGGGTTACCTGCGCGATCTTTACCAGACGCCGGGCGTGCCAGAGACGGTGGATATGCGCCACATCAAGGAACATTATTACCGCAGCCACCGCACCATCAACCCGACCGGCATCGTGCCCGTCGGCCCGGAGCTGGACCTGATCACGGCCCATGGCCGCGAGGCGCTCTCCTGACGGGAAGCCTCCCGCCGCTACCAGTGGTCGGCGATTTCCGTTTCGCCGGCAAGTTCGGCGAGGCGGCGGCGGGTGGCGGCTGTCACTCCTTCCGGCAAAGCCGAAAGGTCGAAAAAGCCGCTTTCGGCAATTTCATGGTCCGGCTTTTTCAGAGCTGTCTGGCTGACCTCCAGCCGGTAGAGCGCCACGTGGTCGCGATTGCTGCCTTCCAGATTGAGATAGACATGGAAAAGCTGAGGGGTTGAGGCGGCCACGAGGTTGCCCTCCTCACGGATTTCCTTGTGCAGCGCCATCAGCAGAGTTTCGCCACGCTCCACCCCTCCGCCCGGCAGATACCAGCCCGGCAGATAAGTGTGCCGCACCAGAAAAATCCTGTCCTTTTCATCGAAACAGGCCGCACGCACGCCAAGCGTGGCACCCCGTGTGAGCAGAAAAATGAAATGCAGAAAGCGGATGAAGACACGCATGTGGAACGGACGGGCCTTCTGCCCGGTTGTCTCGTCATTCACCCTGGTTTCTCCCCGCCGGCAGGCTTTTATTGGACGTGCCGCATATCATAGGTTATCTCTGCCGCCATGTTCAAACTTGCGCATATTTCAGACGTCCATTTGGGGCCACTGCCAAAGCTCACTTTCCGGGAACTTGCATCCAAGCGTATCACCGGTTTCGTCAACTGGCACCGCAACCGCCGCAAGCATCTCTTCACCGATACGCTGGAAAAGCTGCTCGACGATCTCGAGACAAAGTCGCCAGACCATCTGGCTATCACCGGCGATCTCGTCAATCTTGCGACCGGCATCGAAATTCGCGCCGCCGCCGACTGGCTGGAGGAAGTGGGCGATCCTGAAAAGACATCCGTCGTTCCCGGCAATCATGACGCCTATGTTTCCGGCGCGCACGACAAGGCCATGCAGGCCTGGTACCCCTATGTGCGCGGCGATGGCGACCCGACGGAATGGGACGATGACCGCAAGATTTTCCCCTATATGCGCGTGCGCGGCCCGGTCGCACTGATCGGCTGCTCCACCTCGATTGCCACGCCGCCCTTTTCAGCCACCGGCTATTTCGGCAACCGGCAGGCGCGCGCCACGGCGGAACTTTTGAAAAAAGCCGGAGAACAGGGGCTGTTCCGGGTGGTGATGATCCATCATCCACCCATCCGCGGCGCCACCGCCACCCACAAGCGCATGATCGGCATCCGTCGTTTCGCAGCGGCGCTGGGCGTCGGCGGCGCGGAACTCGTGCTGCATGGCCATACCCATCTCAACACGGTTTACTGGTTGAATACGCATCACGGGGAAGACCACATTCCGGTCGTCGGCATCGCCTCGGCCAGCCAGGGACCGGGTGGGGAAAAACCACGCGCGGCCTATAATCTCTTCCACATTTCCGGTGGTCCCGGCACATGGAATGTCGCCTGTGAGCGCCATAGTCTTGATGAGACGGGGACGGGTGTGGCGCTGGAAGATATCAGGGTGTTTTATGAAAACGGGCGGCCGCTGGGGTTTTCCCTGTTGGGGGAATAGGTTCGCTGCCGTGAGGTTGGAGCGTGTGGCTTCCCCCCCTCTGCCCTGCCGGGCATCTCCCCCTCAAGGGGGGAGATCGACTCGTGGTTGGGTCTCGCCCATCTCAAAGGTTGAGAATGAAGTGGTGGTAGCGCCTCCTGCCGATCTCCCCCCTTGAGGGGGAGATGCCCGGCAGGGCAGAGGGGGGTAAAGCCCCACCCTCAAGGCCCACTTACTTAGCCCGCTCTTCCAGCACCCTGTTCGCCGCCGAAACGATCGCCTCCAGCGAAGCCGCCACAATATTCGTATTGACCCCCGCCCCGAACAGCTTGCCGCCCGGATGCTCCATCTCGACATAAGCGATGGCCGAAGCATTCGAGCCATGCTGCAGCGAATGCTCGGAATAATCATTCACCGACAGGTCAATGCCGAGATAGACCGACAGCGCATTGATGAACCCGTCAATCGGACCGGTGCCCTTGCCCTCGATGCGCTTCACCTCGCCATTGTCGGTGATCTCGGCGGCAACAATGCGCACGCCCTTGAAATCGCCGGCCGGATAGGTGTGGTGATCGACGAACTTGATGCGCGCCTTCGGCTGCGTCACGTAACGCTCGATAAAGCGCTCATAGATGCGCTTGGCCGGCAGTTCCACGCCTTCTTCATCGGTAATGCGCTGGATATCCTCGCGGAACTCCACCTGCAGGTTGCGCGGCAGGTTGATGCCGTAATCCTGCTGCAGAATATAGGCGATGCCGCCCTTGCCGGATTGCGAGTTGATGCGGATGATCGCCTCATAGGAACGGCCGACATCCTTCGGATCGATCGGCAGATAGGGCACTTCCCAGACGGGATGGTTGGCGACCTTGATCGCCTTCATGCCCTTGTTGATCGCATCCTGATGCGAGCCGGAAAAGGCCGTGTAGACCAGTTCGCCGACATAAGGGTGGCGTTCGGGGATCGTCATCTCGTTGGAATATTCGTAAACCGACTTGATGCGCTCGATATCGCGGCAATCCAGCTCAGGATCGACACCCTGCGTATACATGTTCAGCGCCAGCGTCACGACGTCGACATTGCCGGTGCGCTCGCCATTGCCGAACAGCGTGCCTTCGACGCGGTCCGCACCCGCCATCAGGCCCAGCTCGGTCGCGGCAATGCCGGTGCCACGGTCATTATGCGGATGCAGCGAGATGATGACGTTTTCGCGATTATCGATATTGCGGCACATCCATTCGATCTGGTCGGCATAGATGTTCGGCGTCGCCATTTCCACCGTCGAAGGCAGGTTCAGGATCAGCTTGTTATCGGCCGTCGGCTTCACCACCTCGACCACGGCGTTGCAGATTTCCAGCGCCACTTCCAGCTCGGTGCCGGTAAAGCTCTCAGGCGAATATTCGAAGCGGTAACCGCCGCCGGCCTTCGCCGCCATGTCGGTGATCATCTTGGCCGCGTCGACAGCGATCTGCTTGATGCCGTGCACATCCTTGCCGAACACCACGCGGCGCTGCAGTTCCGAAGTGGAATTGTAGAAGTGGATGATCGGCTTGTTGGCGCCTTGCAGCGCCTCGAAGGTGCGGGTGATCAGCTCCGGGCGGCACTGTACCAGCACCTGCAGGGATACATCGTCAGGCACATCGCCTTCTTCCACACACCAGCGGGCGAAATCGAAATCCGTCTGCGAGGCGGAGGGGAAACCGATCTCGATTTCCTTGAAGCCCATTTCGAGCAGCAGCTTGAACATGCGGGCCTTGCGGTCGTGGCCCATGGGGTTGACCAGCGACTGGTTGCCGTCGCGCAGATCCACCGAACACCAGATCGGCGCCTTGTCGATGGTCTTGCCCGGCCAGGTGCGGTCAGGGATGTTGATGGTCGGGTAAGGGCGATACTTCACGCTCGCGTCGTTCATGCCCTTGGAAATATTGGTGATCTTGCCGTCCATTTCGCTTCCTCCTTGCGCAGTCCGCGGGCTTCTTCAAGCCATCGGCGGATGCGCGGCCCTTGAGGGCCTGAATCCAGTATAAAATGAGATTTCGAGATGAGGAGCGTTTGCACCAGCGGGCTTTCGGCCGCCGGGCGCTCCTCACTGGACCCGGCAACCGCGTGTAAGGTCGAGGCTAAGAAGCGAGAGTGCACCGCACGGCGAGGCCTTCGCAGAAATCTGCGCGCTCATGCCGAAAATGATTGCGATGCGGTTGCTCATGGCGACGTGTATAAACAGCGGCTGGCGGTCTGACAAGTGATCTTGTTATCTTCCCCGCCTATTTTACCCGCTGATTACTCTCCAGCTTTTCCGATATCCATTTGACGATGAGGGCCTCACGCGTCATTCCAAGGCGAGCCGCCTCCGCATCCACCTGACGCAAAATCCCATTCGGAAGATCGAAATGAGTGTGTTCCTTTCCCGGCCGGCTAGCCTTTGACCAGTCGACATAATCGTCGATGTCTTCGCCATCGTCGAATTTCCTGTCGAAATCTTCAGCGCTGATCGTCTTCATAACGCTGCTTCTCCTTGTCTCTGGAACGCCTCACGGAAATGATCCGCAACCGGTCATTTCTATAGGTGTAGATGGCGCTCCAGCACTTTCCGCGCAATTGCGCAATCATAATATACCGTTCTTCCGACGTGGTTTCGAGAGGTGCGACAAGTCTTTTCTCGTCCAGCCAAAGCGCTCTTGCCTCGACGAAATCTATTCCATGTTTGTCTTTATTACTTTCGCTTTGGCGGGATCGAATTCGAAATCCATAAATAAATATTTCTTAAAACAATAAGCTCCCTATCTAACCACGCTTCACTACCCGCTGCAACGCCATCATCAGCCCGCCGCCGATCAGCCCCCAGAAGGCCCCGGAAACACCACCGAAGGAAAGGCCCGAGGCCGTGATGAGGAAGGTGATCGCCGCTGCCTCGCGGGTTTCCGGCTCCTTGAAGGCCGCGACGGCGGAACCGGAAAAGGCGCCGACCAGCGCCAGCCCCGCCACCGCCTGAATGAGGATGGGCGGCGCCAGCGCCACGAAGGCTGTGACCACGCCGGCCAAAAGGCCGAAGATGATGTAACCGACACCGCCGATGATCGCCGCCCAATAGCGCCGTCTGGGGTCGGCATGGGCGTCCTCGCCCGCGCACATTGCCGCGGTGATCGCCGCGAGATTGACGGCATGGCCGCCAAAGGGGGCCGAAAGCAGCGAGAAGAAACCGGTCGTGGCGAAAAGCGGTCCGGGTTGCGGATCGTAATGATTGACCTTCAGCACCGCGATGCCGGGAATGTTTTGCGAGGCCATGGTGACGATGAACAGCGGCAGCGCAATGGAGACGATGGCGTGCAGGCTGAAGACGGGCGTCACCCACTCCATCGGCGGCGTCAGCGATTGCGCCACGCTATCGAGCGCGCCCGCCGGAATATCGACCCCGAAGATCATGACGAGCACGAAGGCGGCAAGCGCCGCAGGCACGGCGAAAAGCCGCCGGAAAGCACCCACCACGATCCAGGCGAGAATGATCGGCAGGCCAAGCGCCGGGTTAAAACCGATCGCCTTGATCGGCGCGAAACACAGGCCGATGATGACACCTGACAGCATGGCATTGGCAAGCGGCGCGGGAATGGAGGCAACCGCCCGCCCGAGCGGCCGGAACAGGCCGGCGATGATGATCAGCACGGCGCAGATGATGAAACCGCCCACCGCCGCCGGAAATCCGCCCTCGATCACGCCCGTGGTCGCCAGCAGGGCCGCACCCGGCGTCGACCACGCGATACTGATCGGCAGCCGTGTGGCGACAGAAAGAACGATGGCGCAAAGCCCCATCGCCACCGAAAGCGCCATCAGCCCGGAAGCCGCCTCGAAATCCGTCGCGCCGACGGCTTTGAGGCCCTGCAACACGACGGCAAAGGAGCTGGCAAAACCGACAAAGGCGGTGAGGCACCCCATGAACAGGCTCTGGACGGAAAAATCTTTCAGCATGAAGCACTCTGCGGCCTGCTGCCTGTCGCAAAAACCGCAGCGGTCTGCATTGACGACGGACAGGAACAAAACTTGAAGCGTGGAGCGCGAATCCGAAGATGGCGACACGCTTTGGATGAAGCATGACTATATTCAGGATCAAAAAAGACAAGGCTTGGCAAGATGAGCGGCCGGGCTTCAGGTACGGGAGACGCGGAAAACGTCATCAAAGTTTAGCGACAGGGGGCTAATCCTCACGGCATCCACAACAGCAGGGCAGCCGCCACAAGAGGGATCGTCTCCATGTTTCGCATCGCCACCATCGCCGCTTTTTGCCTTGTGGCACTTCCGGCCGCCGCGCAGACCCCGCCAGCGCCGGCCTTTCTTGGCCAGATCGTCGTTCCTTCGGGCCTCTCCATCAATGGCGTCGCCTTCGGCGGCATTTCGGATCTCGCCTTCGACAGTGAAACCGGCCGTTATCTCGCTGTTTCCGATGATCGTGTGGAAAATGGTCCCGCCCGCTATTACGAGCTGGAACTGGCCGTCACGGAAGGCGTCGTTAAGCTGAACATCGCCGCCACGCGGGAATTGAAGGATGAGGCCGGCGCAGCCTTCGCCCTAAAGGGCATCGATGCCGAGGGAATAGCGCTCGACCGTAAGGGCGGCAAGCTCTACTGGTCCTCCGAGCGTGACCTCAAGAACCAGCCCGCGCTTTATGCCTCGGACCTCGATGGCGGCAATGTCAAGCGGCTGGAATTGCCCGACGCCTATCTCGTCGATGACGCGAAGACCAAGGGGGTACAGAACAATCTCGCCTTCGAGGGCCTGACGCTGATGCCCGGCCGGCTGATCGCCGCCACCGAAAATACCTTGATCCAGGACGGCCCGAAGGCGACGCCACAGGCCGGCAGCCCGGCCCGTATCCTCGTGATCGACACGACGACGCTGAAGCCGGTCGCGGAACATGTCTATGTCACCGAGGCGATCTCGAAGACCCCGACAGCCGCCGAGCCGAAATATAACGACAATGGTCTCTCCGCCATCGAGGCCCTGCCGGATGGCCGTTTCGTTGCCGTCGAGCGCAATTTCGCTTCCGGGGTCGGCAACCATATCCGCTTTTTCATCGCCGACCTGTCCCGCGCCGACAATATTCTCGGCAGGGACAAGATCGATCCGGCATCCGTGACCGCCGTATCCAAATCAGTGTGGTTCGAAATCAACGAAGGCGATTTCGGCCTCGATATCGACAATATCGAAAGCTTCGCCTTCGGGCCGGTGGTGGATGGCAAGCAGCTCTTCGTCATCGCCTCGGACGACAATTTCAATCCGGGCAAGCAGTTCACCCAGTTTGCGCTCTTCGCAATTCCCGCAAATTTGGGTCAGTAGGATCCGCGATGACGCAGGATACCGGCTCCGGCAACGGTCGGGGCCGGTATTGGCAACCGGCTCGGCCAGGCGAAGGAAGCAGCTACCAGCGGAGAAACCGGGACCCGGCAAAAGCGCCGATCAGGCCCATGACAAGAATGCCGAGCGAATACCAGATCAGCACGAATGCCATGCCGTTTTCGGTGCAGAACCAGGAATAGACCCACGCCCCGGCTGCACCCGCGGCGATGCCCGCCGCAAAACCGGCAAGCGCGGGATCGGCGGGCGCGGAGCGTTTAAGGACCGACAAATTCGCCAGAAACATGGGAAATGCAAAAGCCACGATCAAAAACGGGCAATGCAGAGCCGACGATCCCAGAATAAGGGTGCGGTAGCTGCCCGGCAGGGCAAAGCCCAGCTGGACGAATGCGATTGCCGCCATTGCAACGAAAATCACCGCCAGCAATGCAAAAAAGCAGCCACGATCGCCATCCGGCCGGGCAAGGCGCCGGACAGCGAGGAACGCGACCACGGCCAGCACGGCATTGTAAGCGGACTTGATCCAGAAACCCAGTTCAGTGAAAGCATCATCCATATCGCTGCGCAGCCCGAGAATGACGAACATCAGCAGAAGCGAAATGCAGAGCGCGGGCAAGACGGCTAGCAGCAGCCTGCGCTCCAGCGCCGAAACGGGCACAGGCCTGAGGTCGCCCGCCAGTTGATCAATGATGTCTTCCGTCTTTCTCACGTGTCTCCCCGCAACCTTGCCGCCAGGACTTTCAGCGTCCTGTGAATGCCGACCCGTGCCGCAAGCTCGGTCTGGCCGGACTTTTTTGCCGCTTCTGCAATTGACTGACCTTCAAGTTTCACATTGCGAATGAGGTCCCGTTGCCGCTCCGGCAAATCGTCGAGCAGTCGTTCCACATCCATGCGCGCCGTCACCGCATCGACAGTCGGTTCGGCTTCCAGCGTCTCATCCAGTTCGACTTCCGCCAGCATCCGCGCGCCCCTGCCCCGATAATGGTCGATGAGCTTGTAGCGCGCGATTGCAAAGAACCAGGCCGTGAACGGTCGCGCACGATCATAGGTCTCCCGTTTGGCGTGAAGCGACAACAGGGTTTCCTGCACAAGATCCTCCACATCGCCTCGGGATGAGGAGGCCATGCGCCGCCCGTAATAGGCGACCAACAGCCGGCGCAACGCATGGAGCAAATGCCTGTAGGCGCTTTCGTCCCCGTCAAGGGAACGCAGCATCAGCATCTTTAATGTCTCTTCCGAAAGGCTGCCTGTCATCGTCACTGTCGGGTTATTCGCAGTCCATACGATATTGTTACATAATGGCTGAAAAAAAATCTCGCCCGAATATTCCGTCACAAGCACGTGAAGCTGTAACGGCGGGCTGTTTCCGAGCGAATGGACGATCGTGAGCCACGGCACGACGCCGCCGGACATAAAACGACGTCCCAGAGGAGACCTTTCATGACCCGCATTTTTGCGACCATCGCCACCGCTTCCCTGCTGTCGGCCCTTTCTTTCACAGGTATCGCCCATGCCGACAGCATGAAGACCGATACGATAAAAAAAGACGCCATGCACAGCGACACCATGCAGACGGAAATGACGAAAAAGGACGGCATGCCAATGGCGGACAAGAAGGACTGCATGCACAAGGCCGGCATGGAAATGGACAAGATGAAGAAGGCCGACATGATGAAGGCTTGCGACACCATGCAATGATGGCTGGCCTGCGACAGCGCAGGACCGGAAACGCGGTATAAGCCGCCAGGAACGGAAAAGCCCGCACCGGCCACTGCCGGTACGGGCTTTTTAAAGAGATATCAGAAGCTCAGAGCTCCGACTGGCTTTCGACGATCTTGCCGACAAGACCGTAATCCTTGGCCTCTTCCGCACTCAGCCAGTAATCGCGATCGATATCCTTGGCGATCTTTTCTTCGCTCTGGCCGGTGGCCTTGGAGAAAATCTTGATCAGGCGCTGGTTCATCTTGATGATTTCACGGGCCTGGATTTCGATGTCGGATGCCATGCCACGCGTACCGCCGGAGGGTTGGTGCAGCAGGAAGCGGGTGTTCGGCAGGCAAAGGCGACGTTCCTTGGGCACCGAAACATAGATCAGCGCACCGGCGGAAGCGACCCAGCCCGTGCCGATGATATAAACCTTCGGCTTGATGAACTTGATCATGTCGTGGATGGAATCACCCGATTCGACATGACCGCCCGGCGAATTGACGTAAACGCGAATGTCGTCGTCACCGGCGGCCGCAAGAGCCACGAGCTGCGTGCAGACCTTCTGCGCCAGTTCCTGCGTGATGCCACCATAGATGAAGATCGAACGCGACTTGAAAAGATTCGCTTCCGTTTCCTTGCCGATCGGCAGTTCCTTGCTCTTGTCGTCTTCGTCTTCGTTCATCAACGGCTCTCCAGCGTAATTCATGCATGCCCTTCGGACATAGTGCGACTTGTTACGTAAGGCAATGAGCGAAAAAGGCAAGGTTTTCGCCCGAACAATAAACAGGACCCCCGGCAGATGACGCATGGACAGCATCCTGACGTTCACGATATCGTCGGTGCCTCATTGCAGTGCCGCCCGTGCCGGAAGCCCAAGATCCTGTCCGGCGGCAACAATCAAAAGAGGGAACCATGCTGAAAAGACTAAGCCTTGCCGCTGCCGCGCTCGGCGCTACCGCCCTGCCCGCCTTCGCCCATTTGAACCCGGAAGAACACGGTTCTTTCATGGCCGGCGTTTCCCACCCGTTTTTCGGCGCGGATCATATTCTCGCCATGGTCGCCGTCGGCATCTGGGCCTCGCAGATCGCCATGGCCGGCAGTGACCGCAAGGCCTTGTGGCTCGTGCCGTCCGCCTTTGTCGGCACCATGGCCATCGGCTTCCTGATGGCGGTTTACGGCATCGATCTTCCCTTCGTCGAACCCGCCATTCTCGCCTCGGTCATCGGCCTCGGCCTGCTGGTCGCGGCGGCGGTAAAGCTGCCGACAGCGGCAGCTGCGGCGGTTGTCGGCGCTTTCGCGCTTTTCCACGGCCACGCCCATGGCGGTGAACTGGGCAGCGCCGGCGCCTGGCAATTCGGCCTTGGCTTCATGATCGCCACCGCGCTGCTGCATCTGGCCGGCATAGCACTCGGCCTTGGCATTGCCCGTTTCGGCTCGGCGGCAAGCCGCACCATCGGCGCGCTGACGGCAATCGCCGGCCTGTCGCTTGCCCTCGGCGGCTGACGATCATTACCGAAATTTAAAATTCGGGCCGCTTTGAAAAGCCTGAATTGAGGCCTACCTCCTTATCGTGGATTTACGCTTCACGGTAAGGAGGCAGCATATGTCACCGGAAGAAAGCCAGCTTCTCAAGGGCCTGTTCGACAGGACCAAAACCGCATCCGCCACCCCGCGTGACCGCGAGGCGGAAACATTGATCGCAGACGCCGTGCGCGATCAACCCGCGGCCCCCTATTATCTCGCCCAGGCGGTGATCGTTCAGGAAAAAGGGCTGGAGGCGGCAGCAGCCCATATCAGGCAGCTCGAAGACCGCATCCATGCGCTGGAAAGCGGTAATAACGCCCCGCAGGCGGCCGCACAGGGCGGGTTCCTCAGTTCAATCTTCGGCACAGGACAATCGCAGCCGCCCGCACCGACGCCAGCCCCTGCTGCCGCGCCAACCTCATGGCGCAATGATACCGCCGGCCAGACGGCTGGCCCCTGGGGGTCGCCGGCCGGTCAGCAGCAACCCGGCGGCCCGTGGAGCCAGCAACCCACCGCCGTCGGGCGTTCGGGTGGTGGCTTTCTGCAGGGGGCGCTCGGCACCGCCGCCGGCGTCGCGGGTGGCATGCTGCTTGCCAATTCGTTGAGCGGCATTTTTGGCAGCCATATGTCGTCGCTGGGGCTCGGTTCACCCTTCGGCGGCGGTAATGCCGCAGGCAACGCCCCCGTCGAGGAAACCGTCGTCAACAATTATTACGGCGACAGCGCCAATCAGCAAAATAACGACGACGACGACAATATCCAGCAGGCCGACTATGACGACAATGCTGACGACGCTGATTTCGATTCAGGCGACGACGGTTCGTTCGCCTGAATCTTCACACGCTAAACAGCCGGATCAGCCGCGACCGCGATAAGTCGCAACACCCTGATCCGGCAGCCATACGCCTTCGGGCGCCGGCCCGGTCTGCCAGAAGACGTCGATCGGGATGCCGCCACGCGGATACCAGTAAGCGCCGATCCTGAGCCATTTCGGCTGCAACAGCTCCACCAGACGCTTGGCGATATAGACGGAGCAATCCTCGTGGAATGCGCCATGGTTGCGGAAGGACTGCAGGAACAGCTTCAGCGACTTCGATTCCACCAGGAAATCACCCGGAATATAATCGATGACGATATGGGCGAAATCCGGCTGGCCGGTCATCGGGCAAAGCGAGGTGAATTCGGGCGCGGTGAAGCGCACCACATAGTCGGTGCCGGCATTGCCGTTCGGCACCTTTTCGAGAATGGCCTTTTCCGGGCTCTCGGGCATATCGACCTTCGTACCCAGCTGCGACAGGCCGGAAACATCCGTCACGGACATGGAAAACTCCTGACTACTTATACAATGACTTTGACGCCATGCGCCTTTTCGCCCTCAGGCTCGACGTGAATGGCGAGGCTGGCGCCCGGTATGACCTCCCTTATGGCATCTTCAAGGCGGTCGCAAATATCATGCGCCTCCCGCACCGTCATCGTGGCCGGAACGACCACGTGGAAATCGATGAAGGCGGCCGAACCGGCACGGCGGGTTCTCAGGTCATGCACGCCGATGACGCCGCCGGAATTGTCCGCGATCGCCTTCTTGATCGCCTCGTCTTCCTCGGGCTCCACCGCGCGATCCATCAGCCCGCCAAGCGAATGCATGATGACCTTCGATCCCTGAAACAGGATGTTGATGGCGACCAATATGGCAAGCAGCGGATCGAGAATGGCGTAACCCGTCACAAGCGCCAGAATGAGCCCGACGAGAACGCCCGCTGAAGTCACCACATCCGACATGATGTGATGGCCATCGGCGGCAAGCGCCGGCGAGGCGTATTTCCGGCCGACCCGGATCAGGGTCGTTGCCCAGACCGCATTGATGACCGCTGCCGCCGCGTTGATGGCAAGACCCAGAACCGGCGCCTCCGGCAGCTTCGGATTAAAGAGACCGCCCCATGCCTCCTGCACGATCAACAGCGCGGCAACGACGATCAGCACGCCTTCCACCACGGCGGAAATATATTCCGCCTTGTGATGGCCGAACTGGTGGTCGTCATCGGCGGGCTTCTGCGCGTAACGAATGACGAAATAGGCGATGAAGGCCGCCACCACGTTGACGGTCGATTCCAGACCATCGGACAGAAGTGCGACGGACCCCGTGACCCACCATGCCAGAAGCTTGAGGCCCAGCACGCCGAAAGAAAGTGGAATGCCCCAGAATGCGAGCTTCCTTACCAGTGCATTGCCTTCACTGTTCATTTTTGCCCCCGTGCGGATGCGAACGAATTGCATGACCGACTGCCAAAACGCACGAACCGCGCGCACGGGGTCTCCGTGCGCGCGGTTCGCTATTGGGGTTTTCTATCGTTCAAACCGCAGGCAAGGTCAAGAGCCTCAAGGTCGCATCAACGACCTCAATCCCCGCTTTTCTGTTCGCAGAAACGGATGCGGTTGCCGAAGGGATCGGTGACTTCCATCACATCGCCCCAGGGCAATTCTTCGACGCCCGGCTTCATGAAGCGATAGTCTTGCGCCGCCAGTTCCTGCTGATAGGCGTGAACGCCGCGCATGGTGACGAAGATGTTGGAGCCCGGCGTCGCATCGCCGTGATGACCGCTGAGGTGCAGCCCCATTCCGGCACGCGAAACCTGCATGTAGAGTGGAAAATTATCGCCGAAGCGATGTTCCCAGTCGATCTCGAAACCGAGAAAATCGACATAAAATTCCCGGGCCTTGGCCTCGTCGAAAATCCTGACGATCGGGAAGGTCCGCTCGAAACCGATGTCTGAAAGGCTGTGCTTTTCGGCGTCGCGCATGCCCACTTCCCGCTTTTTAAGACCATGAAAAAATACCGGCCGCAACAGGTGCGGCCGGTATCGTCAACTTATTCGGCGGCGACGATCTTGCCATCCTGCCACTTGAAGAGCGAGAAGGTCTGCGACGTCAGGTCGCCATTCTCGCCATAGGTGACCTTGCCGATTGCCGTGGCGAAAGCATCGCCGCTCTTCAGAGCCGTGGCGACCGCTTCGGAGTCCTTGGCGCTTCCGGCCTTCTCGATGCCGGCCTTCAGTACTTCGACGGCGGCATAGGCGTTGAGGGTGAAGGCTTCCGCCGGAATGTTGGCGGCCTTCAGCGCTTCGGCTGCGGCCTTGGAGTCGTCGTTCTTCAGCGCGTCGGAGGCGTTGGTGAAGATGGTGCCTTCGCCAGCCTGCGAACCGATGTTCCAGAACTCGCTGTTCGACAGGCCGTCACCGCCGATAACGGCAGCCTTGGAGCCGATGTCCTTCAGCTGGCGCACCAGAAGACCGGCTTCCGGATGGTAACCGCCGAAATAGACGACATCGGCATTGTCGGATTTCAGGCGGGCTGTCAGCGCGCCGAGATCCTTTTCGCCGGGTGTCAGGGCATCATAGAGAACTTCGGTCACGCCACCGGCATTCAGCGTTGCCTTGAAGGCATCCGCAAGACCTTTACCGTAAGCGCCCTTGTCGTGAATGATGGCGATCTTCTTGTCCTTGAGGTTGGCGAGAACGTATTTCGCCGCAACCTCGGCCTGCTGGTCGTCACGACCGCAGGTGCGGAAGACGTTGGAAAGGCCACGGTTGGTCAGGCCCGGAGCAGTTGCCGTCGGGGTGATCATCAGCACGCCGTTTTCGGCAAAGACATCCGAAGCCGGAATGGCGACGCCAGACGTCACCGGACCGACGACGAAATGAATGCCTTCGGCAACGAGCTGGTTGGCCGCGGAAACGCCCTGCTTGGGCTCGCCGCCATCGTCGGCCAGCTTCAGCACGACCTGTTCGCCGAGGATGCCGCCCTTTTTGTTGATTTCATTGACTGCCGTTTGGGCGCCGTTCTTGACCTGGTCGCCATAGGCGGCAACAGGGCCGGTGAGCGGTGCAATCAGGCCGATGACGATTTCGGCATGGGCAAGGGGTGCGAATGCGAAGGACGCTGCGAGCGTCACGCTGGTCAATGTCTTCAGTTTCATCCTGGTGTCTCCTTAAAAGGGGTCGCGGACCCGGTGAGCGCCATGGGCGTCGACCGAATGAAACTATCGGACGCCTCCCGGCGAAAACTCGTTCCATGTTTGAATTCCGAGCCTTCAGTCTCAACTCATACGGAAGGTTTGATGACTTATGCAAGTCACCTTTGTTGGATAAGGTCTATTACCTGTAAATCAATCGCCCCGCCCGTCATGATTGCGCCATCAGAACCCATAATCCGCGCGTCGTAAAGCCTTGGCGTTTGGCCGCCGCGGGAGGATAATGCCGGCATGATCGCAGCAGATGACGCATTTCTGGCGGGCCTTCCCGTCTTCCGGCATTTTGAAGACGTGGCAGACCCGGCGCTTTACCGCGCCCTGCCCTCGGGATGGGGGCTGGCCATCGCCGATATCGTCGATTCGACGGCGGCAATCGGCGCCGGCCGATACAAGGCCGTGAACATGGCGGGTGCGGCAGTCATTTCAGGCATTTCGAACAGTCTCGGCCGCCACGACCTGCCCTTCGTGTTCGGCGGCGATGGTGCCGCCGTCGCGGTGCCCGCCGATGGATTGCCTCTTGCTGGCCGCACGCTTTCGAATGTCCAGCGCTGGGTGAAGGACGATCTCGACCTTGCGATGCGGGTTGCCCTTGTTCCCATAGAGGACATCCGCGCCAACGGCTTCGATGTCCGCGTCGCACGCTTCCAGGCGAGTGAAGACGTTTCCTATGCGATGTTTTCGGGCGGCGGCAACAGCTGGGCCGAAGCGAGGATGAAGCAGGGGCAATATAGCCTGCCAGCGGCCGGGACAGGTGAGCGCCCCGATCTCACCGGCCTTTCATGCCGCTGGAATCCCATACCGGCGAGCCACGGCAAGGTCGTCTCGATCATCGCCGTGCCGGGACCGGCGCGGGATATGCCGGCCTTCCGCCAGCTCGTCGTCGATCTCGTCGACCTGGCCGCGCAGGATGCAAGAGATGGCCACCCCGTTCCGGAGGACGGGCCGAAACTCGGCTTCGTGAAGGAAGGCCTTGGCCTCGAAGCCAGGGCTGGCGCGGCATATCGGGATGGATGGGGACAGAAGCGCCGCTCATTGCGCATCCTCGGCGAAACCCTGCTGGTCAATCTTCTCGACCTGACGGGACTGTCGCTCGGCCGGTTCAACGCCACACGTTACCGGCGTTCGGTGGCCAGCAACACCGATTTCCGGAAATTCGACGATGGCCTGAAGATGACGGTGGACATCGATGCGGAACGGCTTGAAGAAATCCGCGCCCGGCTGGAACAGGGCCGCCTGTCCGGAACCTGTTATTTCGGCCTGCACGAACAGGACGCCGCCCTGATGACCTGTATCGTGCCCTCCCCGCTTTCAAGGGACCACATGCATTTCGTGGATGGCGCCGACGGCGGATATGCGGCCGCGGCCAGCCGCCTCAAGCAACAGATGCAGGCTGCGCCATCACCCTGAAACCCGCTGAATCGGGAAACGCAGTCGCCTCGGCCAACGGTCCGTCAGGCCGAAGGCCCACACCGGACGCGATGACTAAAACGAAAAACCGGCGTCGTGCGCCGGTTTCAATGGGACAGGCTGCCGTGAAGGCCCTGGAAAATGGCTGCGCGCTCAGGCCGCTGTCTTGCTGCTCTTCTGCACCTGACAATAAATTTCCTCGAGGGAGGCGAGGATTTTTTTTACGGATTCGGAGTTGCTGGAATAATAGATGGTCTGCGCATCCCGTCGTGTCTTGACCAGCCGCTGCGCACGCAATTTCGAAAGATGCTGCGAAAGAGCGGACTGGCTGAGACCAACCTGTGAGGCGAGAACACCGACCGGCACTTCCGTATCCACCAGCGTACATAAGATCATCAGGCGCTTGGGATTCGCCATCGCTGAGAGCAAGTCTGCAGCGGCGATGCTATGTTCCGACAGAGATTGGTTATCCATACGCTCAAGTCTCCTGATGACAGTCGGAAAGACCGTCATGGTGGCTATAATAGGTGTTCCAAAAGGTGCTTTTATAATTCAGCGAATACGTTGTATATACCTAAATCTTGCTTATATCGTGTCCCTTTCAAAGACTATTCTTCTCCGGTTATTTACTTAAAATATTGCGACTAAATTATCATCCTTTTGCATGATTTTTGTCAATTTCGCAATAAATTCATGTATTAGCAGCAGTATTTATAAGCAATAATCGATGAAAATTTGAGCGTATAAATCCTGACAGGCAATGCCCGAATTTGAGGCTATAATCTTATACCACCTTAAATTTAGCAACGCGCTACAGAATCTAGATTAACTTTGCGCAATTTTCTCAAAATTTGCAATATGATTTTTATTAGTAATTATTTTCATGCATAACTTATGATATCAAAAATATTCTTTGCCACCATAGGAAGGTATAACTTGCGCCGCTGGCCTCTCCGAAAAGCACAAAGGGCCCTCCAGTCCGGAAGGCCCTTTGTGCTTTTCAGGCAGGATTAATACTATTTTTTGCGGTGCCGGGTCAGCCCTGTCACGATCTCGTCTGCGGAAATCGTGCCTATGATGGCGCCATTGTCGACGACGCCGATCGCCCCGGAATGTTTCGCAAGCGTATCGAGAATATCGATCAGCGGCGATGACGGACGGGCCGTGGCGGCCACCGCCAGCCGTCCGTTTCGCTCGTCCACACCCGGTTTCATCACATCTGCCGCAGTCAGCATCGAGATCGGGTTCATGTTCTGCACGAAATCGGCGACATATTGCGTGGCCGGCTGCTTGACGATCTGCTGTGGCGTGCCGCACTGGATGATCCGCCCGCCCTCCATCATGGCGATGCGGTTGCCGATGCGAAAGGCTTCGTCCAGATCGTGACTGACGAAGAGAATGGTCTTCTTCAGCCGGCTCTGGAATTCCAGCAGCTCGTCCTGCAGACGGCTTCTGATGAGGGGATCAAGCGCCGAAAACGGCTCGTCCATCAAGAGAATAGGCGCTCCCGTGGCAAAGGCCCGGGCCAGCCCCACACGCTGCTGCATGCCGCCGGAAAGTTCGCCCACCTTGCGGTCGGCCCAGGCGGAAAGGTTCACCAGCTCCAGCTGCTCGGCCACCATCCGTTTGCGCTCGGCCTCAGGCACGCCGGAAAGCTCAAGCCCGAAACCGACATTGTCGGCCACATTGCGCCACGGCAGAAGGCCGAATTGCTGGAACACCATGGAAACCGTATGCATGCGCAGGTCGCGCAGCGTTTTCGCCGGGCAGCGATAGGGATCGACATAACCCGAGCTGGTCTTCACGCCGACATTGCCGCGCACCACGGGCGCAAGCCCGTTGACCGCCCGCAGCAGCGTCGATTTGCCGGAACCGGAAAGCCCCATGAGCACGAGAATCTCGCCTTCCTTGACGGACAGCGAAGCGTTGGCGACACCGAGCACCAGCCCGGTCTCGACATTGATCTCGTCGCGGGTGCTGCCCCCGTCGATCATGGGCAGCGCCGCGTCCGGCCGGTCGCCGAAGACGATATCGACATTTCCGAAGATGATGGCGTCGCTCATAGGTCATCCTCCGTGCCGGGAAGGCGGAAAAGCCGGTCGAGAACGATCGCCAGTATGACGATGCACAGGCCAGCCTCAAAGCCCATGGCGATATTGACGGTGTTGAGCGCACGCACCACCGGCACACCCAGACCATTCGCCCCCACGAGGGCGGAGATGACCACCATCGACAGCGACAGCATGATCGTCTGGGTCAGTCCCGCCATGATCTGCGGCGCAGCGAAGGGAAGCTCCACCTTGCGCAGAACCTGCGACGGCGTGGCACCGAAGGCAACCGCCGCCTCCACCAGCGCCGGCGGCGTCGAAACGATGCCGAGGCGGGTAAGCCGCACCGGAGCCGGAATGGCGAAGATGACGGTGGCGATGAGCCCCGGAACCATGCCGAGGCCGAAAAGCACCAGCGCCGGAATGAGGTAAACGAAGGTGGGGATCGTCTGCATCAGGTCCAGCACGGGACGCATGCCGGCATAGATCCACTTGCGCCGCGCCGCCAATATGCCGAGCGGTATGCCGATGATCATGCACACGGCGCTGGCGGCGATGACCAGCGCAAGCGTTTCCGTTGTCGCTTTCCAGTAACCGAGATTGATGATGAGCAGCAGGCCGAGCGCCGTGAACACCGGCATGCCCACGGAGCGGCGTGTCCAGGCCGACAGTGCCGTCACGATCGCGACGATGATGAGCGGGTGCGGCGCCTGCAGGACAAACAGCAGGGCGTTGATGACGCTTTGGAAAATGAAGGAAAGCCAATCGAAGAAAAAAGCGAGATTGCCGGTCAGCCAGTCGATGGCCTCCTTGGCATATCGGCCGACAGGCAGGCGGTTTTCAGGAGCGCTGAGCCATTCCACGGTAAGAAAAGACCTTTCGTGAATGAGAGCAATTCCAGCAAAAAAGCGGAGCGATCTTGCGTCCGGAATTGCGCAGGCAAAAAGATTTGAAGCATTGACGGTGATGCCGTTCGACCGGCAACACGCCAATGCAGAAACAATGGCCGGCAGCAAAACTGCCGGACGCGGTGCTGACGCATGACCTCATGCCGGGAAAATCAGCGGAGCAAGGTCATGCATGGAGATTGTCGTTTCCCGCTGCGTCCGGCTTCTCGCGGGAGAACCGGGCGCAGCCATGCACGTCTTGCGGCTTAGAGGCCCAATGCCTTCTTGACGGCGGGCAAGGCGTCCGCGCTGCCGTCCCTGGTCTTGACGTTGGCAAGCCAGGGTTCGATCGCCGCCGGATTGGCCTTCAGCCAGGTCGTCGCCGCCGCCTCGCCCTCGAGCCCGTCATTCAGGATCTTGCCCATGATCTCGTTTTCCATGGGCAGGGAAAATTGCAGGTTCTTGAGGAAGGCACCGACATTCGGGCATTCCTCGACATAACCCTTGCGGACATTGGTATGGATCGTCGCGCCGCCGAGATTGGGGCCGAAGACCTCGTCGCCGCCGGTCAGATAGGTCAGCTTGAAATTCGCATTCATCGGATGCGGCTCCCAGCCAAGGAAGACGATCGGCTCGCCGGATTTTTCCGCGCGTGCGACCTGCGACAGCATGCCCTGCTCGGACGACTCCACCACCTCGAACGATTTCAGTCCGAAACTGTCCTTGGCGACCATGTCGAGAATCAGTCGGTTGCCGTCATTGCCGGGCTCGATGCCATAGATCTTGCCGCCGAGATCGGCGCTATGGGCGGCGATGTCCTTGAAATCCTTGATGCCGAGTTCGGCACCCTTGGCGTTGGTCGCCAGCGTGTATTTGGCGCCGGTCAGGTTTTCCCGCAGCGTCTCGACGGATTTGTCTTCGCGGTAAGGCGCGATATCGCCTTCCATGGTCGGCATCCAGTTGCCGAGGAAGACGTCGATGTCCTTGTTTTTCAAGGATGTATAGGTAACGGGTACGGAGAGAAGCTTGACGTCGGTTTCATAACCCAGGCTTTTCAGAAGCACGGTGGCAGTCGCCGTCGTGGCGGTGATGTCGGTCCAGCCAACATCGGAAAAACGCACCGTACCGCAACTTGCCGGCTCGGCCGCGCCGGCCGCGCCGGCCGCGCTGAACGTCATGGAGGAGATTGCTGCGGCCAAGGCCAGACAGCGACTTCTATTTGCAAACATCGCTTGCTCCCTGTTTTTTCGTTCCCTTGCCATTATCAATATCTGCCGGGCACAATCAACTCGCGTGCATTTGCGTGCTTTGGCGCACCGTTTGCGACAAAATCGTGAAAATGGCCGTGTTTCGCCGGTTGATGAGGAAATTGGCGGATTGCGGAAATCTGTGTTTTTCCCATCGCCACACTTTTCAATCCGCTTCTTCGCCGTCAAAAGACGCTCACTGCAGCATCGGCTCATAAACAGGAATCGGTTCCATGAGGCGCGATGTGCCGATTCGAAAGGTTGGAGCATTGTGAAGCGTCCGAAAGACGCAAATGCGCTCCGGGAGTGGATAATGGCAAAACTCTATTTCAATTATTCGACGATGAATGCCGGCAAATCGACCATGCTGCTGCAGGCGTCCTATAATTATCAGGAACGCGGCATGCGCACGCTGATCTTCACGGCCGCCTTCGACAACCGGGCGGGCGTCGGCCGCGTCGCCTCGCGCATCGGCCTGTCCTCCGACGCCCTGACCTTCGATGAAAATACCGACCTCTTCGCCGAGGTATCGGCCCTTAATGCCGAAGCACCGGTCGCCTGCGTTTTCATCGACGAAGCCAATTTTCTCTCCGAACACCACGTCTGGCAACTGGCCGACATTGCCGACAGGCTGAATATTCCGGTCATGACCTATGGCCTGCGCACGGATTTTCAGGGCAAGCTATTCCCCGCCTCGAAGGAACTGCTCGCCATCGCCGACGAGCTTCGCGAAATCCGCACCATCTGCCATTGCGGCCGCAAGGCGACGATGGTGGCCCGTTTCGACAATGAAGGAAAGGTCGTGACGGAAGGCGCGCAGATCGAGGTCGGCGGCAATGAAAAATACGTTTCCTTCTGCCGCCGCCATTGGGTGGAGACCGTCAAGGGCGGCTGAGTGTCTGCGTCCGGTTGCCGCATTTGATTTTTCGCAAAGATGGCTTGCCTGCTCCTGCGCTAAGACGAGGCGACACATTCGCGTGGATGTGCTTTCTCTCAGGAGCAAAATTATGCAGAACAAAACTGCCAAATTCGCCAGCCTCGCCATCATCGCGGGCCTTTTCGCCTTTCCCGCCCTGTCGGCTGAAATCGAAGTGAAGATGCTCAACAAGGGCAGCGACGGCCAGGCGATGGTCTTCGAACCGGCAACCGTCAAGGCCGCCGTCGGTGACGTCATCACCTTCGTTCCGGTCGACAAGGGCCATGATGCGGCAGCCGTCAAGGAAATGATCCCCGAAGGCGTCGCCGACTTCAAAGGCAAGATGAACGAGACGGTGAAGGTGACGGTCGACAAGGAAGGCGCCTATGTCGTCAAATGCACACCGCATCTGGGCATGGGCATGGTCGCTCTCATTGTCGTTGGCGACGCACCGCCGGCCAATCTGGATGCTGTCAAGAACGGCAAGCTGCCGAAGAAAGCCCGTGACCGGCTGAATGCCGAGATCACCAAACTCGGCCTGTAACCACACATCCCCACGGCTCCGCGGCGGCAATATCCGGTTAAGCAGTCTGAGCATGCCGGAATAGCCGACGCGGACCGCAGGTTGAGAAAAGTTTCGCAATCATGTTGTATCCCGGTTGACCGGGACATATCTGGAAGACAGTAAATGACCGTGGTTTTTCCGAAGCACCGAAAGGGCGCGGATTGAGCCACGGATTTTTCTTCCGGCGTCCAGCCCCACGGGCAGAGGAGACTATGACGACATGATCGACCGGATCACCGCATTGATTCAGGCAGCCTTCAGCGCCATCGGCAAGGCCGCCGGCATGGTCGTCGCCTGGCTTTTGTGGCCCTTCATGGCCGCCCATGGCTGGTATCGCGACCGCAACTGGATCATCAAGGGACCGATCGCTCTGGTTCTCATCCTGCTTGCCGGCTTTTACGGATATTTCGTCTGGCAGACGCAGGTCTGGAGCAATTTCGACCCGGACTATATCGCCCGTTACAAGCTGGCCGAACGCACCGTGCCGCCCGGACAGGAATTACCGGCCGCCACCCCGGCTGCGGCGGCCGGCGCGACCGGCGCTGCCGCCAATACGTCCGCACCCGTGTGCCAGCGCTCGGCCATCGTCGATGCCGCCGCCGATCTCACCGATTTCAACGTCAACCAGAACGCGTGGATTTCCTCCATGCTGCTCTATCGTCTCGGCCTCTTCGGCATCGACTGGGACAGCACGCCGTTCCTGGACAACAAGGCTTCATTCCAGCGCGGTGTGAACCAGGCGGTGCGCCGCACCTCGGTGGAGCTGGTCGACACGCTCGGCCGCGTGCGCGGAACATCGGGTATCAACAACAATCTGCAGGAAGCGCGCGGCAACATGCAGTTCAGCGAATATTCCTGGTATTTCGGCCTTGATCCCTTCGGCCCGAAGACGCCGACACCCAGCTACTACCGCGCCGCCATCCGCAGCTTCCAGGCCTTCAACGGCGAACTGACCGCCTGCAAGGCCGTCTTCGATACCCGTGCCGACAACCTCATCCAGTTCATCGACCGTATTGCCGGCGATATCGGCTCCACCTCTGCAATTCTGCGCGAGCGTTCGGAGAATTATAATGGCGGCTGGTTCGACACCCGCGCCGACGACCGTTTCTGGTTCGCCTATGGCCAGCTCTACGGTTATTACGGCGTGCTGTCCGCCGCCGGATCGGACTTCGCGCAGGTCATCCGCGAACGCAATCTGACCAACCTGTGGAACGACACACTGGTACAGACCCGCGCCGCCCTTCGTATCCAGCCGGCGATCATTTCCAACGGCGAGGAAAGCGGCTGGATCATGCCCTCGCATCTCGCCACCATGGGATTTTACGTTCTGCGGGTGCGCTCGAACCTTGTCGAACTTCGCTCCGTTCTCGATCGCTGACAATGAAGCCGGCCCCTTGCGGCCGGCTCAGTCTATCAGCCGCAGGCGTATGGTCTTGGCCACCAGTTGCGTGCGGTTGACGCAGTCGAGCTTGCGCATGGCATTGTTCATGTAAGTATTGACGGTGTGCTCCGAGATGGAGAGAAGCTCGGCGATCTCCACGGAGGTCTTCCCCTGCGCCGTCCAGCGCACCACGTCGAGTTCCCGCTTGGTCAGGGGTGACGGTCCCTTCGAGCCGACGCGGCAAAGGCGGTCATAGACCTCCAGGGCGTGCAGGGCGATCATGCCCAGTTCGTTCAGCGACGCCTGCGACAGGGGCTCGCGATCGCCTGCGAAATTTATCAGATGCCGGTTTCCATACATGCCGGTCACCGGCACCATGAGGCCGGAGGCGATGCCCATGCTGCCCACCGAGGCCACCGCCTCCATGAGCGGCTCACAGGCAAGATCCGGGTCCTCCAGCGACCAATATTGCGGCATCATCGATGAGGCGCCGCGCTTTATGACAGGACAGTCTCCAAGCGCACCGTCCTTGGTCATCGCATTCACGACCCAGACCGGCAGGCTGCTTTCAAGAACCGTCGGCAAGGCATAAGCGTTGGATCCGCCTGGCAACCGCAGCAGCGTCACATAGGCGTAACCGAACGCATGTGTCACCTCCCGCAGCGCTTCCAGCCACTGGGATTTGTCGGTGGCGGCCGACAGGTCCCGGCACAGTCTGGCCTGGCGCTCCGTTTTCACCATTCACACACCGCCGCCATATCGGGCTGCGACGAGCCGGAGGGAGGAACACATGCCATGGCCAAACGGGGTTGCGACCTTCATAACCGACGGACCCCTGGCCTAAAGCGCCGGCTTTTCGGACTTGTCTTTCGGCTTCGCCATCAGTTTCTCAAGGAAACCGAGCATGACCGCCGAAACGACAAAAGCCAGATGGATGAGGGTGAACCACATCAGCTTGCTGTCAGAATACTGGTTGGCATTGAGGAATATCTGCAGCAGGTGGATCGACGAAATCGCCACGATCGACGACGCGACCTTGATCTTCAGGCTGCCGGCATCGAGCTTGCCCAGAAATGAAACTTCGGCATCCGCATCATCGAAACGGCTGACGAAATTCTCGTAACCGGAAATCATCACCATGACGATCAGACTGGCCACCAGCGCCGCATCGATCAGGCCAAGCATGGCAAGGATCATGTCCGCTTCATCGTAGATGAAAACATTCTTCGCAACTTTGAGGAATTTCAGCGCGAAGGAAAAGGCATAAACCGCCAGCGCCGCAACAAGCCCGAGATAAAAAACGACGAGCAGCCAGCGGCTGGAGAGAATGATCCGCTCTACGAGCAGTTCAAGAGACTTCATTTCCGTATCCGATTAATAAACTGTCTATTGTTGGGGCATGCTTTGTTTCGCCATGTAAACTGGCTGCGAATATCCTAGCAAGCGGCAATGTCGGGACTTTGGCAGGACCGTGGCGTTTTTCGTTTCATTCCGCGCGGGGGGGGTGGACAAAGCCGACCCGTAACATTTCTGCAACATACGGTTATGCTTTAAAACATGATGCAAAAAGTCATATATAATATGTTGACAGTTATCATCATGTTTTCTAGTCCTCACCTATCGGCTCGCCCGTAACAAATCAGAACATTTCCAGCCGCGCTGAGTGCGGCGCGTTTTCGCGCGCCGTGGCTTGTCCGCGCGCCTTCCGGGGGTATTTAATGTCCATCTCGCGCACGCAATCCGCGCTGCTTCTGTGCACTGCCATGTCTCTTCTGCCCGTTGCCGGCCCCGTGCTGGCGCAGGAAGCCGCCTCGCAGGCGAACGGCACCACCACGCTTGAAAAGATCGTGGTCAAGGGCAAGCGCGTACAAAGCGCCAACGCCGCCGCCGACACGCCGCTGGCAAGCCAGACAACGGCGGAAGAGATCAGGAAGAAAGACATCGGCAGCATCAGGGACCTCGGAAACTCGACCGAGCCGGGCGTCGACTACGTGGACGCCAAGCCCGGCAAGCCGGGTGGATTGTTCATCCGTGGTCTCGGTGGCGCCCGTGTCGTGACGCTGATCGACAATATCCCCGTCCCCTTCTTCGAAAACTTCGCCCGTCAGGGTCAGGCCACCACCACTTTGAGCAATACGAATTCGAGCTTCGATTTCTCCTCGCTTTCGACTGTGGACGTGGTGCGCGGAGCCGATTCCAGCCGCATCGGCTCCGGCGCTCTTGGCGGCGCACTGGTGTTGCGCACGCTCGAGCCGGAAGACCTGATCGGCGAAGGCAGGGATTGGGGCGGCGTCGCCAAAACCACCTATGACAGCGAAGACAGAAGCGTCGGCGGATCGCTCGCCGTCGCCAAGAAGATCGAGAACACCTCGGTCCTGTTCCAGGGTTCCTACAAGCGCGGCAACGAGACGGACAACAAGGGCACTGCCGATGTCTACGGAATGAGCCGCACCAAGCCCAATCCCGCCGACACCTATGAAAGCAACCTGATGTTCAAGATCCGCCAGGATCTGGAAGGCGGCCACCGCATCGGTCTTACAGCCGAGCGTTATTCACTGAGAAACCGCAGCGACATGCGAACCCTGCAGGGCGTCAGCATAACGGGCACGGGATCGAGCTATCGGATCGGCGATTACCGCGGTTATGAGGATACCGAGCGCGATCGCGTATCTCTCGATTACGAATACGACGCCCCTTCGACCGACGGCTTCATCGATGCCGCCAATCTTTCGCTTTACTGGACGCGTCTTTCCAAGGAATCCGGCGCCGGCGACCGCCTGACCAACAATTCGCTCTACATCCGCGAAGACAGCATGCGCAACAGCGCATTCGGCATCGTTGGCGGCCTCGAATCCGGCTTCGAGCTTGGCAGCGTGCAGCACACGGTCCGTTTCGGCGGCAACGCCATGACGACCGATTTCAGCCAGGAGCTTTACGCCAACACGGCCGGAGTGACGTCTTCGTCGCAATCCGACATGCCTGACGTGAGCGGCAAGAGCCTAGGGCTCTATCTTGATGACGAAATCGCATTCGGCAACGGCTTCCGTTTGACCCCCGGCCTGCGCTTCGATTCCTACGATTACGATCCGGATGGTTCGGTATCAAGCAATAGCGGCTACAATACCTTCGGCCTGCCGAGCGGCAACAGCGGCTCGCGCTTCTCGCCGAAACTGCTTGCCACCTATGACGTGACGCCGGAACTTCAGCTCTTCGCACAATGGTCGATGGCCTATCGCGCGCCGACGATCAACGAATTGTACCTGAACTTCTCGAACGTCAGTTCCGGTTACGCCGTTATCGGTAACTCCGACCTCAATCCCGAAACCAGCAATGGTTTCGAGATCGGCGCGAACTATGCGTCGGGCGATCTGGCCGGAAGCCTGACCCTGTTCCATAACAAGTACAAGAACTTCATCGAGCAATATACGACCTCGACCACCCTCTTCCCCGGTTTCGGCGGCAGGGGTAACGGATCGCTCTTCACCTATCGCAACCGCGCCAATGTCGAAATTTCCGGCGTGGAAGCCAAGGTTCGCAAGGATCTTGCAAACGGCTTCTTCGCCCATGCGTCTCTCGCTTACGCCTATGGCAAGGACACCGACACCAACGAGTTCATCCGCACGGTGGCGCCGTTCAAGTCCGTCGTCGGTCTCGGCTATGCGCAGGAAACCTGGGGCACGGAATTCACCGGCATTTTCTCGTCCGGCATGCGTGACGACAAGGCGACCAGCACCTTTGACGCCCCCGGTTACGGCATCTTCAACCTGAGTGGCTGGTGGGAGCCGGAACAGACCAAGGGGCTGCGCATCCAGGCCGGCATCTACAACCTGTTCGACAGAAAATACTGGAACGCTGTCGGCGTCCGCGACATCAACCCCAACGCCGTCAGCACCGTCAACCAGCCGGTCGACTTCTATTCCGAAGCCGGACGCACCTTCAAAATCTCCCTGACCCAAAAATTCTAAAACGGGCAGGACCACCATCTCCAGTCGGGGCGGCCTTCGGGTCGCCCCTTTTTTGTCAGCGGCAATAGAGATAGCCGCCCTTTCTTTCCAGCACGTCGAGATGCAGGTGATCCTGATGGGTGGCATCGCTGCCGGGCGAGAGAACCGTGCGGAAGAACAGGCAGGCGGCGGCTGTAATCGTGCGCTGGAAGGCGCCTTCCGGTGTTCCATCCTCGCCGCGCGGCTTCATCACCAGCGGCTCGCCCTTGTCAAAGGCGATGGTGGAGATATCCACGGCATTGCCCTTGGCATGTTCGGAAATCTTGCCCGTTTCGGCACTGTTACGGTTGCGGCAAATATAGGTCGAGGCATTGGCGATCGTCGTCACCTTCTTCTCCGGCAGGGCAAGGGCTGCCGCCGGCAGCATCATCTCCTTGGTCCAGCGGGAAAGGGCAAGCGCGGTTTCACAGCGCATGGTGCCTGAAGGTTCGAGCTTGATGCCGGGCAGAACCACGGAAAGCTCAATCGGCGCTTCGATGCCACAGCCCTGCTCCTCGTCCCGGATCGGCTCAAGCTTTTTGAATTCCGCGCCGATCTCCTTCAGCGCACCGAGGCAGGCCTCAAGTTCTGCGGGGTCTTCCGGCTTTACCGGTTCGCGCGGCTTCTCCTCCGCTTTTTTCACCCCGTCAGCCGGTTTCTGCTGTCCCTCGCGGCCCTTGCCCTCACCTTCCTTTTTCGGATCACCGGGCTCCTTGTCAGCGGCTGTCTTTTCGCCATCCGGTTTCGATGCTTCCGGCACCTGCGGCTTTGGCTCCGGTTTCGGCGCTTCAGCCGGATTTTGCAGCTTTTCCTCCCGCGGCTTTTCCGAAGGGGTGGAGGATTGCGCCTCGCCCGGTTTGGGCTGTGGCACGGGCACCTGGGGCGGCGGTTCAGAGGCGGCAATCAATGCGAGGCTGGCTACCAGAAGACACAGGCGATGAAGCATTGTACGGGGTACTCCTGACCGTTTCGGCAGGAGAGCAACGCAGCAGCGGCAGGTAAGGTTCATTCCGTCTCTGAATCCGCTTGCCAAGGCGGATCGTGCACGCTAACAATTTTCCCATGAATATCGTGTCTATGAACATTGCTAACTGGTGGTGGGGCAGCTTTACGCGGCCTTGACCAGTCATGTCTTCAGACAAAGTCCAAGCCGCCCGAATTTTCAGGCGGCTTTTTTGTTATTTTGCCGCCTGTCATCGGGCCTGAACAACAGGAAGTAAGAAAGAAATGGTAACGATCATTCAGGATGACGGAGCGGAAACCTACGAGACGAAAGGCGGCATAAAAGTCAGCCGGAAGCGCCGGCCCGCCGATTATGCCAGCGCCATCGATAACTACATCGAAAAGCTCGATTCCCATCGCGGCGCGGTTTTTTCGTCCAATTATGAATATCCCGGCCGTTACACCCGCTGGGATACGGCCATCATCGACCCACCGCTCGGCATTTCCTGTTTTGGCCGCAAGATGTGGATCGAGGCCTATAATGGCCGTGGCGAAGTGCTGCTCGGCTTCATCGCCGAAAAGCTGAAGGCGACGCCCGATCTCACGCTTGGCGCTTCCACCACGCGCCG
Organism: Rhizobium sp. UGM030330-04; assembly: GCF_003208455.1. Taxonomy (NCBI): domain Bacteria; kingdom Pseudomonadati; phylum Pseudomonadota; class Alphaproteobacteria; order Hyphomicrobiales; family Rhizobiaceae; genus Rhizobium; species Rhizobium sp. UGM030330-04. The sequence goes on from NZ_QKML01000002.1 coordinate 143,400, forward strand.
TCTCGATCTCACCGTCAACGAGCCGGACCGCGTCTTCACCGAAGAAGAACGTTCGAAAATCCCGACCGTCTTCACCGCGCTGCGCGCCGTCGTTGATCTCTTTTATTCCAATGCGGATTCGGCCATCGGCCTGTTCGGCGCCTTCGGTTACGATCTCGCCTTCCAGTTCGATGCGATCAAGCTGTCGCTTTCGCGGCCGGAAGACCAGCGCGACATGGTGCTGTTCCTGCCCGATGAAATCCTCGTCGTTGACCACTATTCCGCCAAGGCCTGGATCGACCGCTACGATTTCGAAAAGGCCGGCGTGACGACGGACGGCAAGTCCTCCGATATTACGCCCGAGCCCTTCAAGACCACCGATACGATCCCGCCCAAGGGCGATCACCGTCCCGGTGAATATTCCGAACTTGTTGTGAAGGCCAAGGAAAGCTTCCGCCGTGGTGACCTGTTCGAAGTCGTTCCCGGCCAGAAATTCATGGAGCGTTGCGAAAGCAATCCGTCGGCGATTTCGCGTCGCCTGAAGGCGATCAACCCGTCGCCCTATTCCTTCTTCATCAATCTCGGCCATCAGGAATATCTGGTCGGCGCCTCGCCGGAAATGTTCGTGCGCGTCTCCGGCCGCCGCATCGAGACCTGCCCGATTTCAGGCACCATCAAGCGCGGCGACGATCCGATTGCCGATAGCGAGCAGATCCTGCAACTGCTCAACTCGAAAAAGGACGAATCCGAACTCACCATGTGTTCGGATGTGGACCGCAACGACAAGAGCCGCGTCTGCGAGCCCGGTTCGGTGAAGGTCATCGGCCGCCGCCAGATCGAGATGTATTCGCGCCTCATCCACACGGTTGACCACATCGAAGGCCGCCTGCGCGACGACATGGATGCCTTTGACGGCTTCCTCAGCCACGCCTGGGCCGTCACCGTCACCGGCGCACCGAAACTCTGGGCCATGCGCTTCATCGAAGGCCATGAAAAGAGCCCGCGCGCCTGGTATGGCGGCGCGATCGGCATGGTCGGCTTTAATGGCGACATGAACACCGGCCTGACGCTGCGCACCATCCGCATCAAGGATGGCATCGCCGAAGTGCGCGCCGGTGCGACGCTGCTTAACGATTCCAATCCGCAGGAAGAAGAAGCAGAAACCGAACTGAAGGCCTCCGCCATGATATCGGCCATCCGTGATGCCAAGGGCACCAACTCTGCCGCCACCAAACGCGATGCCGCCAAGGTTGGCACCGGCGTCAAGATCCTGCTCGTCGACCACGAGGACAGCTTCGTGCACACGCTGGCGAATTATTTCCGCCAGACGGGCGCGACCGTCTCCACCGTCAGATCGCCGGTCGCCGCGGACGTGTTCGATCGCTTCCAGCCCGATCTGGTCGTGCTGTCTCCCGGCCCCGGTAGCCCGACGGATTTCGACTGCAAGGCGACGATCAAGGCCGCCCGCGCCCGTGACCTGCCGATCTTCGGTGTCTGCCTTGGCCTTCAAGCCCTGGCGGAAGCCTATGGCGGCGAGTTGCGCCAGCTTGCGGTGCCGATGCACGGCAAACCCTCGCGCATCCGCGTGCTGGAGCCAGGTCTGGTCTTCTCCGGTCTCGGCAAGGAAGTCACCGTTGGCCGTTACCATTCGATCTTCGCCGATCCCACCACCCTGCCGCGTGATTTCATCATCACCGCGGAAAGCGAGGACGGCACGATCATGGGTATCGAACACGCCAAGGAACCGGTGGCCGCCGTTCAGTTCCACCCGGAATCGATCATGACGCTCGGCCAGGATGCCGGCATGCGGATGATCGAAAACGTCGTGGTCCATCTGACCCGCAAGGCGAAGACGAAAGTCGCGTGATGGTTGCTGCCGACGCCATCAGCATCGAACCCATCCGGGCGGAGCACGTTGAAAGCTTTCATCGTGCTCTCGATGCGGTGTCGCGCGAGCGGAAATATCTGAGCTTTCTGGAGGCGCCGCCGCTCGAAGCGGTGCGCGCCTTCGTGCATGACATGATCGAAAACGGCCATCCGCAATTCGTGGCGATTGTGGACGATGAGGTTATTGGCTGGTGCGATATTCGCCGCGTGAGCAGAGAAACCCGCGCCCATTGCGGCACGCTCGGCATGGGCATCCTGCCAGCCTATCGTGACAAGGGACTGGGTGCGCGGCTGATGCGGCGGACGCTCGATGCCGCCCGTCAATGCGGGCTGCATCGTATTGAATTAAGCGTGCATGGGGACAATGCCAGAGCCATTGCGCTTTATGAAAAGATCGGCTTCGTACATGAAGGCCGGGCACGCGACGCCGTTCTGATCGACGGGCATTACACCGACAGCCTGCAGATGGCGGCCATCTTCGGCGATTAAGCCCTCGGCAGCGAGGCGGAGATGCAGAGCGCGAACTTCTTCAGAAGCTGCGCGTCGAAATGGCCTTCCCGGCGCAGCATCCAGGTCAGCGCATCATTCGCCGTCCACGGCTTCTTGTAGGGCCGGACCGAAGTAACCGCATCATAGACATCGCAGATCGCCGCGATGCGGGCGTAAAGGCTGATTTCGGCACCAGACCGCCCGCTCGGATAACCGCCGCCATCCATCCGCTCGTGATGATTGAAGCAGACATCCAGAACCATCTCCGGCATCTGCTCGTTGCGCGACAGGATATCGCGCCCGAAGGCGGGGTGGAGATTGATGATCTCCCGCTCATTCGGGCTCAGCCCATCCGCCTTGTTGAGGATAGAAGAGGGAATTTCCACCTTGCCGATATCATGCAGCAGGCCGCTGATCCCCAGCAGATCGACCGTTGCCTTATCCAGCCCGAGATAGCTGCCGAAATGCATCATCAAACCGCTGACGGAAACCGAGTGGACGAAGGTTGTTTCGTCCTTCGACTTCAGGCGTGTGACGCCGATGAAAATCGCCGGGTTCGATTGCACCGCTTCGGAAATCTTGCCCGTTTCCGCCGCCATGCCTTTCAGCGATACGACACCCCCCGCTTCGACAGCCGCAAAAGTCTCGGCCACCGCATCGGCGGCCGAGCGCACGGCATGGCTGACGGCCGCCATGGTTTCGGAAGAACTGTCCGGTTTCACCGGTGCGGCGGCGCCGGCACCCGGCCCGCCTTCAACATCATTTCCCTTGGCGGTATTGATGACGATGCTTTCCGCGCCGCTTGACTTCAGCTGCCGCACCACATCCTCATGCCGCAGGAGAAAACGATGCCGCTGCATGATGTGCCGGTTCGACAGCGTTCCCTCGACCGCCTCGATAAACATGCCAACAGTCAATTGTCGGGTGGAAATTCGCTTGAGCATCAGACGCTTTTATTTTCCTTCCCGGGAATGGTAACGTGACCCGCTATTGGTAAAGGCCAACGTAAAACCAGCCCTCAGACGGATAAAGATAAGCCCGCCGAACTATTCAACTCTGCAACACAGAACATAAGATAGCACGAATATGAAAATTTTTTACTCAGGATATATTTAAAACACGAAGAATCAATCTGAATACATCAAGAAACAACCTGAGAATGTGAACACAAAAAAATCTCGCGCATGACGCAAAGCTGGAGCCAAAGAAGAACCGCATGAATTCGAAACTTGAAACGCGCATCGATCAGGGTACGGGCCGTCAACCGGCAGATATGGTTCTAAAAGGCGGACGCTTCTTCGACCTCGTGACCGGGGAACTTGTTGCGTCGGATATTGCCATCTGCGGCGATACCATCGTCGGCACCTGCGAAAACTATGAGGGCCGCCGGGAAATCGATATTACCGGCAAGATCGTCGTTCCGGGTTTCATCGATACACATCTTCATATCGAATCATCGCTCGTCACGCCGCATGAGTTCGACCGCTGCGTTTTGCCTTATGGCGTCACGACGGCCATTTGCGACCCGCATGAGATCGCCAATGTTCTGGGGGTGGAAGGACTGCAATTCTTCCTCGACAGCGCCATGGAAACCATCATGGACATCCGCGTGCAGCTGTCCTCCTGCGTACCCGCAACCCATCTGGAAACATCGGGCGCCGATCTGCCGATCGAGAAACTTTTGCCGTTCCGCGATCACCCGAAGGTCATCGGGCTTGCCGAATTCATGAATTTTCCGGGCGTCATCCACAAGGACCCGGTATGCATGGCGAAGCTTGAGGCGTTTCAGGGCCAGCATATCGACGGCCACGCACCGCTTCTGTCAGGAACGGCGCTGAACGGCTATCTCGCCGCCGGCATCCGCACCGAACATGAATGCACGAACGCACCGGAAGCGCTCGAAAAAATCCGCAAGGGCATGCATATTCTGGTGCGCGAAGGCTCGGTCTCGAAAGACCTGCACGCGCTGATGCCTGTTATCACCGAACGCCTGTCGCCCTATCTGGCGCTCTGCACGGATGACCGCAACCCGCTCGATATCGCCGAACAGGGCCATCTCGACTACATGATCCGCACCGCCATCGCCAATGGCGTCGAACCGCTCGCCATCTACCGCGCCGCCTCGATTTCCGCCGCAAAAGCCTTCGGCCTGCGCGACCGCGGCCTCATCGCGCCCGGCTGGCGCGCCGATCTCGTGGTCGTCGACAGCCTGCAGAACTGCAAGGCCGGCATGGTGCTTTCCGGCGGCCGGATCGTCGATGACGCCCTGTTTGCCACCCGCAAGCCGGTCGCCCCCGTTGGTCTCGACAGCGTCAAGGCACGACCGGTACTCGCTTCCCATTTCGGCGTGCCTGTCACCGAAGGCGAAACACCCGTCATGGGCGTGCTTCCCGGCAAGATCATCACCGAACATCGCCGCTATAAACTGCCGACGGATGGCAACCAGACGACAGTCGATCTCGAGAACGACATCATCAAGGTCGCCGTCATCGAACGACACGGCAAGAACGGCAACCATGCCAATGGTTTCGTGCAGGGCTTCGGCCTGAAGAAAGGCGCCATCGCCTCCACCGTCGGCCATGACAGCCACAATATCTGCGTCGTCGGCGTGAGCGAAGACGACATGGCGCTGGCCGCCAACCGGCTCGGCGAAATCAAGGGCGGTTTCGTGGTGGTGGAAGACGGCAGGGTGACCGGCGAAATCGCGCTTCCCGTGGCCGGGCTGATGAGCCTCGAACCCTACGAGACGGTGCGCGATACGCTGCACACGCTCAGAAAAGCGGCCTATGCGCTCGGCACCACACTGGAAGAGCCTTTCCTGCAGGTGGCCTTTCTGCCCCTGCCCGTTATCCCGCATCTGAAGATTTCGGATATGGGCATGGTGGACGTGGACCGGTTTGCGCTGATCTGATTGACCGGAAAACATCCCGGCTGGGAGGATGAAACGCCGATCCCTATTCCTGTGCTTGTCACAAGAGTGGAGGATCGGCAAAAATCATTGTGTCTCCCCTCAATCCGAGGGCAGCAGCTTGCGGAAATAAACCACCCGCTCCGTCTCCTCAAACCCCAGCGCCGTATGCATGCGATGTGAATCGACATTTGCAATATCGGCATCGGAAGCAAGCTCGCTCACGCCCTGACCAACCGCCCAGCGGGTCACTTCGGCCACCAGCGCGGCGGCAACGCCCTGTCTGCGAAACGCCTCCTCGACATAAATCCCCTCAAGAAACGCCACGGGAGAGGTATCGCAGCCGTTGACGTAATCCCGCCGCAGGCTGACCTCGGCAAAACCGATGGCCACTCCGGCCGGATCGTGGACAATCAATCCAGCCCCGGTTTCGGAAACGTCCTGCAATTCGGCCATATGTTCGGCGGGCGAGGTATCCGGCCACAGCCGGTGCCGCAAAAGGCACCAGTCATCCCGATAGTCGGCGGCGTTTCCAATGACGAATTGACCACTCATGCAACGATCCCGCAAAATACATCCAGCCCCTCGAGCTTCACGATATCAGCATCGAACAGCGGCGCAAAACCCGGCATCGGCACAATATCCGTGACACGCATGGCCTTCGGCACCGGAAACTCCACCGCCTCACGCGTCAGGTTGAAAACGAACAGCAGTTTTTCGTCACCCTTGCTGCGCGTGAAGGCCAGCACATCGAGGTTGGTCTTGATGAAGTGTATGTCCCCGTCACGCAGCGCGCCGTGACCTTTGCGGAAGGACAAGACAGCGCGGTAATGGTTCAGAACCGAACCCGGCTTGCGCTCCTGCGCATCCACAGCCTGCATGGCATGGACATAGGGCACTGGCAGCCAAGGCTTTTCAGCGCTTGAAAAACCGGCATTCGGCTTGCCGGTTTCCCACACCATCGGCGTGCGGCATCCGTCGCGCCCCTTGAAGGCGGGCCAGAAACGAATGCCGTAGGGATCGCGCAGATCCTCAAACGCAAGCTCGGCCTCGGTCAGCCCCAGCTCCTCGCCCTGATAGAGACATATGGAGCCGCGCAGGCTGGCGAGAACGCAGATGGCGAGCTTCGCCACCCGTGTCTGCTCCTCCACGCTTTCGGAAAAACGGCTGAGATGGCGCACCACATCATGGTTGGAAAAGGCCCAGCACACCCAGCCATCCGTCACCACCTTGCCGAAGGTCTCCACCGAGGCGCGCAGATGCTTCGCGCTGAAATCCGGCCCCAGCAGGTCGAACGTGTAGCACATGTTGAGCTTGTCATTGCCGGACGTATAGGCCGCCACCGTCTTCAGTGAGCGCGCCCCATCTCCCACCTCACCCACGGTGGCGCGGCCTTCATATTCATCGAGCAGCACGCGGAAGCGCTTGAGGAAAGCCACGTTTTCCGGCCGCGTCTTGTCGTAGAGATGGTCCTGCATACCGTAGGGATTGACGTCCGAGGCATCGAGACCGAAACTTTCCTCGTCGAAAAGCGGCGGGTTATCGCGCAAAAGCTTGTCATGGAAATAATGGTTGACGGTATCGAGCCGGAAACCGTCCACCCCGCGATCCAGCCAGAAACGCACGGTTTCGAGAAGCGCATCCTGAACCTCGCGATTGTGGAAGTTCAAATCCGGCTGCGAGGAGAGGAAGCTGTGCATGTAATATTGCTTGCGCACGCCGTCCCATTCCCATGCCGGGCCGCCGAACACGGAAAGCCAGTTGGTGGGGGCGGTGCCATCCGGTTTGGGATTGGCCCAGACATACCAGTCGGCCTTGCTGTTGGTGCGGCTCGCCCGACTGTCCACGAACCATGGATGCCGGTCCGACGTGTGCGAGATGACCTGATCGATGATGACCTTCAGCCCCAGCCGGTGCGCCTCTGCCATCAGCGCGTCGAAATCGGCAAGCGTGCCGAACATCGGATCGACATTGCAATAATCGGAAACGTCATACCCCATATCGGCCATGGGCGAGGTGAAGAAAGGCGAGAGCCAGATGGCGTCGACACCGAGCGAGGCGATATAGGGCAGACGTTTCGTCACCCCGGCAAGATCGCCGTAACCGTCACCCGTCGTATCCTGAAACGAGCGCGGATAGACCTGATAGATCACCGCTCCCTTCCACCAGTCCGATTGCGCTTGGGGTTTGTGGACCGGGGCATGGGGTAACGTCATCGGCGATCTCCTGATGTGTCTGGCGGGAGAATATAAAGCCTGTGCGGCCGCGTAAACCGGAACTTCGCACATGCACAAACGGCCACAACCGCCCTTGTCAGCGGCGCGCACTCGTCGTAAGCCGCATGGCTGGAAAAAACGGGAGGATGACGGCGTGGGCGGACGGTTTCTGTCGATTGGCGAATGCATGGTGGAGCTGTCGCAGGCCGGCAACGGGCTGCTGCGCAAGGGGTTCGCCGGAGATACGTTCAATACCGCCTGGTATGCGCGCGCCTGCCTGCCGGGCGACTGGTCGGTCGATTATTTCACCGCACTCGGCGACGATCCGCTTTCGGAAGACATGCTCACCTTCATCGCGGATGCCGGCATCGGCACGGAGAAAATCCGCCGCATCAAGGGCGGCACGCCCGGCCTCTACCTCATCAACCTGAAGGACGGCGAACGCACCTTCAGCTACTGGCGCAACGCCGCCGCCGCAAGGCAGCTCGCCGCCGATGCGGACCACCTGCGCAGGACGGTGGAAAGCGCCGATGTCGTTTATTTCTCCGGCATCACGCTCGCCATTCTCGCCTCCGCCCATGATGTCGATACGTTTCTGGCCGAGCTGCGCCGCGCCAGGGCGGCGGGCAAGCTGGTGGTCTTCGATCCCAACATCCGCCCGCGCCTGTGGGCGAATAAGGATACGATGCTCGAGACCATCTCCAACGGCGCACGCGCCGCAACGCTTGTCATGCCAAGCTTCGATGACGAGGCGAGCCATTTCGGCGATGTCTCCGTTGAAGCGACCATCAACCGCTACCGTTCGCTTGGCGTCGAGAACATCGTGGTCAAGGATGGAGCCAAGGGCGCGACGCTCGATTTCGGCGGCAGCCGCAGCCATGCCCCGGCGGAAAAGGCCGTGGACGTGGTGGATACGACAAGCGCCGGCGACAGCTTCAACGGCGCCTTCCTCGCCCGTTACGTGACCGGCAGCTCGCCGGAGGAAGCGGCCACCTTTGCAGCAAGGGCGGCGGCAACCGTCATCGGCCATCACGGCGCGCTAATCAGCCCCGAGCTGCTGCCGCTGGTGGGATAAGGCTCCGTCGCACTGGGGGAGCGCCGTGGATAACCGCAAACTTCTGCGCAAAAACCACGCTTCCCCGCCGTCACACACCCTGACATGATCCTGTAACACGCGCGCCGCATATACGGGCAGAAGCCGGGCAATGGGGATTCGCCCGCGCGCAGATGAGCAGGATCAGTGTTTCATGACGAGAATCACGATTGTCACAGATGCCTGGCACCCGCAGGTCAACGGCGTGGTTCGCTCCATAGAAAACACCAATACCGAACTCGCGCGGCTGGGTGTGGATGTGCGCATGGTCACGCCACAGAGTTTCTACAACATCCCCTGCCCCACCTATCCGGAAATCCGCCTTTCCGTCGCCGGTTATCGCCGTGTGGCGGCGGAGATCGAAAAAAGCCAGCCGTCTTTCGTGCATATTGCGACGGAAGGGCCGCTCGGCTTCATGGCGCGGCGCTGGTGCGTGAAGAACCACATGCGCTTTTCCACCAGCTATCACACCCGCTTTCCCGAATATGTCGCGGCACGTTTCCCCGTCCCGGAAAGCTGGCTTTACGCCTTCGTGCGCTGGTTCCACAATGGCGGCAACACCTGCATGGTGGCGACGCCGAGCCTTGAAACCGAACTGGAAGCGCGCGGCGTGCGCAATCTGAAGCGCTGGAGCCGCGGCATTGACGCCGAACTTTTCCATCCCCGTCCGAAAGCAAAGCTGCCTTTCGACCTGCCGCGGCCGATCTTCATGACGGTGGGGCGTGTGGCGGTGGAGAAGAACCTGCCGGAATTCCTGGAACTGGACCTGCCGGGATCGAAGATCGTCGTCGGCGACGGCCCCGCCCGCCATGAATTGCAGGAAAAATATCCGGATGTGCTGTTCACCGGCGTCAAGACCGGTGAGGAGCTGGCCGATGCCTATGCGCAGGCAGATGTCTTCGTTTTCCCCTCGAAGACCGACACGTTCGGCAACACCATTCTGGAGGCGCTGGCAAGCGGTGTGCCCGTGGCCGCCTTCCCCGTCACCGGGCCGATCGATATTCTCGGCGGCAACCCGGCAGCCGGTGCGCTGGACGACAATCTTCGCGATGCCTGTCTGGCGGCGCTTCATTGTTCGCCGCAGGAGGCGCTGGCGCTTTCCAGGAGCTACAGCTGGGAAAAAGCCTCAAAGCAATTCCTCGACAATGTCATCCACGCCGCCGGAAAATCCTTGCCGCTTCTATCCCGTTCGCAGCTTGCCTGAGGATTCCGTTCGGAAACGGTGGACGAAACGGAGCGGGAATGTCACAAGGCGATCAGGACGCGACTGCCGTTATCTTTAGAACGGGGTCGGGCTGCTGATTGACGTCAGGCGGCTGCCGCGAGAACACGCTGGCCGTCCTCTGTTTCCGGATGATACCGCCACCTTCAGATGCCGCTTCGGGATAAGGGAAGAAGCTCCTTCTGCTGGGCTGCGCACCAGTGATTGATCTTCTCGATGATGTCCTTTGCAGCAATCGGCAGGGCGCTGTTGGGTATGACGACCACCGTCCCGTGGAAAACCAGCACCAGACTATCCGGCGGCGTGAGTGCGAGATGGTAGCGCGCCCAGCTCAGCTGCACGGTGTCCAGTCTTGTGACCTGCTTGTAACCCTCGGGTCCTATCTCAACCTCCGTGTGAGGCGAATACATCCGATCATTGGCAATATTCCAATGTGCCAGAACCTCGTAGTAGGATTTCATCTCGTTTCTCGAGCCCCGCGAGATAATGAACCATATGGCGAGGGCCACAAAAGGTGCGGGTGCAAACACCCAATAACCGACCACCGGCCAGACGCCCGGAAACCACGGCAGGCTTAAGGAATAGATGAAACCGGCAGCAAGTCCCGCAAACGAGGATAGATGCGCTCTGGCCGAGGCAAAATGGCGCTTCCAGGACTTGTCACAAATCATGCTGTAATTTTCATAGGCCTGATTTTGATAGCCGTGAACATAGTCGGGCACATGTTTCGGATCGGGCGTGAAGCTTATTGAAATCGTGTCATCGGCCATAGGAACACGTCAATCCCGTCGCAGTTGAAGCCCAGTCTGCGTAGCAACATTGCCCTTATAAATCAAAAGACCTTTTGCTGACAAAACCTTCGGGATAACGCCCTGCGGCGTAACCCGCCTTCACCATGCTCCGGCGAGCATATGGCCGGAAAGCGGCACGGTGCGCGGTTTGCCGTCGCGATCCGTTACCGAAAGCGATGCGGCCATCTGTTTCGGCGACTTGCGGAACCAGTTGGCGGCAACGCTCGCCATATCGCCGATCATCGCCTGTTTGTGCCAGTCGGCAAAGCGCTTGGCCGTGGCTTCCGGTTCGGAGCGGTAGAAGAAATCGCCGGATTGCCCGAGATCGTTGATGGATGCCGCCATGGCGACAAGCGGTCGCTGGAACATCTTTGCCGGCACAGCAAGCCCATCGGCGCCTTGCGAAAAGGCAGGCGCCATGAAATCGATGGCCCAGCCATCCGCCTCCACCCAGCAATGGAAGTTCTCGCCCGCGCCCGTCACATAACCATCGTCGCGATGATCGGCGAACAGCAGGACGGTTCCACCGAGATTATAGGCTGCAAGCCCACCCTTCGGCACAGCCTTCACCTTGTAATGCTGCTGCAGGATGAAGGCGCCGAAAGTGCTGAAATACATGGAGGCCGAGGCGGGATCGGCATTTTGGCTGATGAGCAGGCTGTTGATGACGCGGTAAATGCGGTGATAGTCGGTCTGCTTGATCAGCATGGTCTTTTACTCTTCAAAACAAGGCGTTGGATGAGCGTCCACCGCTTGTTTCTTCTCCCCGAGGGGGAGAAGTCCGCGGCAGCGGGATGAGGGGGCGAGGCCAACAATATACGGAGAGGTTGCCCCCTCATCCGACCCTTCGGGCCACCTTCTCCCCCTCGGGGAGAAGAAACACGCCGCAGCCTCGTGCATCATAAAAACGACGACCGATTACCGCCTCTTCTTCGCCTTGCTCTCGAACGGATTATCAGACCCGCGATAATGCACGCGGATCGGCACGCCGGGCATGTCGAAATCCTTGCGCAGACCGTTCACCAGATAACGCGTATAGCTCTCCGGAATGGCTTCCGGCCGTGTGCAGGAAATCATGAAGGCCGGCGGGCGGGCCTTTACCTGCGTCATGTATTTCAGCTTCAGGCGGCGGCCGGAAACGGCCGGCGGCGGATGCTGCGTGGTCTGCGAATCCAGCCAGCGGTTGAGCCTTGCGGTGGAGATGCGGCGGTTCCAGACCTTGTCGGTATCGATGATATTCTGCATCAGCCGGTCGAGACCATAACCCGTCTGGCCGGAAATCGGCACGGCGCGGATGCCGCGCGCCTGCGGCAAGAGGCGCTCGGTCTTTTCACGCAGATCGGCCAGATAGGCCTGCGGGTCTTCCACCAGGTCCCACTTATTGAAGGCAAGCACGGCGGCGCGGCCTTCGCGGATGACGAGGTCGACCAGCTGCAGATCCTGCTTTTCGAAGGGGATGGTGCTGTCGAACACGATCACCACGGTTTCGGCAAAACGGATGGAGCGCAGCGAATCCGCCACCGAAAGCTTTTCCAGCTTCTCCGTCACCTTGGCCTTGCGGCGCATACCGGCAGTGTCGAACATCTTGATGGTGCGGCCGCGCCAGTCCCATTCGACCGAGATGCTGTCGCGGGTAATGCCGGCTTCCGGGCCGGTCAGCAGGCGGTCTTCACCGAGGAAACGGTTGATGAGCGTCGACTTGCCCGCATTCGGGCGGCCGATAATGGCGACGCGCAGCGGCTTGGTCTCATCGTAAACCGGCTCTTCGTCTTCCTCGTCCTCGCTGCCGGGTTCGGTGCGCGGCAGAACGATATCCGTCTCCGCCTCATCCACCTCAGGCGGGAAAGCGACGTCCTCGCCGATTGCCTCGACAATGGCGTCGCGCAGGTCGATCATGCCCTGACCGTGTTCGGCCGAAATCGGGCACGGGTCGCCGAGGCCGAGCGTGAAGGCGTCGTAGAAACCGGCGTCGGAGCCGCGCGCTTCGGACTTGTTGGCCACCAGCACGACCGGCTTGCCGCGACGGCGCAGCATTTCCGCCAGCGTCTCGTCAGCCGGCGTCAGGCCCGCCTTGGCGTCCACGACAAACAGCGTCACATCGGCATCGTCGATCGCCGCTTCCGTCTGCGCCCACATGCGGCCCTGAAGCGTTTCCGGCCCGGATTGCTCCAGACCGGCTGTATCGATGATGGTGAAACGCAGGTCGACCAGCTTCGCCTCGCCGGGGCGGCGGTCGCGGGTAACACCCGGCGTGTCGTCCACCAGCGCCAGCTTCTTTCCGACGAGACGGTTGAAAAGCGTGGACTTGCCGACATTGGGGCGCCCGACTATGGCGACGGTGAAGCTCATTGATCCTGGTTCCTTAAAGCAAGTCCGCCCAAAACGTTACCTGTTTTGGGCAAAGGACATGCGTAAAATAATGAGTTGGATCGCTTTGGCAATGCGAAGAAATGCCGGGGCGATCTCGTATGGCGAAGCGGCTTTAAGCAGCCTTGCCCGAAGCGGTGATATTGTCGAGCATGATCTGCGCGCGGTTCGTCACGTTGCGCGGCGCCTGCGTGTCGCTGACGATCTGTTCGAACCATTGTTTGGCCTTGGCGAAATCGCCGGCCTTGTAGGCGGCGAGACCCAGAGCCTCACGGGCGGATGCGCGCATGGTCTGGCCCTCAGTGCTGAGCGGCTCGGCCAGCGCCACGACCTGATCATAGGTGCCGTTGTCCACCAGCAGCCATGCGGCGCGCACCTTGGCGGTATCGCGGAAGACCTGCGGCGCGGACGTATCGTTGCCAATGGCGGTGAAGGCGGCGATGGCGCCGGCCGCATCGCCCTTCTGCGACAGCAACGTGGCCGAGCGGAACTTCGCCAGGACGGGGTAGTTACCGTGACCGGAGGTTTCGAGATCGGCGAAGGCCTTCAGCGCCTCATCCGTCTTGTTGTCCGAGGCAAGCTTCAGCGCCGCAAGAAACTGGTCGCCGGAATTGGAAGCGCGGCTGGTGTTCCAGTATTCGTAGATGCCTGCGCCGGCGGCGCCCACAACCACGAGAATGGCGGCGCCCACGACCACGATACCGTACCGGCCCCAGAAGCGCGACAGCTGCTCGGAGCGGATCTGCTCGTTCACTTCGCGGATAAAGGTATCATTTTCGTTTGCCATCAAATTCTCCGTTACCCGCGCGGAGATCGCTTCCGATCCATCCGTTCGCGGACATACCAAGCCGCTTACCCGGGTTGGCAAAAGTCAGGCCGACCGGGTCTTGGTCGGCCTTCTAGCCTATTTTGCCTGATATGTAAGGGGGAAACGTTGATTTCCTACATCGCGATTGGCTGAACGCCGATCAACCATTCGTGCAGTTTCAGGATGAAAGCGCCCCAGAGAACGATGCCGCCGACAACCGCCACCAGATCGTAGCGGCTCGAAACGAAGTCCCGGACCACTTTTTCGCCCGCTCGCTCCCGGCGCTTCAGCGAAATCCGCATCACCACGCCCCAGGCGAGGAACGATGCGAAGAGCAGGATCGAGGACGTCTCGCCATTGGCCAGAAGATGGGCAAGCGCCCAGATCTTCACCGAGAGAATGAGCGGATGTTTCGTCTTCACTGCGATGTGGCCAGCCGGGATGAGGCTGGCGACAAGACAGATCATCGCCGGCAGCATCAGGGTCACGGCGAGATGGCTCGTCCAGACCGGCGGATACCAGACCATCCCGGTTTCCTGCCGCGCTTCGCCGAAGGCATAGATGACGAGGCCGAGCGTGATGAGGCTGACGAGCGAATAGACGCCCTTGAAAGGGCCTTCGCCCATCGTCGCGATCATCCGCGCGCGAAAATGCGGTGCGACCACCTTCAAAAGATGGGTCAGCAGGAACAAGGCAAGACAGAGTGCGAGAAAAAGCATGGAACACGGTCCCCCGGTGGAACGAAGCGGCCTTATCACCGCAGTTGAGAACAGGAATTAGGCCGAAAGTCATGAAAACGCCAGACTATTCAAAGCTTCGCCTTATTCCACCCGCAAAAGGCCACGGTGTTTCATATGACGGATACCTGATGTTTCGCCCATTTGCCGCCTTTTCCCTGTCGCTTCTCGCCGCCCTTCCCGCTCTTGCGCAGGAGGCTGAGAAGCCGAAGCAGCTTGTCATCGTGTCCTTCGACGGTGCGGGCGACAATTCGCTGTGGGAAAGAAGCCGGGCGACGGGCAGGCAAGTCGGCGCGCATTTCACCTATTTCCTGGCCTGCACGCTGGTGATGGACAGGAAGACCAGCGCCAAGACCTATCAGGGACCCGGCCAGAAGGCGGGCCGCTCCAATGTCGGTTTCGGCCAATCGCCGGAAGAGGTGGAGGCAAGGCTCAGGAACATCTGGGCGGCTTATCGCGAAGGTCACGAGATCGGCAACCACACCTGCGGCCATTTCGATGGCGGTCAATGGACCGCGGAACAATGGGACGGCGAATTCACCACCTTCACCAGCACGCTGGAAAACGCCTGGCAGATGATCGGCAAGAAGGGCGAGGAACCCGAAGGCTGGCGCGACATGGTCAAGAACATCAACGGTTTCCGCGCGCCCTATCTGTCGCAGGGGCCGGCGCTGACCGCCGCGCAGAAAAAACACGGTTTCGTTTACGACGCCACCAGCATCACCAAGGGACCGGAATGGCCGGTGGAACGCGACGGCATCGAACATTTCGGCCTGCCGCTCATTCCCGAAGGTCCGGGCAACCGCCCCATCATCGCCATGGACTACAATCTCTTCATCCGCCATTCCATCGGCGTCGAGACGCCGGATCGCGCCAGGGAATTTGAAGACCGTGCCTATACGGCCTTCCGCAACGCTTTCGACAGGCAATACAATGGCGAGCGCATTCCGCTGCAGATGGGCTTTCATTTCGTGAAGATGAATGGCGGCGCCTATTGGAACGCCTATGAGCGCCTGCTGCGCGAAGTCTGCCGGAAAGACGATGTCGCCTGCGTGAGTTATGCTGAGGCCATGCCGATGATCGAGGCCCGCAAGAAGCAGAAGACCGAGGGGTAAACTTCCTCACACTCTCCGTTTCGTGACAAAGGTCGAACACCTCTCCTCCGTCATGCCGGTCCCCGGAACAAGCCCGAGGATGACCCGGCATCCAGCCACGGCGCATCCGCGCCGTGATAAGAGTCTTTTGCGATCGAGGACTTGATCGCGCTGGACCCCGGATCTAGTCCGGGGTGACGGGTGCGGATGAGGCAATTCACCAAACACATCGTCTCCGTAGGACGTGCTCAAGACCTGAAGGCGGCCAATCGACCGCCTTTTTTCAGGGCTTGTTGGCCGCCAGTTCACCGGCTTCCGCTTCCCGCTGCAGATAACGCACGTCGATATCAGGCAGGGGCTTGTCATCAATCGCCGCTTCGAAGGCCACGAGACGTTTGTGGATGGAAAGCAACTCGATGATCGTCGTCCAGGAATTGACCAGATACTGGAACGAATTGCTGACCTGACCAAAGGCCGTGGCGATCTGCTGGTAGATACCATAGGTGATCTTACCGGCCACGATGGTGGGAACGAGCATCAGGAGCAGGAACACCGCATCGGCCTGAATGTAGAAATACCGCGCCACGTTGAAATAGAGATAGTGCCAGTACATGCGGAAATAGTTTTTCCGCACATTGGAATAAAGCTCCTTGACTGTCGGCGGCTGGGCGCGGTCGGCGTGATCCTCGCCATAGACCAGTTCCTTACGATAGGCAGCTTCCACACGCTGGTTGCGGAAGTTCAGACCGGGCAGTTTGATGCCGACCGTCGCCAAAAGCACCGTACCGAATATCGACCAGACGATCGCCAGCCAGAACAGCGCATGCGGCACTTCGCCGATGATCGGCAATTCGGAAACATAGGACGACAGCGCAAACAGGATCGGCAGGAAAACGACGAGCGTCATCACCGAATTGATCAGGGTGATGCCCAAAGCCTCCAGCGTGGAGGAGAAGCGCATCGTATCTTCCTGAACGCGCTGAGAAGCACCTTCGATATGGCGCAGCTTTTCCCATTTGGACATGTAGAAGTCGTTCATCGCGGTTCGCCAGCGGAAGATATAATGGCTGGTGAAGAAATCCGTCAGGATCGAAACCGCCATGCTGAGAAAGGCGATCTTGGCGAAGACGATCTGGAGGCTGTAGAAATCCCAGACTTCGATACCCGGTTGTTTGGAAAGGGCATTTTGCAGAAGGTCACCGAAAGGCCGCCGGAAATTGTTGATGACGACGGAAATCTGAACGCCAAAATAGGTCACCGCGATAATCAGCAGCGATCCCCATATGGACCAGAACTTCCAGGGATGATCTCTGGCGATGACAGTCCAGATAACGCCGAATAACGCCAGGCAAGATGCGAGATAGCCGTAAAAGAACAGATTTGCGGGAACCAGAAAATAGCTGAGATCGTAGGGTTCCTGTTCGGGCATCACATAGCCCCAGGACGCCCCTACCCTTTCAACGATGAAATACCAGGCAAGAATGGCGAAGAAGGCCCAAACGATGGCGGAGGTAAAGAAGGCTTTCGGCTTGGGAAAGAAAGAATGAAACACGTTTAGAACTCACGCGCGTTTGAAATCAGCCATTATTGGCGAAGCACTAGATGGCCCGAACCTAGGGCAGAAATTTGTGCACAGCAACGGCGAAGCGCTGACCTTAACAAGATGTAAGACGCGAACGGCGGATAAATCCCGGCGAAAACCTCGCAAAATATCTGGATCGGCGCGGGGAAAACCGGAGAGGCCTAGCGCCGCCGCTCCGTGGCGAGCACCGGCAGCATCAGAACAATACTGACGACAAGCACGGCGGAAGCGAGAATGCTGGGTGCGGTAAAACTGCCCGTCACCTCGGCGATCCAACCGGCGGCCAGCGGCCCGACGATCTGGCCCGTTCCGAAGGCGGCCGTCATCAGCGCGAAGGCGCGGCGCGGGCTTGGCCCGGCAAATTCCCGGCCAAGCTGCAGGCCATAAGCGGTGATGACCATGAAGGTCAGCCCGAGCAGCAGGCCGCCCGCCAGAACACCCGGCACCGGCGGCAGCATCACGGAAGCGAAGACGCCAATGGCTTCGACGGCGAGAACGATCACAAAAGCGCGTTTCAGCCCCTGCGACTTCAGCACCGGTTTCCACAGGAACAGCGAAACGGCGGCGGCGCAGCCGGTGATGAACCAGGCCAGAAACTCCACGAAGGCACCTGCGGCAGCCATGCGGGCAATTGCAACGATGAAGGTGGCGGTGATGACGTAGCCGAAACCGAAAAGCCCATAGGCGAGCGTCGTCAGGAAGAGCGGCCGCGTCCATACAAGCGGCGGCTCGGCCACCGAGGACGCATGCCGCGGCGGGCCTGCGGGCAGCACCCGCCAGACGAGAAGGAACGTCAGGAAGGAAAAGACGGCACCGGCGATCCACTCCTCCCGCCAGGAGGCGCCGCCGCCATCAAAAACGACACCGATCAGATAAACCGCGAGCGAGGAGATGGCGATACCCGCACCCACACCGCCGTAATGCAGCGCCTGAACCGCGTCCCTGCCGGCCTTTGCGGCATGGCCGATGACGATCTGCGAGGTGAAGATCATGGTCAGCGCGCTGGCGACACCCGCCAGAAACCGGATGACGGTGAAGGCCGCGACGGAATTGAAAGCGGCCATGGCCAGCAGCAGCGCGGCGGTGGAAAACAGCCCGCCAAGTGCTACAAGCCGCTCCCTCCCCGAACCCCAGGAATAGGCCGAAAGCACCGCACCCGCCAGATAACCGGCAAAATTGCCCGCCGCCACGATGCCCGCATCGCCCGCCGAAAGCGGCACATCCGCCATCATGCCGGGCAGGATGGGGGTGAAGGAAAAGCGGCCGAAACCCATGGCGGATGCCATCATGAGAGCCCCGGCGAAACCGAGTGCAGTCAGATGTCTGGCGGAAAGTGGCTTGTCGGTGGTCATGCATGGCTTATCGCAACCGGGTGGATGAGCGACAAACGAGTTATTTTGATCGGCGTCATAAGCCGCCTTTATCGGTCACGTGGCGAGCGACAATGCGTTCCAAGAATGCCGCGTATTCTTCTCCCCGAGGGGGAGAAGGTGGCCCGAAGGGTCGGATGAGGGGGCAACCTTGCCGGATTTCGGAGAGCTTGTCCCCTCATCCCGCTGCCGCGGACTTCTCCCCGGCGGGGAAAAGAAACAAGCGGCGCGCGCTCGCTCCAACCTTAAAAGCGAGGGTGACGGAGGCAGGTGTGGCTGTCACTCCGCAAGCGTCAGCACCAGCGGCCCGTTTTTCGTCGCCACAACCGTATGCTCATATTGGACCGTCGGCGCGCTCGGATCGCTGTAGAGCGTCCATGGATCATCGTCGCCGTCTTCGGCCCAATAGGCGCCCGTCGAAAGAAACGGCTCGACGGTGAACACCATGCCTTCCTGCATGATGCGCCGCTCGTCCTTGTCCGGCCAGGTCGCCAGTTCCTTCGGCTCCTCATGCAGGGAGCGGCCGATGCCGTGGCTCGCCAGATTGGTGATCAGCGTATAGCGGTTCTTTTTGGCAAAAGCGCCGATGGCATTGCCGATATCGGCGAAAGGCCGGCCGGTTTTCACCTGCTGCAGGCCCGTCCACATGGCGCGCTTGCCATCGCGGCACAGACGCTCGATATCCTTCCTCACCGGCGGCACGGCAAAAGACGAGCCGGTATCGCCGAAAAAGCCGTTCTTCACCGCCGAGACATCGATATTGACGAGATCGCCCGCCTTGATGATGCGTGGCCCCGGAATGCCGTGGGCCACTTCCTCGTTGACGCTGATGCAGGTCGCGCCGGGAAACTTGTAGCAGAATTCCGGCGCCGATTGCGCACCATTATCCTCCAGCACCTTGCGGCCGATAGCATCCAGTTCGGCCGTGGTGATGCCGGGTTCCAGCGCGTCCGCCATGGTCTGCATCGCGACGGCGCACAAACGGCCGATATCCTTCAGCAGAACCAGTTCTTCTTCGGTGGAAATGACCATGTCTCTGTCCGTCGTTCTGCCTGGCGGGTCTCAAAACGCCCGCCTTGGTAATCATCAAGCCGTGGCTTTCACCGGATCGGCGCTCCCCGTCAATTCTTTTCTGACGATCGGCGCGACTTTCGTACCATAAAGCTCGATGCCGCGCATGATCTGGTCGTGCGGCATCGGGCCGATGGCCATTTGCAGCAGGAAGCGATCATTCCTGAACACGCCATGCGCCTTGATGATCTTTTCCGCCACCAGTTCCGGCTCACCGAGGAAGAGATTGCCTTCCGGCCCGCGTGCAGCGTCGAAATGCGCGCGGTTCGTCGGCCCCCAGCCGCGCTCGCGGCCGATGCGGTTCATCACCTCCGCCTGCGGGCCGTAAAACTGGTCCGCCGCCTTGTCGGTGGTGTCGGCAATGAAGCCGTGCACATTGATGCTGGTGCGCAGCTTGGTTTTCTCCTGCCCCGCCCGGCGGGCCGCCTCGTGGTAGAGATCGAACAGCGGCGCGAAACGGCGATATTCGCCGCCGATAATGGCAAGCGCCACCGGCAGGCCCATGGCCCCGGCACGCGCCACCGATTGCGGCGTGCCGCCCACTGCGATCCACACCGGCAGACGCTCCTGCAACGGGCGCGGATAGACCCCACGCCCGTTGATGGCCGGATGTTTGGTGCCGGACCAGGTGACGATTTCCTGTTCGCGCAGCGCCAGCAGCAGATCGAGCTTTTCGGCGAAGAGCACGTCGTAATCCTCAAGGTCGTAACCGAACAACGGGTAGGATTCGATGAAGGAGCCACGCCCGGCCATGATTTCGGCGCGACCGTTCGACAGGAGATCGACGGTGGAAAACTGCTGGAACACCCGCACCGGATCATCCGAACTCAACACCGAGACGGCGCTGGTGAGACGGATGTTCCTGGTTTTGACAGCCGCCGCCGCAAGCACGGTGGAGGGCGAGGAAGCGACATAATCCGGGCGGTGGTGCTCGCCCAGCCCGAAAACATCGAGCCCGACCTGATCGGCAAGCTCGATTTCCTCGAGAAGATTCTTCAGACGGCGCGCGCCTTCCGGCCCGCGGCCATCGGCGGGGTTGGGATTGACATCCGCGAATGTGTAAAGACCGAGTTCCATAAACGATACCTCTGTTTGCTTGCCTCAGAGATAGGGACGCACAGCCCCTCAGACAAACGCAAAATCTGGAAGCTTAGCTTCGAAAAAATGGATAGGCGCAGCCGGATTCGCCGCTGCGCCACCCTTGCCTGAAATGGCCCGCGAAATGGCGCCAGAAATGGCGATTGCCAGCCAGCCCCCTTTGGGCATACCCTGCCTAAACATGTGCGAAGTAATGCAAAAAGGGGAAAGCATGCATCGGACAGTTATCGTGACAGGCTCCACAAGCGGTATCGGCCTTGCCATCGCCCAGAGATTTGCGAGAGAAGGCGCCAATATCGTGCTGAACGGTTTCGGCGACGAGGACGAGATTGAAAAACTCCGTCTTTTGCTGGAAGCCGAAAGCGGCGGGCGCGTGCTTTATCACCCGGCGGACATGACGAAACCGGACGAAATCGCCGACCTCATCCACACTTCTCACGAAAAGCTCGGCTCGGTGGACGTGCTCGTCAACAATGCCGGCATCCAGCACATCGCGCCCATCGAGGAGTTTCCGACGGAAAAATGGGACTGGATCATCGCCATCAATCTGACCAGTTCCTTCCATACCATGCGCGCCGCGATACCGCTGATGAAGAAGGCCGGCAAAGGCCGCATCATCAATATTTCCTCGGCCCATGGTCTCGTCGCCTCGCCGTTCAAATCGGCCTATGTGGCGGCCAAACACGGTATCATGGGCCTGACGAAGACGGCGGCGCTGGAACTTGCGCAGACCGGCGTCACCGTCAATGCCATTTGTCCCGGTTACGTTCTGACACCGCTGGTCGAAAAGCAGATACCGGAAATGGCCAAGGTGCGCGGCATCAGCGAAGAGGCGGTGAAGAACGACGTGATGCTGGAATTGCAGGCGACCAAGCAATTCGTCACCGTCGATGACGTGGCGGCGGCTGCCCTGTTTCTGGCAAGCGACGCCGCAAGCAATATCACCGGCACGCATATTTCCGTGGATGGCGGCTGGACGGCGCAATAATTGCCGGATTTTCTTTCCGTTATGGAAACAATGAATTGCCAAAACGGAAATCGATATGCGCGCAAGGGCGTGCATAGATGTATCGGAACAATGACAAGAAACCGGCTCGGCAGCCGGTCAAAACAGCAAGGCATTGCATGAAAGACGCGATCAGCTTCATCCTCAACAGCGAAACCATCTCGCTCAGGGATTTCGGACCGACGGACACGCTTCTCGATTACCTCCGCATCAGCAAGCGGTTGACCGGGACAAAGGAAGGCTGTGCGGAAGGCGACTGCGGTGCCTGCACGGTGCTGGTCGGGCGGCTGCTGGATGGTTCGCTGCGTTATGAAAGCGTCAATGCCTGTATCCGTTTTCTGGGCTCGCTGCACGGCACCCACATCGTCACGGTGGAGCATCTGGCCGCCCGCGACGGCACGCTGCACCCCGTGCAGCAGGCCATGGTGGATTTCCACGGGTCGCAATGCGGTTTCTGTACGCCGGGCTTCATCATGTCGCTTTACGGTCTCTGGCTGACCAGCGAAAAACCCGGCCGCGCCGATATTGAAAAGGCGCTGCAAGGCAATCTCTGTCGATGCACGGGTTACGAGCCGATCGTGAAAGCCGCCGAAAAAATCGCCGCGGCCCGCCCGAGTGCGCTGTTCGATCCGCTGCAACGGGACCGCACCGACATCATGGCACGGCTCTGGGCGATCCGCGAAAACGAGACGATCACCGTCGTCAGAGGCGAGGATCGCACCATCATTCCGGCGACGCTTTCCGATTTGACCGAGATTTACGCCGCTGAACCGAAGGCCACCATCGTCGCCGGTTCCACCGATGTCGGCCTGTGGGTGACGAAGCAGATGCGGGCGCTGAACCCGGTCATCTTCATCAACAATCTCGGAGACCTGCAAACCATCACTGTGGATGAAAATGGCATCACGCTGGGTGCCGGCGTCACCTACAGCCAGGCATTCAAGACCATTGCAGACCATTTCCCACCGCTTGCCCGGCTGTTCAACCGCCTCGGTGGTGAGCAGGTGCGCAATATGGGAACCATCGGCGGCAACATCGCCAACGGCTCGCCCATTGGCGACACACCGCCAGCGCTGATCGCGCTTGGCGCGACGCTCACCCTGCGCTCGTCTTCCGGCGGCCGCACCGTGCCGCTTGAAAGCTATTTCATCGATTACGGCAAACAGGACCGGCTGAGCGGCGAATTCGTCGAAAAGCTTTTCATTCCGTTCCAGAAGCCGGAAAGCCACTACGCCGTCTACAAGATTTCCAAACGCCGCGACGAGGATATTTCGGCGCTGTGCGCCGCCTTCAATCTGACGCTCGACGCTGACGGCACCATTGAGGACATCCGCATCGCCTTTGGCGGCATGGCCGGCACGCCGAAACGCGCCGCTCATCTGGAAGCGGCTCTTCTCGGCAAGGCGTGGTCGCAGGATACCATCAACGCAGCGCGCGATGTGCTGGACGAGGATTTCACCCCGCTGACCGACTGGCGCGCCACCGCCGAATATAGGCAAATGACGGCCAAGAACCTGCTGACGCGGTTCTTCCTTGAGACTTCGGGCGAGAAGCAGGAACTCGCGCGCTTCACGCTGGAGGAGGCTTGAACCATGGACACCACAAGCTTCGACAAGACCAAGACCGAAATCGACGGCCCCATCCACAGGTCGCTCCGGCACGATTCCGCCCACAAGCACGTGACGGGCAGCGCCGAATATATCGATGATATCCCTGAGCCCGCCGGCCTCGTTCACGGCGCACTCGGCCTTTCCGACCGGGCGCATGCCGAAATCGTCTCCATGGACCTTTCCGAAGTGGAGGCCACACCGGGCGTGCTCTGGGTCATGGTTGGCAAGGACGTGCCCGGCGAAAACGATGTCTCGTCAGGCGGTCGCCACGACGAACCTTTGCTGGCCGAGACAAAGGTCGAATTCCACGGCCAGCCGATCTTCGCGGTCTTTGCCGAAACCCGCGACATCGCCAGAAAGGCGGCCCGCAAGGCAAAAATCACCTATAAGGACCTGCCGCATTTCACCGATATCGATACGGCAATTGAGAATGGCGGCGCGCTCGTCATCGATCCGATGACGCTGAAACGTGGCGATGCGAAGATCGAAATGGATGTCGCACCGCGTCGTCTCACCGGCACGATGCGGATCGGCGGGCAGGAGCATTTTTATCTCGAAAGCCACATCGCCATGGCCGTGCCAGGCGAAGATGACGAGGTGACGCTGTGGAGTTCCACCCAGCATCCAAGCGAAATCCAGCACATCGTCAGCCACATCCTGCAGGTGCCGTCCAATGCCGTCACCGTGCAGGTGCGCCGCATGGGCGGCGGTTTCGGCGGCAAGGAAACGCAGGGCAACCAGTTCGCCGCCCTCTGCGCCATCGCTGCCAAGAAGCTGAACCGGGCCGTGAAAATCCGCCCGGACCGCGACGAGGACATGAGCGCCACCGGCAAGCGCCATGATTTCCGCGTCGATTACGAGTTGGGCTTCGATGAGGAAGGCCGCATCCACGCCGTCGACGCCACCTATGCCGCCCGCTGCGGTTTTTCCTCCGATCTGTCAGGCCCGGTCACGGATCGCGCGCTGTTCCATGCCGATTCCAGCTATTTCTACCCGCATGTGCATCTCACCTCGCGGCCGCTGAAAACCCACACCGTCTCCAACACCGCCTTTCGCGGTTTCGGCGGGCCGCAGGGCATGCTCGGCGCGGAACGGTTTATCGAGGAGATCGCCTATGCCGTCGGCAAGGACCCGCTCGATATCCGCAAGCTGAATTTCTACGGCGAGACCGGCTCCGGCCGCACCACGACGCCCTATCATCAGGAAGTCGAAGACAACATCATCGCCCGTGTCGTCGAGGAGCTGGAAACCTCCAGTGACTACCGCGCACGACGTGATGCAATCATCGAGTTCAACAAAACCAGCCGGATCATCCGCAAGGGCATCGCGCTCACCCCTGTCAAATTCGGCATCTCCTTCACCATGACCGCGTTCAATCAGGCGGGCGCGCTGGTGCATATCTATAATGACGGCTCCATTCACCTGAACCATGGCGGCACCGAAATGGGCCAGGGCCTCTACACCAAAGTGGCGCAGGTGGTGGCCGATGCCTTCCAGGTGGATATCAACAGGGTGAAGATTACAGCCACGACGACGGGCAAGGTGCCGAACACGTCGGCCACCGCCGCCTCCTCCGGCACCGACCTTAACGGCATGGCGGCCTATGACGCCGCCCGTCAAATCCGTGAAAGGCTGGTCAAATTCGCCACTGACAACTGGAACGTGCCGGAAGAGGAAGTGGTCTTCCTGCCAAACCGGGTGCGCATCGGCCTTGAGGAAATCCCCTTCAACGATTTCATCAAAAAGGCCTATTTCGCCCGCGTGCAGCTTTCCGCCGCCGGCTTTTACAAGACGCCAAAAATCCACTGGGACCGCGCCGCCGGCCGTGGCACGCCGTTTTATTATTTCGCCTATGGCGCGGCCTGCTCGGAAGTATCGATCGATACGCTGACCGGCGAATACCTGATGGAACGCACCGATATCCTCCACGATGTCGGCAAATCGCTGAACCCGGCCATCGATATCGGCCAGATCGAGGGTGCCTTCGTGCAGGGCATGGGCTGGCTGACCACCGAGGAATTGTGGTGGGACGGCAAGGGGCGGCTGCGCACCCACGCGCCTTCCACCTACAAGATCCCGCTCGCCTCCGACCGGCCGAAGAGCTTTAACGTCAAGCTGGCGGAATGGGCGGAAAATGCCGAGCCCACCATCGGCCGCTCCAAGGCCGTGGGCGAACCGCCCTTCATGCTGGCGATCTCGGTTCTCGAAGCCCTCTCCATGGCCGTCGCCTCCGTCGCCGATTACAAGGTCTGCCCGCGCCTCGATGCGCCGGCAACGCCGGAACGGGTGCTGATGGCAGTGGAACGGCTGAAGAAGGTGTGAGGGAGGACGTACCCATGCGGCCGAGCCCCCTCATCCGTCCCTTCGGGCCACCTTCTCCTCGGCGGGGAGAAGAAATTTGCCGCGCCGTCACGGCAATTCAAAAATGTTGCCGTCGTAGTGCGGAGCTTGCGGGACCTTTCTTCTCCCCGCCGAGGAGAAGGTGGCCCGAAGGGACGGATGAGGGGGCCAGCCCCAATGCCTGACGCCCCCCTCTCCGATTTCCTCGCCCGCCCTGCCCCCGCAATCCTCGTCGAAATCGAGGCAGTGAAAGGCTCATCCCCGCGTGAGGCCGGCACCTTCATGCTGGTCTCACAGGCTGACTTGTGGGAAACCATCGGCGGCGGACAGTTCGAATATATGGCGATAGACCACGCCCGCGCCATGCTGCGAACAGGTGCTGCCGAAGACCGCATGGATATTCCGCTAGGGCCGGAAATAGGCCAATGCTGCGGCGGTCGCACCCTCATCCGCTTCCGGCGGATAACGGCAGAGATCGCTGCCGGGCTTGAAGCGCGGCTGAAGGGCGAAACCGAACAGCAGCCAGCCGTCTTCATTTTTGGCGCCGGTCACGTCGGCAAGGCGCTGGCAGATGCCCTGTCGCTGCTGCCCCTGACCCTGACGGTGGTGGAAACCCGTGAAAGCGAGCTGCGCGATCTTCCCCCGGTGGTGGCGTCCATATTGACCCCCATGCCGGAAGCATTCGTTCCGAAAATCCCGGCAAACGGCGCGGCCATCATCGTCACCCACGATCATGCGCTCGATTTCCTGATTGCGAAGGAAGCGCTTGCCCGCGACGATCTCGCTTATGTCGGCATGATCGGTTCGAAGACCAAACGCGCCACCTTCGCCCATTGGCTGGAACGGGAAGGAGAGCCCCCTTCCCGCCTTGCAAAGCTCACCCTGCCCATCGGCGGCACAAGCGTCAGGGACAAACGCCCCGCCGTCATAGCGGCCCTTGTGGCAGCCGAGTTGCTGCAAGCATTTTCCGTTGCCGAAATCCGTCGCAACGAAAATCGACACGCCCATCCTCAAGACCAAGATCACGCTTGAGCCCATCCGGCAGGCTTTCATCCGCCAGATTGTCCGGTGCAAGGCTTTTAAGGGTAAATCGTTCCGCTGTCCGCAGGCCCGCACGCAGGCGGGACCACGCGCGCAAAAGTGCTGTGCGCATGTTCGTCTCCATTCAAAAATGTCAGAAGCTCAGTTGATGAATTTGGCTAAAAATGCTCTGGTTTCCGGAGAAAAACCAATGAAACCTTTGGCCTTTGACATAAAGAGAACTTATCCATGAAGATGTCTCGCCAGTTCCCCCTCAATGCCCTGCGCGTCTTCGATGCCGCCGCAAGGCATCTGAGCTTCACCAGGGCCGGCGAAGAGCTGGGCATGACGCAGACGGCGGTGAGCTATCAGGTGAAGCTGCTGGAGGAGAATATTGGCGAGCCGCTTTTCCTGCGCACGGCACGGCAGGTATCGCTGACGGAGGCGGGGGAGAAACTGGCGCCCAAGGTTGCCGACGCCTTCAATACGCTGCGGGAGGCCGTCGACAGTGTGCGCGACACGCCGGATGCCACCCTGACCATACATTCCACGGCCACCTTCGCATCACGCTGGCTGTCGCGACATCTGGGGGCCTTCCAGCTTGAACATCCCTCCATCGCCGTCAGACTGGAAACATCGGGCACACTGATCGATTTCAACCAATCGGACTGCGATGTCGCCATTCGCTGGAGCCGCGACGACGGCAAGGGATTGACCTATCATCGGCTGCTTCGCGGTGTTTACACGCCGATGCTGCATCCCGATCTTGCGCAAAGCATAGATGGTTTGAAGACGCCCGAAGACCTTCTTCGCCTGCGTATCATCGATCCCGGTGATGTGTGGTGGAGCCAATGGTTCCGGGAAGTCGGCATCGAAAATCCTGATCTGGAGCGTTATCCGCGCAGCCGCCTCAACGTGCAGGCTTTTGAAGCCGCAGCGGCGATCGCCGGTCAGGGTGTGGCCATGCTCACCCCTGAACTCTACGCCGATGAAATCGCGCTCGGCCGCCTGTACCAACCCTTCGAACATCTCAGCAGCGAA
Organism: Rhizobium sp. UGM030330-04; assembly: GCF_003208455.1. Lineage (NCBI taxonomy): Bacteria > Pseudomonadati > Pseudomonadota > Alphaproteobacteria > Hyphomicrobiales > Rhizobiaceae > Rhizobium > Rhizobium sp. UGM030330-04. The sequence goes on from NZ_QKML01000002.1 coordinate 171,129, forward strand.
GGCAAGAACTACTGGCTTGTCTATCCCGAAAACCGCCGGAACATCCGCAAGATCAAACTGTTTCGCGACTGGATACTGAAGCGGATCGAGGAAAGCCGACCGCAGCAGCCCCATCAATACCCCATGTCCGGCGCATAAAAACAGCGCGGCGTATCCTCATCCGGAAACAGGCAGAGATGATATTCGCCGTCCTCCGACCGTCTTGCCTCGCTCTGCGACCAGTTGAACGTGTGGCGCCGCGTCACCATGCGATGATCGCCGGGGGCGAGCGAAACCTCATAACCATCAGGTGTGACACGAACGCTGCGCGTGGGGATCATCTGGCAGTCGCCCGTCTGGGCATCGCCATTGCAGCAGTAGCTTTCATATTTGAACCCCTTGTGGGATTCATGGGCAAGTGCCGTGGCGGTGAACGCCAGAAATAAGAAGAGGACCGTCAGAACAAGGCGCATCGGCATGGTCTCCGTTGAAAACAACGGCGGCTGCCGGAAGGTCATTGCGTCCCTTCATTCAAATTCCACACATCAACACGCACCCGGACACAACGGCACCGGAAACTGCGACACCTGCCCCTGATCTGCCCCGCCACAGGGTTCGCAGCACCCGCTTTCGGAATAACCGCCAGCGAAACATGTCATGGGAGCTTTAAAAGCTCCGCAGCCCTATATTTTAGCACATTGGCGGGCCGCTCACAGGATAATAGCTGAGTCGCGTTAGCCAGCTAAGCACAAACTATGCGGCAGGAAGCACACATTGCAACTTTACCGGGCCTGCGGCGGTCCGCTCGCGGCCCGAACCGGGTTGTGAACACAAGACCATCGGATTGTGAACAATCACCCTCGGAGCGCTGCTTTTCCCTTTCCTAACGGTCAAATTTCTCGCAAGGTGCGCTGCACAAGGATCAGGGGAACCGCATGTACGAATACGCCATTGCGTGGGAATGGATGGCCTTTGCCGTCCGCTGGCTCCACGTCATCACCGCCATCGCCTGGATCGGCTCGTCCTTCTATTTCATCGCGCTCGATCTCGGGCTGGTCAAACGGGCGCATCTGCCGCCGGGGGCCTATGGCGAGGAGTGGCAGGTGCATGGCGGCGGTTTTTACCACATCCAGAAATATCTGGTTGCGCCTGCCCAGATGCCCGAACACCTGACATGGTTCAAATGGGAAAGCTACGTCACCTGGCTTTCCGGTTTTGCCATGCTCTGCATCGTTTATTATGGCGGCGCTGACCTCTTCCTCATCGACCATTCCGTGCTTGATCTCACCCAGTTCCAGGCCATCTGTCTGTCGCTGGCATCGCTTGCCATCGGCTGGCTGTTTTATGATTTCCTCTGTAAATCGCCGCTCGGCAACAATACCTGGGGCTTGATGATCGTGCTCTATGTCGCGCTGGTGGCGATGGCATGGGGCTATACGCAGGTCTTCACCGGGCGTGCCGCCTTCCTGCATCTCGGCGCGTTTACCGCCACCATCATGTCGGCGAATGTATTTTTCATCATCATTCCGAACCAGAAGATCGTCGTCGCAGACCTGATTGCCGGGCGCACGCCGGACCCGAAATATGGCCGCATCGCCAAGCAGCGTTCACTGCATAACAACTACCTGACGCTGCCCGTCATCTTCTTCATGCTGTCGAACCATTATCCGCTGGCTTTCGCGACTGAGTTCAACTGGATCATCGCAGCGCTGGTGTTCCTGATGGGCGTCACCATTCGCCACTGGTTCAACACCACCCATGCCCGCAAGGGTAAACCGACATGGACCTGGCTTCTCACCGCCCTCATCTTCATCGTCATCATGTGGCTTTCCACCGTGCCGAAAGTGCTGACCGGCGAGGAGGAGCAGAAGGCCGCCACCCTCTCCCCCATGCAGCAGCAATTCGTCAGCGACGCTCATTTTACCAAGGCGCGCGATGTGGTTCAGGGCCGCTGTTCCATGTGCCATGCGGCCGAGCCGGTGTGGGAAGGCGTGCCCTTCACACCCAAATCCGTGAAGCTCGAAACCGACGAACAGATCGCCGCCCATGCCCGCGAAATCTATTTGCAAGCCGGCCGCAGCCATGCCATGCCTCCCGGCAACATCACCGCCATCACCCCGGATGAGCGCAAGGTGCTGACCGCATGGTATGAAAGTGCGGTTTCCGGGGCTGGAAAAGCCGAAGGAAAGACTGAATGAGCATGGTTCTGCTGCGTGGCCGCCTGCTGAGCTTCCGCCGCGCGCCGCTCGCAATCGACGATACGCAAAGCTATCTCTATATCGAGGATGGCGGCCTGCTGATCGAAAATGGCAGGATCGCCGCCATCGGCGAATACGCCGATATCCGTAAGGCAGCCCCCGAAGACGTCGAGGAAAAGGATCACCGGCCGCATCTCATCGTGCCCGGCCTCATCGACATGCACCTGCATTTCCCGCAGATGCAGGTCATCGGCTCATACGCTGCCAATCTGCTGGAATGGCTGAATACCTATACTTTCCCGGAAGAATGCCGCTTCGTCGAAACCGCCCATGCCCAGCGCATCGCCACGCATTTCTACGACGAGCTGCTGCGCCACGGCACCACCACGGCCGCTGCCTATTGCTCGGTGCACAAGACCTCCGCCGACGCCTTTTTCACTGAGGCCATGAAGCGCAACATGCTGATGGTGGGCGGCAAGGTGATGATGGACCGCAACGCCCCGCAGGGCCTGCTGGACACGCCGGAAACCTCCTATGACGAGACGCGCCAGGTGATTGCCGACTGGCACGGCAAGGGCCGCAACCACGTCGCCATCACGCCGCGCTTCGCCATCACCTCCACCCCGAAACAGATGGAAGCCGCCCAGGCGCTGGCGCAGGAATTCCCCGATCTTTTCATCCAGACGCATCTGTCCGAAAATCTGGACGAGATCAAATACACCTGCGAGCTTTACCCCGAAGCAACCGACTATACCGATATCTATGTGCGCTATGGCCTGATGGGCAGCAAAACCCTGCTCGGCCACGCCATCCACCTCTCGGAGCGCGAAGCGGACGTGCTGTCGGAAACCGGCGCGGTGGCCGTACATTGCCCCACCTCGAACCTCTTCATCGGCTCCGGCCTGTTCCCGATGAAGAAGCTGCAGCGGCGCGAAAAGCCGGTGCGGATCGCGGTGGCAACCGATATCGGCGGCGGATCGAGCTACTCCATGCTGCGCACCATGGATGAGGCCTACAAGGTCCAGCAATTGCTGGGCGAGCGCCTCAACCCGCTGGAAAGCTGGTATCTGATGACCCGCGGCAATGCCGAAGCGCTTTCCATGGTCGATCGCATCGGCACGCTGGACGCCGGCACGGATGCCGACATCACCGTGCTGAACGCCTCCTCGACACCCGCCATGGCCCTGAAAATGGAAGTGGTGAAAAGCCTGACGGAAGAGCTGTTCCTGATGCTGACCATGGGTGATGACCGCACCGTGGTGGAAACCTATGTGGCCGGCAGGGCAATGAAAAGCGTGCTGGCATAGTTCGGTTGGGGCCGAAACATAAAGCCGCCGACTCACTTACACAGTCATATATTGGATCGAGCGGGTGCCGCGTCTTTCTTCTCCCCGAGGGGGAGAAGGTGGCCCGAAGGGTCGGATGAGGGGGCAACGTCGCCGGATTTCGGAGAGCTTGCCCCCTCATCCCGCTGCCGCGACCTTCTCCCCCTCGGAGAGAAGAAACAAGAGGCGCGCGCTCGCTTTCTATGACTGGCTGGCACCATCCCGGCCGAAATGCGAATGACCTCTGGAGTGCCCCGTGCCGAATCTAGACACAACCACCCTGCTCATGGTTCTCGCGACCTTCATCATCGCAGGCATCGTCAAGGGCGTGACCGGCATGGGACTGCCCACCGTTGCCATGGGCGTGCTCGGCCTCTTCATGCCGCCGGTCATCGCCGCCGGCCTGCTCATCCTGCCCTCCTTCATCACCAATATCTGGCAATTGTTGGCCGGGCCTGATTTCCGGGCCATCGTGAAGCGGCTGTGGCCGATGATGATCGCCATTGCGCTTGGCACCCTCATCGGCATCCGGCTGATGACATCAGGCACCGGCGTCTGGACCACCTCGGCGCTCGGCCTGTGCCTTGCGGCTTACGCGGCCTATAGCCTGCTTGCCAGACCCGTCTCGATTCCAGCCGGGCTGGAATCAAAACTCTCCCCGGTCATGGGGCTGGCAACCGGCCTGTTGACCGGCGGCACCGGAATTTTCGTCGTGCCCGCCGTGCCCTATATCCAGTCGCTCGGTTTCAGCCGGGATGATCTCGTGCAGGCGCTTGGCCTTTCCTTCACCGTCTCAACCGTCGCGCTCGCCGCCGGTCTTGCCTCCCAGAATGCCTTTCACGTCGAGCATCTATCGCTTTCCGCGCTGGCCGTGCTGCCGGCCCTTGCCGGAATGTGGCTTGGCCAGAAAATCCGGTACATCGTCAGCCCGGCGACATTCCGGCGCTGGTTTCTCATCTGCCTGCTCATACTCGGAGCCGAGCTGTTTTTGCGGGCATTCTGGTGATGGAAATCCGTCGATTTTGATGTCGTGACCGCCACATTCATGTTATGTGAAGCCATCATTCAAATGTGAAGGCTTTATCCATGGGCAAAATCCTGACCATAGCGGACCTGAAGCAACAGGCTCAGCGCCGTGTGCCAAAAATGTTTTTCGACTATGCCGATAGCGGCGCGTGGACGGAAAGCACCTACCGCGCCAATGAGGACGATTTCGCCAAGATAAAGCTGCGCCAGCGCGTGCTGGTGGATATGACCGACCGGTCGCTGGCCACCGAAATGGTTGGCGAGAAGGTTTCGATGCCGGTCGCGCTCTCCCCCACCGGGCTCACCGGCATGCAGCACGCCGATGGCGAAATGCTGGCCGCAAAAGCGGCGGAGGAATTCGGCGTGCCCTTCACGCTTTCCACCATGAGCATCTGCTCCATCGAGGATGTCGCTTCCGTCACCTCGAAACCCTTCTGGTTTCAGCTCTACGTGATGAAGGACCGGGACTTCGTCAATAATCTGATCGACCGCGCCAAGGCCGCCGGATGCTCGGCGCTGGTGCTGACGCTCGACCTGCAAATCCTCGGCCAGCGCCACAAAGATCTGCGCAACGGCCTGTCGGCACCGCCGAAATTCACGCCGAAGCACATCTGGCAGATGGCGACCCGGCCGCAATGGTGCCTGGACATGGCTCGCACCAAGCGCCGCAGCTTCGGCAACATCGTCGGCCACGCCAAAAACGTCTCAGACCTGTCATCGCTCTCCTCCTGGACGGCGGAACAGTTCGATCCGCGCCTGTCCTGGAAGGATGTCGAATGGATCAAGGAACGCTGGGGAGGCAAGCTGATCCTCAAGGGCATTCTTGACGAGGAAGATGCACGCGCCTCGCTCGACACAGGCGCCGACGCCATCATCGTCTCCAACCATGGCGGCCGCCAGCTCGATGGCGCCCATTCCTCCATCGCCATGCTGCCGAAAATCGTCGATGCCGTCGGCGACAGGGTTGAGGTGCACATGGATGGCGGCATTCGCTCCGGTCAGGACGTGCTGAAAGCCGTGGCGCTGGGCGCCAAAGGCACCTATATCGGCCGCCCCTTCCTTTACGGCCTCGGCGCTGATGGAAAGCAGGGCGTGACGACGGCGCTCGAGATCATCCGCAAGGAGATGGATGTCAGCATGGCGCTTTGCGGCAAAAGGCTGATCACCGATGTGGATCGCAGCATTCTGGCGTGATGGTGACGAGGCAGAAGGTGCTCCGGAGATGCGTCGGAGGCCGCTCCATTCTCCGCCGTCATGCCGGACTAGATCCGGCATCCAGCCACGGCGCGTCTGCGCCGTGAAAGAACTCTCCCGCGATCAAGGACTTGATCGCGCTGGACCCCGGTATCCAAGTCCGGTGTGACGTCGTGCGGATCTTGCCCTCGCGAACGACCTCAGCAACCAGTCTCAATGCCCCACGGTCTTCGAAAACACATTCACGATCACCACACCGGTGATGATGAAACCGAGACCGATAACGGCGGCAATATCCAGCGTCTGGCGGAACACGAAATAACCGATGCCGGAAATCAGCACGATGCCGAGCCCGCTCCAGATCGCATAGGCAACGCCGACAGGGATGACGCGCAGCGTGAACGACAGCAGATAAAAAGCCGCGCCGTAAAACACCGCCATCAGCACCGTCGGCAGCCATCTGGTGAATTGCTGCGACTGCTGCAGGAATGAGGTCGCGATGACCTCGCAGATAATGGCCGCGACAAGCGCCCCATAGGTGAAAAGTGCCGCGTTCATCGTTCCGTTTCCTTTGTCGTCTGGGCGATCATCCGGGCCTTGAGAGCCGCCCTGTCGCCACTTGCCCTGCCATCATCGGCCAGAAGATCGGCAAACCAGATGCCATCAGCCGCAAGCCGCACCATCTCCAGTACCACCCCGTCATCCGTATCTTTATGACGGGCAAGGCGCCCCTCGACCCAACTGGTCCACATGCGCCGAAGCGACGGCTCGCCGACCATGGAAACCGAGATTGCCGCCCATTGCCTGCCCGAATCCCGGTCACGATCATCGAAAACCGCCTTCACATAGGCCCGCGTGAAGCATCCGTAAGCTTCACAATCCTGTGAGATGAGCGCATCTATTTCCGCGTCCAGCGCCGAAAGAAGGTCGGCCATGACGGCCTCCAGCAAGGCGTGCTTGGAGGGAAAATGATGGAACAGCCCACCCTTCGTCACCCCGGCCGCATCGGCCACAGCCTGTATGGAAAGTGCCGCAACACCCTGATCAGCAGCAAGTTTCGCCGCGCAGTCAAGGAGGCTGCGACGCACGATCTCGGGCTGCTTTTTTCGTTCGTGAGCATTTGTCATTTTTCAAAAAATACCGGACGGTAGGTTTCTTTTCAAGGAAATTGTGAGGGCAGCAGACGGGTTGAAATTCATACTTAATTAAGCATGAAAGCGATCTCTAAAGTTTTAGCGGTTTTGTTGCCGGAAAGTGTCAGTAAAACTTGAAATCAACGGCGGCGGTCAAACAAAAGGGGCGGATTATGTCGGGAACGGTCAAACGGGGAATGGCGGGAACATGGGTCTTCGCGCTCGCCTTCTTTTGCGCGATCCTCTCATTGCAGGCATCGCCCGCGCAGGCCGGCTACGCCCATTTCATCATGGATGCCAATACCGGCAAGGTTCTGGCGTCCCGCAATGCCGATGTGCTGAACCACCCCGCTTCGCTCACCAAGATGATGACGCTGTACCTGACCTTCGAGGCGCTGCATGCCGGCCGGATTCGCTGGGACCAGAAGATAAAGATGTCCAAAAATGGTGCAGCCGTCATCCCCTCCAAGCTTTATGTGCGCCAGGGCCAGACCTTCACCGTGCGCGAAGCCGTTTATGGCATGATCGTCAAATCCGCCAATGACATGGCGGAAGGCATGGGCGATCACCTCGGCGGCTCCGAGGCAAGGTTCGCCGAGATGATGACCCGCAAGGCCCGCCAACTGGGCATGACGAAAACGGTGTTCCGCAACGCCTCTGGCCTGCCCAGCAAATCGCAGGTGACGACGGCGCGCGACATGGCGAAGCTCGGCCTTGCGCTGCAGCGCGACTTTCCCAAGGAATACGGCCTGTTTGCCATGGAATCCTTCAGTTTCCGGGGAAAACGGATTCGTGGCCACAATAATCTGATGTATCGTTATCAGGGCATGGACGGCATCAAGACCGGCTACACCAATGCCTCCGGTTTCAACCTCGTCAGCGCCATCAACCATAATGGCCGCCGTGTTGTCGGCGTCGTGCTGGGCGGCAAGACCGCGCGCAGCCGTGATGCCCAGATGGCGGCCCTTCTCGACAAGGCCGTGCCGCAGGCATCGAGAAGCCGCAACACCGAACAGCTCGTCGCCAGCGCCAATGTCAGCCGCACCTTCGATGTGCCGCCCGCTGCCGTACCGCTCCCCATGTTCGCGGAACGCCGCTCCGACCCGGTCGCCATGCAGATCGCCACGGCCAACAACCAGATGGCCGACATGATCCAGGTTTCCGCCATTCCGAGACCCGCCCCCGCTGCCGCCGTTGGCCAGCCCGCCGGCCAGAGAAGCCGCTGGGAAGTGCAGATCGCCGCCGCCGATAGCGAAGCCGCCGCCCGCTCGCTGCTCGCCAACGCGCGCTCCAACATCGGCAGCTATGCCGGGATCGCCCCCTATACCGAAGCGGTGCAAAGCGGCTCGGCAACGCTCTACCGCGCCCGCTTCACCGGCTTTGAAGACCAGTCTTCGGCGGTTTCCGCCTGCAAGGAACTGAAGGCGCAGTCTTACGCCTGCGTGGTGATGAACAGCGAGGGGTAAGTTTTACCGCTTGAGCCAGCCATTCTCCAGAGCATCCGCCAGATACGGAATGCCGTTGACCCGCGCCATCTCGGCCATGGCCATATTGTCGTAACGGATATTGCGGAAATAGACCTGCCAGCCGCGCCCGGTCTCTTCCAGCACGGCATAGGTGGCAAGCGGATGACCCGCCTCGACGTGATGGTCGAAAGGCGTGTCGTCTTTCCAGCCGGGGCAGCCGACGCTGCCGGGATTGACGATCAGCCGGCCGTCGGAAAGCTGCACCGCGCGGGGAATATGGGTATGGCCGCACAGCATCAGCGGCTGGGTGATACCATCAGCCATGGCCTCGATTTCGGCCAGCGGGCGCAGCTTCAGCACCCCTTCCGGGGACAGCGTTTCCAGCCAATATTCCAGATCGTCACGCGGCGAGCCGTGGCAGCAATAGGCAACGTCCTTGAATACCATGCTGAAAGGCAGGGTTTGCAGCCAGTCCAGATGCGCGGCAGTCATCTGCGCATGGGCCGGCCTTTCCCAGCTGCCCATATCCTCCGGCGCCCGCTCGATCAATTCCCGGTCGTGATTGCCGCGAATGCTGGGAATCCAGTTGCCGACCAGCACATCACCGGTGAAACCCGCCTCCAGCGGCCCGCTGAAACAATCACCGAGATTGACGATATCCTTGATGCCAAGCCTGGCGATATCCTCAAGCACGGCTTCAAGCGCAGCGCAGTTTCCGTGAATATCGGCAATGGCGGCAAAGATCATGGCAATCAGCTTCCTCGATAGGTGGAATAGCTATAGGGCGAAAGCAGCAGCGGCACGTGGTAGTGGCCGCTCTCATCGGCAATGCCGAAGCGGATGGGGATGATATCGAGAAATGCCGGTTCCGGCAGCGCCACACCCTTGCCGCGCAGATAATCGCCGGCATGGAAAACCAGCTCATATTCGCCGGCCTTGAAGCTCTCTCCGACCAGCAGCGGCCCGCCATCCACCCGGCCGTCACTATTAGTCTTCACCGTCTTCAGCTTTTCGCGGCGATCGCCGGAGAGCCGGTAAAGCTCGAGCGTCAGCCCCTCAGCCGGCGTACCATGGGCGGCGTCGAGAACATGGGTGGTCAGACCGGTCATGGCTTGGGCTCCGCGATCATGAAGGGCTCATCGAAAAAATACTCTTCCAGATTGTTGCCCGGCCCTTCGCGGTCGGCAACCAGAAAATCAGAAACCGCCTGCAACGGCATCAGCGGATAATGCCAGACATTGCGGCGGTAATTCACACCCTGGTCCCCGCGTGCCAGAAATACCTGCGGCCGGGCCGGACGGCCTCCGTCATCTTCCGCAACGACGACGAGGAAAGGCCTGCCGGACAGCGGCGAAAAACTCTGGCTGCCGAGCGGATGCCGCTCCATCATCTCGATGTTATGCGGGAACACCCGCGGCTGCCCACGGAAAATATTGAGGATGATACGTGCGCCCTCGCCCGCCGCCTCGGGTGCGGCAAGCGCGTGGTGCCGCTCGGTCTGGCCGCCATTGATGTGGCGCATGGAAGAAGGCGTTGCTTCGATCACATCGCCGAAGGATGCGAATGCCTCTTTGGTAAGGGGTTTTATGTCGAGAAAATCGGTCAAATGTCATTCACCTTGGGCATGCCAGTTTCTGAGGAGGGAGAGACGCGCCTGCAAATCCGGAATGCTCTGCGTTATCGTTTTCCAGACGACCGAGAGCTCCGCCCGGAAATAATCATGCACGATCAGATTGCGCATACCCTTCATCTTGATCCAGGGGATTTCCGGGTGCTGCTGTAAAAATGCGGGGTAGTGCTTGTCGAGTTTGGCAACCGCCTCGCCAATCAGGGCAAGACCCATCATGACCGCCATCTGCGTACGCGTGTCGGAGGAAAAAGCGGCCTCATCCATGTCCTGAATGAAATCCCGTATTCTGGACGCGGCGACATCCATCTCCTTCAGATAGAGCAGAAGCCGATCCGTACTCATACCGCTTTGGCTTCCTTCAGCACACGCGCCCGTATATCCGAATGCAGACCGCCTGAGGTGACGACGTCGACCTCGACACCAAGCAGCGCCTTCAGTTCCTCCAGCAAACCGCCGAGATCAAACAGTGTCGTGCCCGGCAATGCATCCACCAGAATATCGAGATCGCTGTCCGGCCGGTCCTCACCGCGGGCGACGGAACCGAACACGCGGGGGTTTGCCGCGTTGAAGCGCTTCGTCGCTTCGCGGATCGCTTCCCTGTTCTTTTCCAGCACCTCGGAGGGTCTCATGATCTTATCTCCAGACAGCACGATCCTAGCAGAACGGCCACCGCTCGCCAATTCAGCCCTCCGGCAGCATCGCGGAAAGACGCAGCCAGGCGATCTTTTCCACCTGCGCCGTCGCGGTCGCGAACTCTTGCGCCGTATCATTGCCAATGCGGGTCTCGAAAGCGGAAAGAATATCGTGCCTGTTCAGCCCCTTGACCGCGATGATGAAGGGAAAGCCGAATTTTTGGGTATAGGCGCTGTTCAACGCGGTAAAACGCGCATGTTCCGCCGGCGAAAGCCGATCGAGCCCCGCACCTGCCTGCTCGTTGCGGCTATCGGCCGTCAGCTTACCCGCAATCGCCAGCTTGCCGGCAAGATCTGGATGCGCCCGCAACACGCCAAGCCTTTCGGCCTCGGAAGCGGCACGAAACTGCGCGACGAGTGCGCCATGAACCACCTTCGCCGTCAAATCCCCCTCGACCGCACCGGCATCATAGGCCCGCTCGGCGATGAAGGGCGAATGTTCGAACACGCCACCGAACCGGGCGACAAATTCCTGCCGCGCCGACATCACGGAGCCACCGGCTTGTGATGTTCATGCCAGTGCCGGGCGATCTCGATCCGCTGCGGGATCCAGACCTTGTCATGGCTGAGCACATATTCAATGAAACGGCGAAGAGCCGCCGCGCGGCCGGGACGGCCGACAAGGCGGCAATGCAGACCGACGCTCATCATTTTCGGCGCGCCTTCCGTGCCTTCCTGATAAAGCACATCGAAGGCGTCTTTCAGATAGGTGAAGAACTGGTCGCCGGAATTAAAACCCTGCGGCGTGGCGAAACGCATGTCGTTGGTGTCAAGCGTGTAGGGAATGATCAGGAAAGGCTCTTCTTTCGCGCCCTTCACCCAATAGGGCAGATCGTCGGCATAGGAATCGGACGAATAGAGAAAACCGCCCTCTTCCATGACGAGGCGCAGCGTATTGTCCGAAGGCTTGCCCTGATACATGCCGTAAGGCCGTTCACCGGTCACCTCCTTATGCAGGCGCACCGCTTCGGTTATGTGTTTGCGCTCTTCCTCTTCGGAGAAATCCTTATATTCCAGCCAGCGATAACCGTGGCTGGCAATTTCCCAGCCGGCTTCCTTCATGGCCGCGACGGCTTCCGGATTGCGGGCCATGGCGGCGGTCACGCCATAAACGGTGGTGGTGACACCAAGACTTGTGAACATGCGCCACAGCCGCCAGAAGCCGGCGCGCGAACCATATTCGTAGATTGATTCCATGTTCAGGTTGCGCTGGCCCGGCCAGGGCTGGGCACCGACGATTTCCGACAGCAGCGATTCCGAAGCCTTGTCATTGTCGAGAATGCAGCTTTCGCCACCCTCCTCGTAATTGATGACGAATTGCACGGCGATGCGCGCGCTGCCCGGCCATTTCGGATCGGGAGCGTTACGGCCATAGCCCACCAGATTGCGGGAGTAATTGTCGGAAATCATTCAGCCACCCAAGACATCTCTCCCCGGCGGAAACCGATTTCGGGAGACATAAACAAATCTCCAAAGCACGCCGGCCCCGGAATGGGGAAACGGCGCAAACTTCGGATATGCGATGCCGAACGGTATCATCCGCATCCGGAATGTCGAGATCAATTTTGCCGACATTCTGAAGCTTTTTTGTATACGATTGAGGGCAGCCGTTTCTCAGGCGATCTTGCGGGCGGAAACGCGGCCCATGGGATGCAGCGAATGCACCCGGAAGGGTGCACCCGGTTCATCCTCGATGAAGAGGGCAAGGCTGGAAAATTGCAGCTCGCGGGTCAACAACGGCTCGAAAACCTTGCGCACGGCGCGCTCGATCCTCTGGCTGCTGGCCGGTTCGACACCGCCCGTCAGCGACATCTGGAACCGGAACTCGTCCATCACATGCGGGCTGCCCCAGCGATGCAGATTGGTAAGCTGCGATGCCGAAAGCCGGTCCGGGTCCGCCCGCTCGATTTCCGCCTCGGACAGCGGCGCGCGGTAACGGTCGAATTCCTGCACCACGCGGGCGGCAAAAAAATGCAGCACTTCGCAGGGGCGCTCGGGAACGAGGCTGAAGACATTCCCATGCCTTGCCACCACGAGTTGTGGAAGCATGAAAGGGTCCTGCTTGCCGGAAAAATACATCAGGTCGCGCAAAAGCGCGGCCTCGGAGTGGCCCTCGGCAAGCCGGAAAGGCGCCTTGATCGTGCCGTGAAAACCGTAACGGCGCGGCAGCGCCGTGTGGTAGGAAATCTCCTGCATGCCGAGATCGATCATGCCCGGCGGTTCCACCGCCTGACCGGAATAGGCATCGCGCCCCAACCACGCGGCGGCCGCCTGCGTCAGGGGGTCATTGGGGGAAGGCGTGAAATGAATGGCGTATCGCATGCGCTGTCACCTCGCCGCAAAAGCGGACAAACCGGCCTTGTTGCAGGCCAGCAAATAAGTGATTTGCGTGACAGATTAACGACGTAAGCAGCCTGATCAGAACTTTCTAAAGTCCGCGAGGGCAATATTCACGTGTTGTTGAAGGCCGAACCCGGACGGCAGGGAGGGCGTCTCCCCACCAACGGTTTGCAGCGCCGCGCCGGCGAGAAAATGGGCAAGGCCGAAGCTGACCTTGAAGCCGCCGGACAGCGCGACGAGCTTCGGATGGCCGGCAATCGAGCCCACCATCGGGTCCCGTCCCACCGCCTTCGGCCGCAATCCGGCCCAGCGTTCGAGCACCGGCGCACGGCCGAGAGACGGCACCACCGCACAGGCGTCGGCAAGCAGCTTTTCCAGCTTTTCGTCGGTGCCGAAAGGCTCGGAAAAACAATCTTCGCTGGTACTGCCGATGGCGACGGTGCCATCCTCATGGGGCACGATGTAAAGGCCGTTCAGGAACACGACCGGCATGGCCGGGTCAACCGTCGCATCGAGAAGCGCCGCCTGCCCCTTCACCGCCTGCCCGAGCGCAATGCCGGCCGCAAGGCCGAGCGCATCGCGGATCAACGGAAAGGAACGGTGCCCGTTGGCGACAATGGCATGGCCGAAGACAATCTCTTCCCCCGAAGACAGCACCGCCCGCCCCTTTGCCGAATCAAGCGAGACGACGCGGCACTGTTCCGCCACTCGCACGTGGCGCGCTGTGCGGAGAAAAGCCGAGAGAAGGGCCACCATCGCACGCGGCGAAACCCTCGCCGCCAGCGTATCGAACACGAAACCCGCTTCTCCCGCAGCCTCGTCAACCCAGCCCGCAGCCGGAGGCCTGTCGCCGACATGCCAGTGGAACCGGCGCTCGCCAGATACCCAGTTCTCCGCGGCATCCCGTTCGTGCCGCTCCGCGATGCCGCGCAGATGCGGCTTGGGCAGCGGAATGATCCGGCCGCAACGGCGATAACCGGCGGAAAGCCCGGTCTCGGCCTCCAGCCCGGCAATTTCCTGTTCCAGCGCCACAAGCGCATCGAACTGGAACTGCTTCTTGTCCGACCAGCGATCCGGCATATGCGGCATCAAGGCGCCGAGCAGCCCGCCGCTTGCGCCACTGCCAAGCTGCTCCGCCTCCACCAGCAGGGTGTCCATGCCGAGCCGTTCCGCCTTGACGGCGGCCCATAGCCCCATGATGCCGCCGCCAACGATGAGGAGCGATATGGAGCGGGGCAATGTTGACGCCGCCAATCTTGGAGATTGACCCTGTTCGAAAGCGGGATTATCGGCTTTAGCCATGAGAAATTCCAACGACACTATTCCGGAGACTGGCGCAGAGACCGGTTCGGCAACCGCAGAATCCCGCACCGCACTCGACTGGCGTGACGGGGATATGCCCTATTCGCTGGCCTTTGACGATCATTTTTATTGCCAGACGGATGGCAGGCTGGAATGCGGACATGTGTTCCTGTCCGGAAACGGACTGCCGCAGCGCTGGCTTGACCGCGAAGGCACCTTCCGCATCGGTGAGCTGGGCTTCGGCACCGGCCTTAATCTCTGCGAGACATGGCGCCAGTGGAAAGAGATGCGCAACGGTCGCTCCATGCTGCATTTCATCTCCTTCGAACTTTACCCGATGAAAGCGGACGAGATCGACCGGGCGCTTTCCCGCTGGCCGGAGATTGATACTGAGCGCAAGGCGCTTGTCGCCCTCTGGCCGGAAGAGCCGCAAGGTAGGGTCGAGATCGCACTGGATGGCGAGACGCGCCTGACGGTGGTCTGCGGCGAGGCCTTTGCCGGAATCTCCAACAGCACCGAGAGTTTCGACGCGTGGTTTCTGGACGGCTTCGCACCGGCGCGCAATCCGGACATGTGGTCGCTGGAAATCATGCAGGCACTCTTTGCCAAAACGGCGCCGGAGGGCACATTCGCCACCTATGCCGCCGCCGGTTTCGTTCGCCGCAACCTCATCGCCGCCGGTTTTGACCTGGAGCGCCGCAAGGGCTTTGCCGGAAAGCGGGAGATGCTCTGCGGCACCAAACGGCCCGCCTGAGGCAATTCCGAAGACCCTCGCCGCGCCGGATGATCAGACGCCCGGCGCATCACGGCGGGGCATGGCATCCCCCAGCCATTGCGCGATCTTGTCCTCGAGGATTTCAGGACTGATCGGCTTCGACAGATAGTCATCCATGCCCGCCTGCAGGCAAAGTTCCCGGTCGGCCTCCTGGGTATGGGCGGTGACGCCGATGATCGGCACATGCCTGCCATCGGCAGCGGCCTGCTCGGCGGCGCGGATGGCAAGCGTCGCCTGATGGCCGTTCATGACAGGCATCGAGACATCCATCAGGATAATGGCGGGATTGTTCTCCTCCCACGCCTGAACCGCCTTCTTGCCGTTGCCGACGATCAGGAAACGCAAACCCGCCTGTTGCAAAATCTGGGTGAAGACAATCTGGTTGACATCATTGTCCTCGGCCACCAGAACGTCGATCAGGCTCGGACGGCGGCGTTCGGAAACAGCCGGGGCCGCTGGCAGAATGCGCTGTTTCTTTTCAGCCAGACGCTTTTCCGGGCGCACGGGTATGCCGCCTGCCCCCGGCGCCAAAGGCTGCGAGCGGGCGCGTTTCAGCCGTACATCGCGCACCACATCGAACAGGGTGGAGCGCAAGAGCCGCGCCCGCGCCGGCTTCATCAGATGCGCCTGCACGTTGAGATCGGTAAACAGCGTCTCGTCACCCACCACATCCATGGAGGTCAGGAACACGATGGCGATGTCATCGAACCGCTCATCCGCCCTGATGCGCTCGACCACATCCAGCCCGTTCATGACGGGCATATGATAATCGAGAATGATGGCATCGATGGAAAAGCCGAGCGACGCGGCCTCCTGCAGCACGGCGATGCCGGACGGACCGTCCTCCACCGCATGGCCGTCGATACCCCATGTGCGCAGTTGCTCGGTCAATATGCGGCGATTGACATCGTTGTCGTCGATGACGAGCACGCGGATATCCTCGATCGCCACGGACAGAAGCGGAACATCGCGCCGTCTCTCCGTCACCTGAAACGGAATATTGACCCCGAAGGTCGATCCCTTGCCGACCTCGCTCACGACATTGATCGAACCGTCGAAGAGGCCGACAAGGCCGACGGTGATCGCCAGCCCCAGTCCCGTCCCCTCGTGCCGGCGGGTCGCTGAACCGTCCACCTGGCTGAACTTGTCGAAGATGGTTTCGAGCTTGTCGGCCGGAATGCCGATGCCGCTGTCTTCGACGCGCAGTGAGAGCATGGTCTCCGACGCTTCCGCCGACTGCGCCGAAAGTTCGACCAGCACATGCCCCGTTTCGGTGAACTTCACGGCATTGCCGACGAGGTTGGTGACGATCTGGCGGAACCGCCCGGCATCGCCCATGACCTTGCCGAAAACCGAGGGGTCGATCCGCACGACCAGTTCTATGTCTTTTTCCAGCGCCGCCGAGGAGAGAAGCGAAACCACATCCTCCACCGCTTCGGCCGGATCGAAAGGCACGCTGCGCAGCTTCATCTGCCCGGCCTCGATCTTGGAAAAATCGAGAATGTCGTTGATGATCGTCAGAAGCGCATTGCCTGACTTGACGATGATATCGGTAAAGGTCTTCTGGCGCGTATCCAGATTGGACTTTGCCAGAAGCTCCGCCATGCCGAGCACGCCGTTCATCGGCGTGCGGATTTCATGGCTCATATTGGCCAGGAATTCCGATTTGGCGCGATCCGCCGCTTCCGCCCGCGAAAGCAGCCGCTGCAATTCCTCCTCGCGCATCTTCATCTCGGTCACGTCGGTGACGATGACGAGCCAGTAATTGCCGGAACTGTTGGTCGCTTCCAGATTGAGCCAGGTTTTGCCGGCGACATGGATGAGCCAGGAGAATGGCCGGTTGGCGGCAATATTGTCTTTCCAGGCGGCAAGCGTTGCCGCCGCCTCCTCGGAGGTGCCGAAATCTCCGCGCCTGGCGCAATGGGCGAAGAAACCCGACCAGTTGCGGCCTTTTTCCAGCAGATGCGGCGGCACGTCGAACATCCGCGCCATCGCCTCGTTGGACATGATGATCGTGCCCTGCGCGACGAGCGCAAGCCCCTGCGCCATGGCGCGCGTGGCGCCCTGCATATATTCGCCGACCCGCTCCAGCTCGGCCTTGGCCTTCATGATCTCGGCGTCGCGCATGCGCACATCGGTCACGTCGGCATAGGTGCTGAGGATTTTCCCGCCATCGAGGCGGGTTTTCGAGATGACGGTAACCTTGCCGCTTTTACTGCGCACTTCGCGCGGCGCAGAGGCCTCCTTGCTGAGAAGCCGCGCCGTTCGCTGACTATAAAGATCGTCGAAAGACATGTCGCCATAGTCGTAAAGGCCGCTTTCGAAATTCAATTCCATGAATTCGCGATAGCTTTTGCCGACCAGCGATTTCTCGCCGCCGATTTCACCCCACACCTCGTAAAAGAAAGGATTGACATATTCGATGACGAGATCGGCGTTGATGAGCAGCACGCCCACCGGCAGGGCATGAAGAATCATCTCCAGCTGGCGGTGCAGCGCCTCGGCCTGGGCCTGCGCCGCGATCAGCGCATTTTCACGGTCCTGCAGCAGGCTGACATCGGTCACCGAGCCGACCAGATAATATTCGTCGTCAGGTGTCGCCACCCGGCCGAGGCGGGTAATGACGGGAAGGGAACCGCCATCCGGCAATGGCAGGGTTTCCGCCTTCTCGATTGCCTCGCCGGTTTCAAGCAGCCGCTCGTTTTCAAGACGGGACTGCTCGCCGGTCGCCGGAAACATCTCGCTTTCGGTCTTGCCGATAAAATGCGCGAGATCGCCCCCGACGAATTTCTCATAAGCCGTATTGGCAAAGGTCAGCCGCCTGTCGTGATCGCGCAGGAAGACCGCCACCGGCAATTGTTCCAGCGCCGCACGCAGCAGCCAGGTCTCGCGGATCTGCGTGCTGAGCAGCGTCTCATGCGCCTTGAACTCGGTCACATCGATGCGCAGACCGACCAGCATGCCGTTTTCCAACCGCTTGTTGACGATGCGCACCCACCGGCCATCGGCAAACTGCTCCACCCTTTCCAGATAGGGCAGGGAAAAATCCCGTAGCTGCTGCTGCATCCAGCCTTCGAAGGCCGGATCGTCTTCCTGCGCGCCACTGTAGCCGCTCGAAAAATAGACCGCTTCCATCAGCGCTTCGAGCCGCATGCCGCGCTTCAGTTCGACACCGAAGGCACTGTAGAATTCCATGAAGCGGGTATTGCAGTAGATCAGCCGGTTTTCATGGTCATAGATGACGATACCGGCGTCGATGAGATCGATCACGCCGCTGCCGAACAGGAGGTTGGAGGCGCTGTCTCCGCCGGAAAATCCCTCCACGGCAATCGCCGGCATCTCCTCGAAGGCTTCGAACAGGAAAAGATTGCCGTCATCGCCGGTGAAGCGCTCGCAGCGAAGCCTGTATGGACCGGAGGAGGCCGCGCCGTGGCATGCGATCACCTCATCCGTGGCAAAGACCAGCGAGCGGCGCTCCCTGTCTTCCCGCTCGGTATCGCGAATGTCGGCGGAGAGCGAAAAACTCGTTTGCCCCGCAAAGGCCGCAACCGGGCGTCCCATGACCCGGCCATAGGCTGCATTGACCACGAGGTAGCGCAGCTCGCTGTCCTTGATGCACGCGGGCAGGTCCAGGGCGGCAACGGCCCTGCAGGCTTTTTCCAGCAACCCGCTGCTTTCGGTCAATCGATACTCCACACCGTGCAGTTCCCTGTCTGTCGAATCAAATATTTCCAGACGGCTTCGCAAAAACGTTATGTGAGAAAATCACCATTTGCTATGTATTCAACGGCGCCGTTACCCTTTTTTAACCATAATTATTCGCTCTCCGCCTCCGCACGGCGTCAGGTGCCGGCCGTCCCTGCGCATGGCTGCCATGCGCCGCCGGACAGCCGTGTTACAAAACTATCGCTTGACTTTGACACGCAAAACGCCCACATCCCCGTCAAGCTTTCACCTTCGGCAGCCGCGTGAGCTGCAGCGTATGTCCAGAACGACTTGTTTCAAGAGAAATCTGGCCCGCATGAAGGAAAAGCGCAACGAATACAGAAGACGGCATTTGCCGCACTGATGCGCAGAAAGTTATTCCAACCCACAAGTTCCCAATTCACGCGGGGTTCTTGACGCCAAAACCGCCGGACAGCAGCACTGCTCCGGACGATGGGTTTTTGGCGCCCCGAAAGGCAATATATTGACCAGTTTTAGCGAACTCGGCCTCTCCGAAAAGATCGTGGCCAGCGTTACCCAGCTTGGCTATACGACCCCTACCCCCATTCAGGCAAAGGCCATTCCTCTGCTGCTCGAAGGCCGTGACCTGATCGGCCTCGCACAGACCGGCACCGGCAAGACCGCCGCTTTCGGCCTGCCCATCATCGAAATGCTGATGAAGCAGGCGGACCGTCCGGCAAACCGCACCTGCCGCACCCTCATCCTTGCACCGACCCGCGAGCTGGTGAACCAGATCGGCGAAAACCTGCGCTCCTTCGTGAAGAAGACGCCGCTGCGTATCAACCAGGTGGTTGGCGGCGCATCGATCAACAAGCAGCAGCTGCAGCTGGAAAAGGGCACGGATATCCTCGTGGCAACCCCCGGCCGCCTGCTGGACCTCATCGCCCGCAACGCCATCTCGCTCTCCAAGGTCACCTATCTGGTGCTTGACGAAGCGGACCAGATGCTCGATCTCGGCTTCATCCACGATCTGCGCAAGATTTCGAAGATGGTGCCGGCCAAGCGCCAGACGCTGCTCTTCTCCGCCACCATGCCGAAGGCGATTGCCGATCTGGCCCACAGCTACCTGACCGATCCTCTCAAGGTGGAAGTGACCCCACCCGGCAAGGCAGCCGACAAGGTGGAACAATATGTCCATTTCGTCGCCGGCAAGAACGACAAGACCGATCTCCTGAAGAAGTCGCTGAACGAGAACCCGGATGGCCGCGCCATCGTTTTCCTGCGCACCAAGCACGGCGCGGAAAAGCTCTACAAGCATCTCGAACATATCGGCTTCAAGGTCGCCTCCATCCACGGCAACAAGAGCCAGGGCCAGCGCGAGCGGGCGCTGAAGGGCTTCAAGGATGGTGACATCAAGGTGCTGGTCGCAACCGACGTCGCCGCCCGCGGTATCGACATCCCGGCCGTCACGCACGTCTTCAACTACGACCTGCCGGAAGTGCCCGATGCCTATGTTCACCGCATCGGCCGCACCGCCCGCGCCGGTCGCGACGGCATCGCCATCGCGTTTTGCGCACCGGACGAAACCCGCCTGCTGCACGATATCGAAAAGCTGATGAAGATCGAAATCCCGGTCGCATCAGGCGAACGTCCGGCCGGTCTGGCCAGCCCCTCGCGCGGCAACAACAATCGTGGCCGCAACAATAATGGCGGCCAGCAGCGTGGCCCGCGCGAAGGCGGACGTCACAACGGCGAATCCCGCCCGTCGCGCCACCATGCGCCGCGCGAAGCGGATAACGACCTTGAAGTCACCTCCGACTTCAAGCGCGTGAAGCAGGCTGAAGGCGACGCAGGCCGCCCGGCCGGCCCGCGCAAGCACCGCCGCCCGGCCCGCAAGCCCGGCGGCAGCGGCGCCAACCGCCACGCACCTGCCGGCGGCAACGGCCAGGAAAAGCGCGCTTCCGGCAACGGCCATCGCGGCCGCAACCGTTAATTTGCTTCGCGTGGATTGAGGACGCTCGGCGTCGCGGCCTGTTTCTTCTCCCCGCCGGGGAGAAGGTGGCCCGAAGGGTCGGAGGAGGGGGCAAGCTCTCCGAAATCCGGCAGGAGCGCCCCCCTCATCCCGCTGCCGCGGACTTCTCCCCCTCGGGGAGAAGAAACAAGGGGCACCCGCTCGGTCCATTATGCGGTTGTTCTCTTCCGAGACGCCTTCAGATCACCCCCCGCAAGCCACCAGCCTGCGGGGTTTTTCTTTGCCCTCACCCGTCCTGCGTGGCCGGACGACGCCGTGACGGCAGCGTCATGGCCAGCACGCCGGCGATCACAAAGACGAGACCCACCCACATGGCGGGTGTCGGCACCTCCCCCAGAAACGCCATGCCGATGGCGACACCGACCGGAACCCTGAGATAGGCCTGCGAGGTGGTGCCGACCGAGCCGAGCGTCTGCATCAGCCGGAAATAGATCATGAAGGCGAGCGCGGTCGAAAAGACGCTGAGACACACCAGCGCCGTGAGCGACGCCGCCGAGGGCGACAACGTCCAGGGCCGGTCAACGATCAGGCTGACCGGCAGAAGCAGCACAGCGCCGCAGATCAGCGAACCGGCGGCCGGCATGATCGGATCAAGCCCCTTGAAATTCCTCCCGAATATGGCCGCGCAGGCATAGGAAAACGCCGCCGTGAGCACGGCGAGCTGGCTCCATATCGCCTCACCCGCACCGCTCAGCGCCTCCATGCCGATGATGAGGCACACCCCCGTCATGCCGGCAATGGTACCGAACAGCTTGCGCCCGCTCACCGCTTCATGCCGGATGACGAGCGCCGTCAGAAGAAAGGTGAAGATCGGCGTCGTTGCATTGAGGATGACGGCAAGGCCGGCATCGATGCTCTGTTCCGCCCAGGCGATCAGCGTGAAGGGCAGGACGCTGTTGATGCAGGCCTGAATGAAGAACAGCCGCCATGTCGCAGGATCCTTCGGCAGCCGCAGCCCGCGCAGACGGATTACCGCCACGAGCAGCAGGCCGGCAATCAGCGTCCGCGACGCGATGAAGGTGATCGGCGGTATCGTCTCCACCCCGATCTTGATGAAGGTGTAGGATGCCGCCCACAGCGTGGACAACAGGGCGAGAAGCAGCAATTCGCGGGCAATGGTGTTCTGAGGGGTCACGGATCGATTTTCCAACTGCGTTCAGGATGAACCGTTCCTAACCCGAAAACAACCATCCGTGCTTCGGCGGCGGCCGAAGTTTCCACCCAATTTAAAAAAGAAGCCCCGCATGGCTTGACCATGCGGGGCTTCAGGAAAGAAATCGAGACGATCCGCAGGCCGGATCAGGCCCGGCGCTCATCCACCGAGAAAGCTCCCGGACCGGCAAAGACGAAATAGAGGAACACGAAGCAGAACAGGATGGCCGCATCGCCGCCATTCAGGGCCGGGAAGAAATTCTGCGGCGCATGCGCCATGAAATAGGCGACGGCCATCTGACCGGACAGGATGAAGGCGACCGGCCGCGTGAACAGGCCGATCAGCACCAGAATGCCGCCGACAAATTCCAGAAGCGCCGCCACCAGCATCAGGGTTGGCAGGGAACCCTGCATCTGCGATGCCGGAAAGCCGAACAGCTTCTGCGTTCCATGTTCGATGAAAAGCAGCGCTGTGACGATACGCAGGACCGCAAGAGCATGAGGCCGGTAGCGGGAGAGATTGTCGAAAGTTGCCATGTTGATGTGTCCCCGTTGAAGTGATGAAGCGCCGGCAGGGCGCGTTGGCACGTTTATGGATACACGCCCCCAAGAGCGGAAATCACGTTTCCGATATTGCAGGACTACCTAAAATAAGCAAAAGTCGATTTTCTACAAATAGTTGATTTCACCGTATGAAATTTGGATCGATCCGGAGAAATCAACTCAAGGCTTCAGATATTTTTTCATGCAGCAAAGGCGGAGAACTCCGCCCTCACCTCACGCCTGCAGCACGACGACCCTCGAACCGACCGGCACGCGGCTATAAAGATCGATGATGTCGTGGTTCAGCATGCGGATGCAGCCGCTCGACATGGCGTGGCCGATGGATTGCGGCTGGTTGGTGCCATGCAGGCGGAACATGGTGTCATTGCCGCTGCGATAGAGGTAGAGCGCACGCGCGCCAAGCGGGTTGTTCGGGCCGCCTGCCATGCCGCCGGCAAATTTCAGGTTGCGCGGATCACGGCGCATCATGTTCGCGGTGGGCGTCCAGGAGGGCCACTCTGCCTTGCGGCCAATATAGGCGTCACCCTTGAGTGCCAGGCCCTGACGGCCAACGCCCACACCGTAGCGCATGGCGCGCCCGCCGCCCATAACATAATAGAGCCGCCGCGCCGGCGTATCCACGACAACCGTTCCGGCCGGATGGCTGGTGTCATAGGCAACTTCCTGGCGGCGCAGTTCCGGCTTGACCTTGTCGAGATGCATGGCGGGAAGCGGGAATTTCTCCTCCGGCTTTGCCGCATAATTCAACCTTTGCTGGCCGATGCCGGTATTGGCGCAGCCAGCCAGAAACAGCGGCAATCCGAACAGAACACCACGACGTGAAATAGACATATAACCCCCGCCAAATCTTTGGATTAACGAGAGGTATAATTTTATGGTTAACAAACCCCTAATATGAGGTTGCAGTAATTAACCTGCCGCAACCGACGCGGCAGGTTTGCGGTTGGCAAGGTAAACCCCCGTCACCGCCAGAACGGTGCCGGCAATCATGGCCGGCGTCAGCGTTTCTCCGAAAAGCAGCGCGGCCTCGACGGCGGCAAGCGGCGGCACGAGATAAATCAGCGAAGCCGCGCGCGACACCTGCCCGCGCCGGATGAGATAAAGAAGCAGAGCCACGGCGCCGATGGAGATCGCGCCGACCGACCAGCCGAGGGTCGCCGCGAGCCCGAGGCTCCAGTCCACATGCCCGTCCTCCAGAAAAAAAGCGAAGGGGATGGTGACCAGCAGCGCACCGACATATTGCAGCGTCGCCACCGCCATGATGTTTCCGCCATGGACATATTTCTTCTGGTAGAGCGTGCCATAGGTCACCGACACCATGCCCAGCACATTCACCGCCACGGCATAAAGCGGCACGGACATGCCGAACGCGCCCGACGCCATGACCTTCGGCAGAACGGCAATCGCGATACCCGCAAAACCAAGCAGCAGACCCGCGCGCTGCAGCGGCGAAATCCTTTCGCCGATCATGAAACGGGCGGCCACAGCCGTCATCAGCGGCTGCAGACCGGCGATGATGCCGCCGATCGCGGCCGGCACGCCCTGCCCTATCGCCCACCAGATCATGCCGAGATAAATGCCGTGCAGGAACACGCCGGACAGGATCGCCCGCACGACATCGGCACGCTGCTTCGGCCAGGAAATGGCGGACAGCCGGCAGATCGCCCACAATATCAGGCCGGCCAGCAGATAGCGCAGACAGAGAAACGTCAGCGGCCCGGTATAATAGACGGCATATTTGGCGGTGACCCAGCCGGTCGACCAGAGAAACACGAAAATGGCCGGAGCCAGGCGGTCGAGCGACATGGGAACATCCCCTGTGCCGCATGATACCGCCTGTCGGACATTGCCCGGAACGCAGGACATGCAGCGAATTGATATTGCGGCCTACGCACAAAGGCGAATGATCGAACCCGGTGCCGTGCGGACCACACAGTCAGGACAGTCAGGCCCGGATCGTTTGCCAAGGCGGTATCGCCATTGCCGCCAAAGGTCAAAGGCGTTTTCGTGATCGCATCTTTCAGATTTTCTGATGCGACTTCCATGATCCATCAACCGAAAGCGAACGAGTAAATTTTGTGCATTCGCCCAGCGCACGGACAGCGCGCCCATGCCCTTTCACGCCGCCCCGCCGCGCAACCATTTCGACGATGCCGCATTTATAGGCTGAAACCGAAAAAACGCTTCTTTTTTAAAACTCTAGGGCGACAAAAAATCTTCATGAGGAGGTCCGCATAGTTCTTGCATTGCCTTTGGCCTTGTATTCATATGGTAAAAAAGGGGACATAGAAGTTGGCATTTGACGAAATGATAAATGCGGACAACACTCCGCGAAGCCCATATGAAAACTATAACGAGTGGTACAGCCGACAGGACAGGTCGCACCTGATCCAGAAATCAAAAGACGCGGAAAACATCTTTCGGAAAACCGGTATTACTTTCGCAGTCTATGGCCACGCCGACAGTTCGGAAAAACTGATCCCCTTCGATATCATCCCGCGCATCATCTCCGGACGTGAGTGGCGCAAACTGGCTCAGGGCATCGAACAGCGCGTCCTCGCCCTCAATGCTTTCCTCGACGATATCTACCACAAGCAGGAAATCATCCGCGCCGGCCGCATTCCCCGCGAAATCATCGAGAGGAACGAAGCCTTCCTGCCGGAAATGATCGGCTTCACTCCGCCCGGCGGCGTTTACACCCACATTGTCGGCACCGACATCGTCCGCACCGGCGAAGACCAGTTCTACGTTCTGGAAGACAATGCCCGCACGCCTTCCGGTGTCAGCTACATGCTGGAAAACCGCGAAACGATGATGCAGATGTTCCCGGAACTCTTCCATGAGAACCGGGTACGGCGGGTGGAGGACTATCCTTACCTCCTGCGCCAGTCCCTCGCTTCGCTTGCCCCTCCCGGCTGTTCCGGCAAGCCGCGCGTCGCGGTGCTGACGCCCGGCATCTATAATTCCGCCTACTACGAACATTCCTTCCTCGCCGACATGATGGGCGTGGAACTGGTGGAAGGTTCCGACCTGCGCGTCATGGACGGCAAGGTCAAGATGCGCACCACCCGCGGTTATGAGGCGATCGACGTGCTTTACCGCCGCGTCGACGACGACTTCCTCGACCCGCTGACCTTCCGGCCGGATTCGGCGCTTGGCGTGCCCGGCATCATGGATGTCTACCGCGCCGGCAACATCACCATCGCCAATGCCCCCGGCACCGGCATTTCCGACGACAAGGCGATCTATTCCTACATGCCCGAGATCGTCGAATTCTACACCGGCCGCAAGCCGCTTCTCGAAAACGTGCCGACCTGGCGCTGTTCGGAGCCGGACAGCCTGAAATACGTGCTCGACAACCTCGCCGATCTCGTCGTCAAGGAAGTCCACGGTTCGGGCGGTTACGGCATGCTGGTCGGCCCCACGGCGACGAAACGCGAACGGGCGCTGTTTGCGGAAAAGCTCAAAGCCCGTCCCGCCAATTACATCGCGCAGCCGACGCTGTCGCTGTCCACCGTGCCGATCATGGTGAAGAACGGCATCGCGCCGCGCCATGTCGATCTGCGCCCCTATGTGCTCGTCTCGGACAAGGTGCAGATCATTCCCGGCGGCCTGACCCGTGTTGCGCTGAAAAAGGGCTCGCTGGTGGTCAATTCCAGCCAGGGCGGCGGCACCAAGGACACCTGGGTACTGGAGGATTAAGCCATGCTGGGCAGAACGGCAAACGGGCTCTACTGGATGTTCCGGTACATCGAGCGCGCTGAAAACATCGCCCGGCTGATCGATGCGGGCCTGCGCGTTTCATTGACACGCAGCGGCAGCGGCGATGAGGACTGGGATGGCGTGCTGCAAAGTGCGGGCGTGCGCGAAGCCTTCCTTGAAATGCACAAGAAGGTGACGGCGGCGGATGCGATCGATTATCTGCTTCGGGAAAAATCGAACCCCTCCAGCGTCATGTCCTGCATCGAGGCGGGCCGCAACAATGCCCGCATGGTGCGCACGGCGCTGACGCGCGAGACATGGGAAGCCACCAATGAATTCTGGATCGAGCTGAAGAACATTCTCGGCCGCAAGCTCAACCATGCCGAACTGCCGCAGACCATCGATGTCATCAAACATCGCGCCGGCCTGGTGCGCGGCGCCTTCCACGGCTCGATGCTGCGCAACGATCTTTATAACTTCTCCCGCATCGGCACCTTCATCGAGCGCGCCGACAACACGGCGCGCATTCTCGACGTCAAATATTACGTGCTGCTGCCGGCGGTGGCGCATGTGGGGTCGTCGCTTGACAATGCGCAGTGGGAATCCATCCTGCGCTCGGTCTCGGCGCACCGCTCCTATGGCTGGGTCTACGATGCGGAATACAAGCCGGCCAATATTGCCGACTTCCTCATTCTCAACGGCCGCATGCCGCGCTCGCTGGCCTATTGCTACGAGAAGATCGCCAGCAACCTCAACTACATCGCCGAGGATTACGGCGAGAGGCACAAGGCGCATGACACGGCCGAGAGCATTCGCGACAGCCTGCGCGCGACCACTATCGGCCGGGTAATGGACGAGGGCCTGCACGAATTCCTGGAAAGATTCGTCAACCGCAACGGGCAACTGGGACAGGAAATCACGGAAGGCTACCGCTTTTATCAATAAGCGCGTGGACGGGGACAGCTTATGCGTCTGAAAATCACCCATACGACGGAATATGTCTATGACGAGCCGATGCCCTATGCGTTGCAGCGGCTGCGCCTGACACCGCAGACCGGCCCCGGCCAGACGGTGGAGAACTGGGATGTCTCGGTCGATGGCGCCACCGTCGAAGTGACCTATGACGACCACTTCGGCAACCGCGTTGCGCTGGTGGAAACCGAAGGCCCGCAAAAGCGTGTGAAGGTCGTGGCAAGCGGCACGGTGAGCACGGAAGACAAGGCCGGCGTGTTCGGACACCATATCGGCAACGCGCCGCTGTGGCTCTTCCAGCGCGAGACTGCGCGGACCAAGCCGGGAAAGCTGGTGCGCGAGCTGGTGAAGGCAAGCGCCGGCGAAAGCGAGCTTGCCCGCCTGCATAGTCTCATGGAGAACATTCACCACAAGGTGGACTATGTGCCCGGCGCGACCGACATCGAAACCACCGCCGAAGCGGCGCTGGAAGCAGGCAAGGGCGTCTGCCAGGACCACGCCCATATCCTGATTTCCGCCGCCCGGCTGATGGGGCTGCCGGCCCGTTATGTTTCCGGTTATCTGATGATGGAAGAGGTGGAGGAGCAGACCGCCACCCACGCCTGGGCCGAGGTGTATCTTCAGGGGCTGGGCTGGGTTGGTTTCGACGCCGCCAATAATATCTGCCCGGACGACCGCTATGTGCGCATCGCATCCGGCCTCTGCTACCGCGACTGCGCGCCGATATCAGGCATGCGCATCGGCCCGGCCGGCGAGACGCTCAGCGTTTCTGTCACCGTGCAGCAATCGCAGAGCCAGAGCCAGTCGCAGAGTTGAGATGATGGCCGCCAAGGACGAGGATACGATCGGTTTCTACACCGATAATGCCAGCACCTACACCGCCCGGGGGCAGGCGGCGGACCGTCCGCATCTGGAGACATTTCTGGCGCGGCTGCCGCAGGGCGCGAGCATTCTCGAACTGGGATGCGGCGGCGGGCAGGACAGCGAATTCATGCTGGCCGCCGGTTTCGACGTTCATCCCACCGATGGA
Organism: Rhizobium sp. UGM030330-04; assembly: GCF_003208455.1. Lineage (NCBI taxonomy): Bacteria > Pseudomonadati > Pseudomonadota > Alphaproteobacteria > Hyphomicrobiales > Rhizobiaceae > Rhizobium > Rhizobium sp. UGM030330-04. Next base: position 199,307 of record NZ_QKML01000002.1, read on the forward strand.
ACGCCCGAAATCGCGAAAGCGGCGGAAGCCCGGCTCGGCATTCCCGTCAGGACCTTGCTGTTCGAGAATATCGAGGACAGTGAACGCCATGACGGCGTCTGGGCCAATGCCTGCCTGCTGCATGTGCCGCGCCCCGCACTTGCCGGCATCATCGGCCGCATCCACGCGGCGCTGAAACCGAGCGGCGTATTTTATGCCAGCTTCAAGGCCGGAAAGGCCGAAGGCCGCGACACATTCGGCCGTTATTACAACTATCCGTCGAAAGCCTGGCTTGAAGATGTCTACGGGCAGTTTGACTGGGCGAGCATCGAGACCGAAGCCCGTCAGGGCAGTGGCTACGACAACATGCCGACCGACTGGCTGCATGTGACGGCAACGAAGTCCTGATCCATTTCCTGAACCTGCCGGTTGCGAAAGCGTCTCCCGACCGTTTAAATCGCGGCATCGACTTGAAAGCATGATCCGGCTTCAACCTGACGGAAAGAAGTCGGCCAGGAGACGGCCTTGTATAATATTTCCGACTACCGCGACTGCCAGTCCCATGGACCCGTCATCGCCGAACGGGTCTGGACGGCATGGTGGCAGGATAGCGGCCTTCAGGTCGGTGACGTCGCCGAACACCTGAAGGACATGACCAACCCCCACACGCTGCCCACCGGTTTCGTCGCCCATGATGGCGATGACTATGTCGGTTCCGCATTCCTCATCCATTGCGACCTGGAGGAACGGCCGCAATATCTGCCGTGGGTCGCAGCACTCTGGGTGGAAGAAGGCCGACGGCGCTCAGGCGTCGCACGCGCCCTGATGCAGGCCGCAACGCAAAGGGCCGCCGAACTCGGCCACCAGACCAGCTATCTCTGCTGCGGACGCGATCTCGAAACCTGTTACATCAATTGCGGCTGGACCGTTCTGGAACGCGGCGTCGGCAAACACGATCTGACCGTGCTGACGTTCAGCATAACAGGCTGAGAGGCCGGACCCGGCGCGGAAACGGCAGGGCCGCGCGATCCTCCCGGCGCCCCTCTTCATTCGATCATTTGCCTTCGGCATCGACGCGACAGGCCATCATGATATCGTCGATTTCCCTGCCCTCGTGCAGAAATCCACCCGGTACACATCCTATCTGCGAAAACCCGGCCCTTTTGTAGAAGTTGGCAGCGACAGGATTTTCAGCGCTTACCGCAAGCTCGATCTGGCGGATGCCGTTGTCCTTTGCAAAAGACTTCACAGCCTCCAGAAGCGCGCGGGCAATGCCCGTTCCCCGTGCCTCGGCCCGCACATAGACCATGATCAGTGTAGCCCTGTGTGCCATCTTGCTGGCACTCTGGCGCATCAACCCCATGATCCCCACCGGCGCATCATCCCAAAACGCGGCAAACACACTGTTCTGGGCCAATCGTGTACGCCATTCGTCTGCCGTCAGCTTCTCCCAGTCCGCAGCGCTGCTCGCATAGGCCTCAGGCTCGGTGCGAAGCGCTTCGAGCCGCATCTCGCGGAAGATGTCCACATCCTTCTCCGTCAGGCGCCTTATGCTCGTTTCAACCACCCTGAACTCCGTCCTTCATCGGCCATCCGTGCTGTAAGCCGCTCCGACTCCATGGCCGATCCGCCGCACCGGAGAAACAGCCGCCACAATGTTCCCATCGCCATGGCTGTGGCATATGGATATCTGACGGTACGGGAAAATTTGTCATCTTGGGAAGAGGACGATGATGAAACCACCATCTGCCATTATGGAAACAGCACTCTACACGGACGATCTCGACGCCGCCGAGGCCTTTTACCGCGATGTCTTCGGACTGGAGGTGGTGCGCAGACTGCCCGGGCAATTTGTCTTCTTCAGGTGCGGCCGGCAAATGCTGCTGATCTTCGATCCGCAGCAGTCAGGCCGGGCCGATCCCGATAATCCGATCCCGCGCCATGGTGCGGTCGGGCAAGGCCATTTCTGCTTTTATGCAAAGGATAAATCGGAAGTGGACGCGTGGAAGGCCCGCTTCGAAACACTTGGAATTCCCCTCGAGCACTACCACCGCTGGCCGAATGACAGCTATTCCGTCTATATCCGCGATCCCGCGGGCAATTCGGTGGAGGTCGGGGAAGGCAAGCTGTGGGGGTTCGAGTGACGTCCGAGCCACCTGTCACACAAGGGCCGAGAAAGAAACCGCGATCCCCTTCTCCGTCATCCTCGGGCTTATCCCGGGGACCTAACCACGTCGCGTAACATCAATCGATCGCAAATCCCCGGGCCAAGCTCAAGGATGGCGCCAAGGGGGTGACGCAAGACGCCCTCACCCTCGGCCATTTTCATGCTCGACCCGCAGATCAGATCTGGCGGACCACGATCTCTTCTTCCGCATCCACGGCCAGCGGGTTCTTCAGCGGCAGGCCGAAACCGGCGGCCTCGATCTCGAAGACGTCGCCCGCTTCCGGCTTGATGCCGTCTGCGAAGGAAAGTGTCGCCGTGCCGAACATGTGCACATGCACGTCGCCCGGCGCGCGGAACAGGCCGTATTTGAAATGATGATATTCGAGGTTCGCAAAGGTGTGGGACATGTTGTCCTCACCCGAAACGAACGGCTTTTCGAAGATGACCTTGTCGCCGCGGCGGATGCGCGAGGTGCCGCGAATATCCGACGGCGGGGCGCCGACGCGGATTTCCGGGCCGAAGCTTGCCGGGCGAAGCTTGGAATGGGCGAGGTAGAGGTAGTTGATCCGTTCGGTGACGTGATCGGAAAACTCGTTCGAGACGGCAAAGCCGATGCGCACCGCCTCACCCTTGTCCGAAATCACGTAGATGCCGGCCATTTCCGGCTCTTCGCCGCCATCGAGCGCGAAGGACGGCGAGGTAAGCGCCGCACCCGGTGCCGCCGCCACATGGCCGTTGCCCTTGTAGAACCATTCGGGCTGCACGCCCTTTTCGCCGGCCTTCGGCTTGCCGTTTTCCAGACCCATGCGGAACATCTTCATGGAATCCGTCAGGCTTTCCTCGGCGGCTTCCGTGGTCTTCTTGTGCATGCTGTCGCGGGTCGCAGCGGAACCGAGATGGGTGAGGCCCGTGCCGGTCAGATGCAGATGCGCCGGATCGGGATGGGTGATCGGCGGCAGGAAACGGCCTTCGGCATAGGCCTTTTCGAGATCGACGGCGTCGCCCAGACCATGGGCGGAAATGACATCGGCAAGGCTCTTGCCACCATTGGCGGCTTCCATGGCGAGCGCGTAGACGGAGTCGGCACCCTTGACGGCGCGCGCCTGCCCGCCTTCTTCGCGAACCGCTACGGTGATTTTGCCACTGGCATCTTTGATCTGTGAAATGAGCACGGGATTTCCTTCCTGCGGCGCGACGCGCCTTATCTTCTTCGGCGCACAACGCCTGCATCTTATGAAAGTGGCCGGAAACCGGCCACTTTTTTGACTGCGAAAGGGTTCGGGCCGATCAGCCCTTGTTCTTGTTGTAGACGTCGAAGAACACGGCGGCGAGCAGCACGAGGCCCTTGACCATCTGCTGGAAATCGATGCCGAGGCCGACGATCGACATGCCGTTGTTCATGACGCCCATGATGAAGGCGCCGATGACCGCGCCGGTGATCTTGCCAACGCCGCCGGATGCCGAAGCGCCGCCGATGAAGCAGGCCGCGATCACGTCAAGCTCGAAGCCCACACCGGCCTTCGGCGTCGCCGAGTTGAGGCGCGTTGCAATGATCATGCCCGCGAGACCGGCCAGCACGCCCATGTTGACGAAGGTGAGGAAGCTCAGGCGTTCGGTGTTGATACCGGAAAGCTTGGTCGCCTTCTCATTGCCGCCCATGGCGTAAACGCGGCGACCGATGGTCGTGCGGCGCGTCACGAAGCTGTAAAGCGCGATCAGCACCAGCATCACGATCAGCACGTTGGGCAGGCCGCGATAGGTCGACAGCTGGTAACCCAGGAACAGGATAGCGCCTGAGATCAGCAGATTCTGCACGATGAAGAAACCGAACGGCTCCACGTCGATGCCATGCTTCACGTTCACCACGCGGCGGCGCCACGCCAGATAAAACAGCACCACGGTAATCAGCACGGTCAGGATCATCGAGGTGGTGTTGAGACCTTCGATACCGCCGATGTCAGGCAGGAAGCCGGTGCTGATGATCTGGAAATCGGTCGGGAACGGACCGATGTTCTTGCCGCCGAGCACGAAGAGCGTCAGGCCGCGGAACACCAGCATGCCTGCCAAGGTCACGATGAAGGACGGAATGCGGTGATAGGCGATCCAGTAACCCTGCGCAGCACCGATGATGCCGCCGATGACAAGACAAATCAGCGCCGCCAGAAACGGGTTCATGCCCCATTGCACGGTCAATATGGCCGCAATCGCGCCGACGAAGGCGACGATGGAGCCGACCGAAAGGTCGATATGCCCCGCCACGATGACCAGCAGCATGCCGAGCGCCATGATGACGATGAACGAGTTCTGCAGGATGAGGTTGGTGAGGTTGACCGGGCGGAACAGGATACCGCCGGTATAGAACTGGAAGAAAACCATGATGGCGACGAGCGCGATCAGCATGCCATATTCGCGGATATTCGAGCGAATATACGACCCGACCGAGATGACGTTACTTTCTTCGTTTGTGGTGTTTGCCGAACTCATGAGTTCTTCTCCCCTGAGCGCATGATAGCGCGCATGATGCTTTCCTGGCTCGCCTCTCCCTTCGGCAATTCAGCGACGATGCGGCCTTCGTTCATGACGTAGATGCGGTCGCAATTGCCAAGCAGTTCCGGCATTTCCGATGAGATCATCAGAACGCCTTTGCCATCGGCAGCGAGCTGGTTGATGATGGTATAGATTTCATATTTCGCGCCGACGTCGATACCGCGGGTCGGTTCGTCGAGGATCAGCACATCAGGGTTGGAGAACAGCCACTTGGAGAGCACCACCTTCTGCTGGTTGCCGCCCGAAAGATTGACCGTTTCCTGAAAAATGCCCGAAGACCGAATGCGCAGGCGCGTGCGGAAATCGCTCGCCACCTTCATTTCCTTGATGTCGTCGATGACGCTTGCATTCGACACGCCGGCAAGGTTGGCAAGCGTGGTGTTGTGCAGGATGTTGTCGTTGAGCACGAGACCGAGGTGTTTGCGGTCTTCCGTCACATAGGCAAGACCGGCATCGATGGCCTTGCGCACGGTGCTGACATCGACGGGCTTGCCGTGGATCAGCACTTCGCCGCTGATCTTGTGGCCATAGGACTTGCCGAACACGCTCATCGCGAATTCGGTGCGCCCTGCCCCCATCAGCCCGGCAATGCCGACGACTTCGCCCTTGCGCACGGTAACGTTGATATCGTGCAGAACCTGGCGGTCGCGGTGCTGCTGGTGATAGGCGTTCCAGTTCTTCACTTCGAGAATGGTCTCGCCGATCGGCACGTCGCGCGGCGGATAACGATCCTCGAGATCACGCCCCACCATGTTGCGGATGATGACATCCTCGCTGATTTCTTCCTTGTGACAGTCGAGCGTCTTCACCGTCATGCCGTCGCGCAAAACGGTGATCTGGTCGGCCACCTTACGCACTTCGTTGAGCTTGTGGGTGATGATGATCGAGGTCATGCCCTGCTTGCGGAATTCCATCAGCAGGTTGAGCAGCGCCTCGGAATCGCTTTCGTTGAGCGAGGCCGTCGGCTCGTCGAGAATGAGCAGCTTCACGCTCTTCGACAGCGCCTTGGCGATTTCGACCAGCTGCTGCTTGCCCACGCCGATATCGGTGATCAGCGTCTCCGGCGATTCCTTCAGGCCCACCTTCTTCAAAAGCTCGCGGGTACGGTTGAAGGTCTGCTGCCAGTTGATGACGCCGCCCGAGGCGACCTCGTTGCCGAGGAAGATGTTTTCCGCAATCGACAGGAGCGGCACCAGCGCCAGTTCCTGGTGAATGATGATGATACCAATATCTTCACTGTCGTTGATGGCGCGAAAATTCCGGACCGCGCCTTCATAATGGATTTCGCCCTCATAGGTGCCGGCGGGGTAAACACCGGAAAGGACCTTCATCAAGGTCGACTTCCCCGCGCCGTTCTCACCGACGAGTGCGTGGATCTCACCCTCTTTAACCTTGAGGTTGACGTTCTCAAGCGCTTTCACGCCCGGAAACGTCTTGGTGATGTTCCGCATTTCGAGAATGGTATTGGCCATATCGCAATCCAGCGCCCGATTAATTCCGGCGTTTTTATTTTTATGGAAAAACGGGGATGACGCCAAGTCATCCCCGCATGTGTCTTCAGGCTTATTTCAGCTGGTCTTCGGTGTAATAACCACCGTCAACGAGAACCTGCTTGTAGTTCTCCTTGGTAACGGCAACCGGCTTCAGCAGGTAGGACGGAACGACCTTGACGCCATTTTCATAGGTCTTGGTGTCGTTTACCTCAGGCTCTTTGCCTTCCATGACAGCGTTGACCATGTTCACGGTCACCTTGGCGAGTTCGCGGGTGTCCTTGAAGATGGTGGAATACTGTTCGCCGGCAATGATCGACTTGACCGAGGGAACTTCAGCGTCCTGACCGGAAACGACCGGCAGCGGCTGGTCCTTCGTGCCATAACCAACGCCCTTCAGCGAGGAGATGATGCCGATCGACAGACCGTCGTAAGGCGACAGAACGGCGTCAACCTTGGCGTCGGTGTAATAGGCCGACAGCAGGTTATCCATACGGGCCTGGGCCGTTGCCGGATCCCAGCGCAGCGTGCCGACCTTGTCCATGCCGGTCTGGCCGGACTTCACGACCAGCTTGCCGCTGTCGATGTAAGGCTGCAGAACAGACATCGCGCCGTCATAGAAGAAGAAGGCGTTGTTGTCGTCCGGGGAGCCGCCGAAGAGTTCGATGTTGAACGGACCCTTGCCGTCCTTCAGACCCAGCTTGTCGACGATCGAAGTCGCCTGCAGAACGCCAACCTGGAAGTTGTCGAAAGTGGCGTAGTAGCTGACGTCGCCGCTGTTGCGGATCAGGCGGTCATAAGCGATGACCTTGATGCCCTGCTCGCCAGCCTGCTTCAGAACGTCCGACAGCGTGGTGCCGTCGATCGATGCGATCACGAGGACTTTCACGCCCTTGGTGACCATGTTTTCGATCTGGGACAGCTGGTTCGGAATATCGTCGTCGGCATATTGCAGGTCGGTCGTGTAACCGGCTTCCTGCAGCTGCTTGACGATGTTGTTGCCGTCATCGATCCAGCGAGCGGAAGACTTGGTCGGCATGGCAATGCCGACGGAACCCTTGTCCTGCGCGAAAGCCGGTGCTGCGAAGGAAGCAGCACCGATGGCACAAGCCGCCATCAGCGAAATAATGGACTTCATTAACTCTCTCCCTTGAACCCTTCTCTGGCACCCGCTTGCTGCGGCGCACCATGAAATTCATGCCATCAGGGGAAGAAGCCGCGCTAGGCCCATTCCGATCTCGCAGCTGCGAAATGGAACAGATGCCGCTCCTCCCCGGCACCCCGCAAACTGTTCTGAATCCATATAACTGTCAAATAGAATATATCGGTTTACCTATATCAATTATGTTATATTAAATCGATACAATAACCGCTGAGGGGTATAAAACGGCAGATGAGCAACCCAAAAGTGTATGAGCAGACGCAAACAGCGGACGCGCTTTTTGTCTTTGAGGACAACCCGCTTCTGCGGGCAGGATTAAAGATGAGCCATCTGCGCATGCTGGTCATGATCGAGGAGCACGGGCAGGTCAGCGCCGCCGCGGCCGCCATGAACATAACACAGCCGGCGGCCTCGCGCATGCTTTCCGAAATGGAAGCCATCGTCAAAAGCCCGCTCTGTCAAAGGGCCTCGCGCGGTGTGGTGCTGACCAAGTTCGGCGAGGCGCTGGCCCGCCGGGCGCGCACCATATTGCTGGAGCTGCGCGAGGCGAGCCGCGAGCTCAACCAGATGAAGTCCGGCAGCGGCGGCTCGGTCTATATCGGCGCGGTCACCGCGCCGGCCATCAGCCTCGTGGTTCCCGCCATCAGGCGGGCGACGGATACCTATCCCGGCATCGAAATCAACGTGCAGGTGGAAAGCAGCAACGTGCTGGCCCGCGAACTGCTGGCCGCGCGTCACGATTTCATCATCGGCCGCATCCCCGACGATTTCGATCCCGGCCTTTTCTCCATCCATGAAATCGGCATCGAACGGGCCTGTCTGGTGGTGCGCGAGGGCCATCCCCTGCTTGGCGGCGAGCCGGTGACGCTGGATGAGCTTTCCGCTTACGACTGGGTTTTCCAGCCGCCCGGCGCCCTGTTGCGGCGAACGATGGAGGATGTGTTTCTTTCCCACGGCGTCACCATGCCGCGCAACATCATCAACACGCCCTCCATGCTTTTGACGCTCGCGCTGATCTGCAACACCAATGCGATTGCGCCGATCGCCCAGGACATGGCCGAATTCGTGACCGGCCAGCAGGCCGATATCGGCCGCACCCGCATCCTGCCGACGGATTTCGAACTTGTCGTCAAACCTTACAGCATCATCACCACCAAAGGCCGCGTCCTGCCGCCCAGTGCCCGCCTGCTTTACGATCTGGTTCTGGACGAAAGCCGCAAGCTGACCGCCCCATGAAGAGCGGCAAGCCAGACGCCACCTTCATCCTCTAAAAGGGCCGGATGACACCGGCCGGCGCAGGGAAACACCGTATGCTTTTCGGACAATCCGTCTTTCAGTCAGTCGTCGAAAGGCTGAAACAGGAAAGGGAAGACGAAGACACGCAACCGCTGCCGCCCGCCGGCCATCGCATTGCGGGTTTCAGCTCCGGTTTCGTCGTCGGCACCTCTTCTGCTGCACCGCAACCGGGACATGGCAGTCTCGATGCCTATCTCGCCTTTCTCGCCGACCCCGCACCGCCGCCCGAACCCCAGCCGGAGCCTGAGCCGGAACCCATGCCGGCACACCTTGAAAAGACTTCTCTTGCAGATGTTTCGGCAGAACTGGCGATCCATGAAACCGACACAGCCGCAACGCTTGCGGAAAAACGCCGCGCCTTCGCCCGGTTCAACCACCCCGACGGGGTGAAGCCGGAATTCCGGCATAATGCGACCCTGCGCATGACCGCGGCAAATCTTCTGATCGACCAGGCGATCCGGATGCTCAGGGCATAAGGCGCCGGACGAAAAGCCCGGCACGCTCCCTGCAAACCGTATGAATTTCAGCCGGCATCGTTCTTGTCGGCCGGCGCGCCTTCGCCGGGCTCGTCCGGTGCGGCCCTCTCTGTTGCGCCCTTGGCCGCGTCATCGGCGCTCGCGGGTTTGAACCTCACCAACAGCTCATAGGCCGCATAGGCCGCGATACCGCCGACGATCGTTCCCCAGAAGAACTCGCGATTGACGAATTCGATCACAGCCCAGGCCGCGCAAAAGCCGACGATAAGCAATCTGACCCACAAGGGGCGATAAAGCGGATGGCTGGTATCGATGTTCAGCATGGCGTTCCCGTTTCCGGCCTTTCCGGCATGTGGCGGTCTGCGGGCATCGCGTGCGCCAAAGGCCTGTGATCAGGCCGTCTTGGCCGTTTCACACGAAAATTGCAATGCAAATCGGGCCTGGACCGATCAGGCTGCCGTGAAGAACCGGGATTGAAAGAAGGAACGTATAACCGCACCGGCCACCAAAACCAGCACGATCCCCGCGCCTGCGGGCCGTCGCGTCGATTGACAGCCATGGCAGAGGCCGCGATGTTCAGTCCCGCAGACGCCCAAGCAGCGACAAAAGCTGGTCGCGGGCCTTCTTGCCGCCAATCCTGTCGATCAGCTTTTCCTCACGGTCGCGCCATGAATCGGAAAGGCAGTCGAGAAGGCGGCTGCCTTCCTCGGTCATGTCGAGAAAATGAACGCGCCTGTCCTCTTCCGACCGGCGGCGGACAAGCAACCCCTTCTCTTCCATGCTGTCGACGATCGCGACGAAATTGGCGCGCTGGATACCGAGCGCTTCGGCCACATCGCTCTGTTTCAGGCCCGGATTACCGCCAACGATGACGAGAACCGAAAAATCCGCCGGCCGCAATCCCCGCTCCGCCAGCACATCGGAAAACCCGTTTGCCACGGCAAGTTGCGAGTGCCGCAAATGATAGCCGATCGCCGTCGTCAGCAATCCATAGTCGATCGCCGCCAGATGCGCCGCTTCCGCTCCGCCGCTTTCAGCTTTTTCCGCCCGCGGCCCGTTGCTATGTGCCAATCGCAAAGCCATCCGATCCCCCGCCTGATTCGTTCCTTTACCCTGCCGAAATCATAACCGACAACGCTCCGAAACTGTATCCCAAATAAATGTAGATGATACTAATATTGTATAATAATTTGACAGTTAATCCGCAAAAACTCAATTCCCGCTTCCACGGCCCCTTCCGGAGACCGGGAAAAATATGACTATTTACCCGCCGGTTTTGAGGGTATCGCACCGCCCGCCGCGCCGTGTTTGAAAGGCATTGCACCAATCCGGCCACCCGTTCGCCATGACGACGGAACAGCTGCCGGATGATGCCATAACATACTACTTATAGGGGAAACCCGATTTCAACAAAAAAAGCAATACGTCAAACGACGCACCGCTCCCCCGCCCCGCAGAAAGACATCCGCCCCTCCCAACAAACTGCACTCAGCGCTGGCAGAAAAACAGGCACGGTTTCGCAAATCTCTGATTTTTAGACATTGATGCGGAAAGAAAGCTAGGGTATGAACCAACCGCTGCACGCGATTCAAGCGTGACTGCTGCACCCGTAGCTCAGCTGGATAGAGTGTTGGATTCCGATTCCAAAGGTCACAGGTTCGAATCCTGTCGGGTGCGCCATTCACAGATTTGACACGCGCCCAACTGGCAAACCTCCACCGCCGCCGCTGTTTTCAAAATCTCGCCACGAACGGGCGAGCGAATGTCCCTGCGCCCTGTTGCCATTTCCAAGCCGTCCACTATCGTAGCACGATGGGTAACGAAATTGACATGGACAGGCGCATCGCCGCGCGCATTCGCACGGAACGGGAAAGCAGGGGCTGGTCGCTCAGCGATCTCGCGGAAAAGGCGTCCGTTTCCCGGGCGATGATCCATAAGATCGAACGCGGAGAGAGCAGCCCGACGGCCAATCTTCTGGGCAAGCTGTCTGGCGCTTTCGGTTTGAGCATGTCCACGCTGCTGGCCCGCGCGGAGACTAGGCAGGGCCGCCTGCTGCGCATGGAGGAGCAGCCGACATGGCAGGATCCCGAGACCGGATATCTGCGCAGGCATGTTTCACCAGGTTCCGATCTGCCGTTCGATATCATCCACATCACGCTGCCCCCCGGCAAGCAGGTACCGATGCCCGCCTCGGCCTATATCTTCCTGCGCCAGCTCATCTGGGTTCTTTCGGGAGAGCTGGTTTTCGTGGAAGGTGAAGTGATCCACGAGATGAAGCAGGGGGACTGCCTGGAGCTTGGGCCGCCGGCTGACTGCATCTTCCGCAACGCCACCAGGGAACCCTGCACCTATGCGGTCGCCATCCTGAAAATATCCTGAGACCGCTTGCCTCCAGTTGTCCACTATGTTAGATATAATATTATCATAGTGGACAAATCGGATTTCTTCATGATCATTCGCGACGCACAGTCCGGCGACCTCGAAACGGTTGCCGAAATCTATAACCATGCTGTCCTGAACACGACGGCGATCTTCAACGATTCGACCGTCGACGTGGCCAACCGGGCCGCATGGCTCGCGGATCGGACGCGGCTTGGATATCCCGTCCTCGTTGCCGTCAGGGAAGACGGATCGGTCATGGGTTATGCATCTTTTGGCGACTGGCGTGCATTCGATGGATATCGCCATACGGTGGAACATTCCGTCTATGTTCACATGGACCACCGGGGCAAAGGCGTGGCGGAAGCGCTGATGCAGGCACTGATCGGGCGCGCCCGCGCGATTGGCAAGCATGTGATGATCGCCGGGATCGAATCCCGGAACGTCGCATCGATCCGGCTGCACGAGAAGCTCGGCTTTGGCAGTGTCGAGCCGATCAGGCAGGTTGGCATGAAATTCGGCGAATGGCTCGACCTGACGTTCATGTATCTGAAACTCGATGACCGGCCCACGCCAGACTAAGGCGGCGGCCATGGCCAATTTTGCAACATTCGCGCTGCTGGTCGGGGCCGGGGCAGCAATCGTCGCGCAGAACATTCTCATGGCGAAAATCTCGGGAAACGCCACCACCATCCTCGTCCCGCTCATCATGAATTCTGCCGTGGGACTGGCGGTTCTGACGCTTCTTCTGATCTGGCGGACAGGTGCTGCAGGGATATCGGAAATCCTGCACCTGTTCCGCCCCTGGAACATCCTTCCCGGCCTGCTCGGATCCTTCTTCGTCTTCGCAAGCATCCTCGGTTACCAGCGCATCGGCGCGGCGGCAACGGTCGCGGTGCTTGTCGCAAGTCAGCTCGGCTTCGGTCTGCTCACGGATGTCTTCCGATCGGGTAATATTGCGGGAATAACCCTTTTCGGGGCGGCCCTCCTGCTGGCCGGTGCCGGCCTCGTCGCCTTCAGGGCGGTCTAGAGAGATCCATCAGGCAGGCGTCGTGATTGCGACGTTTCTTGCGCGGACACCGGCGGGGCACATCCCCGCCGATGCTTGTGAGGGTCGCCGGACGGCGGTCAGAACTCCTGCCAGTCGTCCTTTGAGGTATCGACGGCGGCATTGCCCGAAAAGGCGGAGGCAAGCCTGCGGCCAAGAGCGCGCACGGGCGAAGCCACGGGCCTGTCGTTACCGCCGGCATTGCGCGGCGAAGCCGGCTGGCTCTTCTGCTGATAGGCGCCATCGGCCAGCCTGAACTGCGACAGCAGCTGGTTGAGCGACGCAACCTCCTTGGCGAGGCTGTGGCTCGCGGCGTTGGTTTCTTCCACCATGGCCGCATTTTTCTGCGTGTCCTGGTCCATCTGGTTGACCGCCGTGTTGATCTGCTGGAGGCCGGAGGACTGTTCCTGGGCGGATTCCACGATGGAGACGACGTGCCGGTTGATCTCCTGCACTTCCGAGACGATGGTCGCCAGCGCCTTGCCGGTATCGCCCACCAGCTGGACGCCCTGCTGCACCTGATCGTTGGAAGTGGTGATCAGCGCCTTGATTTCCTTGGCGGCACTTGCGGAGCGCTGCGCGAGTTCGCGCACCTCCTGCGCCACCACCGCAAAGCCCTTGCCCGCCTCGCCCGCGCGCGCCGCCTCGACGCCCGCATTCAGCGCCAGAAGGTTGGTCTGGAAGGCGATCTCGTCGATCACGCCGATGATGTTGCTGATCTCGTTGGCGGATTTGGCAATCTGCTCCATGGCGACCACGGCGCGGCGCACCACCTCGCCGGATTGTTCGGCGCCCGCCTTGGCCCGGCTCACGATCTGGCCTGCCTCCTGCGCACGTCTGGTGGAATCGCGCACCGTCGTGGTGATCTCTTCCAGCGCGGCGGCGGTCTCTTCCACGGCTGCGGCCTGCTGTTCCGTGCGCTTGGCAAGGTCATCCGCGGCCGATTTGATCTCGTCCGCGCCAGCACCGATGCCGCCGGCATTCTGCGCGACCTTGGTCAGGGCCGCCTGCAGCTTTTCAGCCGACATGTTGAAATCGTTGCGAACGCCATCCAGCGTCGCCGTGAACGGCTGACCGATGCGGTAGGAAACATCGCCTTCGGACAGTTTCGACAGGCCGGCAGCGAGATTGTCGACGGCGAATTTGACGTCGGCCGCTTCCCTTGCCTTCTGCTGCTCGCGCTCCATGCGGTCCTTTTCGGACAGGCTGCGATTGGCTTCGGTCTCCTGTTCGAGGCGAATGCGCTCGACCGCATTTTCGCGGAACACCTGCACCGCTCTGGCCATCTGGCCAACTTCGTCTCCACGTCCGGTGCCGTCGATCTCAGCCGCCGTCTCACCATTGGCAAGCGAGGCCATCCGCTGGCACAGACGGGCGATCGGCGTGGTGATGCCACGCGACGCCACGAAAATCGCGAGAATGACGCCGATGGAGAAAACAAGCCCGATCACCGCAAGGGATGTCAGGATGGTTGAATTGGTCTGGTTGCTCAGATCGTCGCTTCCCTTGCTGACGCCCTTGGTCAGCTTGTCCAGCAGCGCCATCATTTCCACGGAGGTCGGGCGGATGGAAGCATCGGCCTTCAGCATCTGTGCCGCCGCATCCGCGTTGCGGTCGGCCAGGCCCAATTCGACCGCCTTGTCGGTGATCGCGGTAATCTCCTGCGACTTCGCAAGGAACCCGTCAAGGACCGCCGCCTCTTCCGGAAAAGCCGTTTTCACATTGTTGAGGCGCGTCGCCAGCAACCGCTTGCTTTCGGTGTAGGTGTCGCGAGCAACCTTGATATCCGGCCCGGCCGCATCATAAGCCATCACCTGATAGGCGCTATAGGCGACCGCCGTCAGATTGCGGTTGGCACGGGCAAGCTCCACCAGCGCGGCATTGTCGTTGACAATGAAAAACGAATAGGCCGTATCCGCTTCCTTGTAGCGGTTGGACATGAATGCCGTGGCGCCAAGGCCGACGATGCAGAGCGGCAGAATAAGTGACAGGATCTTGGTGCGGATGCTGGCATTTTGAAGAAAGGACACGGAAAACCTCACGTCAATGAAAAGCCGCTCCTTCCCCGTGCCGGAGGTGTTCGGCAAAACTGACATTGCACGTCGAACGCCCTGATCATCTGGGCTTCGCGAGACGCATCACCGGCTTGGGCCGCAATTTGCATCATGCATGCGCCAGCGAAAGGAGACCTGCCTCCCGGTGTCGGCAGGCATCCTCCGCGGGACGCGGGCAGCCCGCCAGCGAGCGGGGGCGCCGGGCCGCATTTCGGGGATTTCGGAAAGCGGCCGGTTTGGGATGCCGGCTGCAATTTCTTGTTCGATAAAATGATTATAGTCAAAAACTTTACAATTCCTTCATGCCCAAACGGCCCGCGAAAAATCGGCGGCAAGGCGGCAGCAGCGCCTTCGCCATCGACCCCGCCGGTTGACCAGCGTGTCTGCCGCAGGTCCCCGCCGCCCATCCCGCCCCTCACCCGCTTCGGGCAAAGGAACGTGCTTTGCGCATCACCGCCCGGCGCTGGAAAATGGCGGCCATGGCGGCGAGAACGGCCATAAGGGTAAAGATCAGCGCTATGTCCCGATAGGCCATCGCAAAACCGAACCGGGCAATCCACGGCTGGCTTGCCAGCGGCGAGATGAAATGCCCGAGGAACATCGACGCCGTGACAATGCCGGCGATACGCCCGCGCAGCCGCAGCGGCGCCAGCATGATCGTCGTGGACATGATCGCCGGCATGACGACGCCCAGACCGAGCCCGGTCACGGCAACCGCCGACAGCATGGAAGCCAGCCCCTTTGCCATGGCAAGCAGCGCAAACCCCGTTGCCATCAGCATCAACCCCACCGCCAGAATGATGGCTACGCCCATATGCCTGCGCAACCTCGCAAAATTGAGCGCCGTCAGCGCACCCGCCAGATTGAAGATGCCGATCGCATATCCGGCGATACTGCCGGAAAACACCCCGAGCTCCCGCAGGAAGAACGGCAATTGCGAGGGAATGGTGTAAAACAGCGCGTTGACGAGGAACACCGTCAGCGCCAGCACGGCGACCACCGGCCAGTTGACGACGCCAGCCGGCCCGCCATCCCGGGCGCGGCCGTCGCCCCTCTCCGGCTCCCGCAAGAAAAGCAGGGCAGCCGGCAGGATGAGCAGGGCAACGGCATAGACCGCAAAGGGCGCGCGCCAGTGAATATCGGCCAGCAATCCGCCCGCCACGACAAAAAGCACGCCGCCCAGCTGGGTGAAAGCCTGCTGCAGCCCGAGATAACGTTCGCGTGCCGGGCTCTCGAAATAATCGCCGACAAGCGCCGTGCCGATCGTCATGATGCCGCCGATCGCCAGGCCCAGAAAGGCCCGGCCGACGAGCAGGCCGGCAAGGCTGTCTGCAAAAAGGCCGGACATGCCGGAAAGGCTGTAAAGCAGGATCGCGCCCAGCAGCAGCCGTTTGCGGCCGAAGCGGTCCGCCAGCATACCGGCGACCGGCGCGCAGAGCGCGACAAAAACCGATGGCAGCGTCAGCACCATGCGGCTCAGCAGCCCGACATGGGGTGTCGACAGGAAGTTCTGCTCGATGGCGGGCAGCGAGGGCGCAACCGTCGTTCCCGCCATGATGGTGAGCGTGGCGACGAACAGCAGCGTGATTTTCAGCGCCGTGGAATTTTCAGCCATCGTCACGCCTCCCTGTAAGGGGTTGCGAAACGCGCCCGCTTCAGCGCATGCGCCCACCAGCCGAGCTTGTTCATCATCGTTTCCAGCGCGTTCACCGCCGGCGGCCCCGGCTCGAACTGCCCCGCGGCATCGACGCTGTCCCATGGATTGGCAAAGCTGACGACATCACGCACCGTCACGGCATGAAGCTCTGCAAAGACCGGACGAAGCTGTTCGGCCGCACGCAGGCCACCCGAAATGCCGCCATAGGAAACAAAGGCGACCGGTTTTGCGCCCCATTCATCATAGGCGGAATCGATCAATATCTTCAGCGCGCCGGGATAGCTGCGGTTATATTCCGGGGTGACGATGATGAATGCGTCGGCACCGGCGAGGCTTTCCCGGAGTTGCCGCACCGAGGCCCCTCCCGGCGTGTGGCCCTGCGGCAGATCGAGTTCGCGCGGATCGAGTACCGCAAGTTCAACCCCCGGCATCGGCTCAAGCCGCGCCAGCAGCCATTTGCCGATGACATCGCAGAACCGCGGATTGCGGGCGCTGCCAAATATGATCCTTATGGAAAGTGTATTGTCGCTCATGGAACGTCCTTCAACAGTGTTCCATGTTCTGATAATTCCTCAACTATAGTTGAGGTCAATAGCCGCAAACAAAAAAAGCGGCAGGCCTTTCAGCCCGCCGCCCCATTTCCGATCACGGCGTTAAAAGCGCCTCAGGCTGCCGCGCGCCGCAACGCCGTCGCGACCTTGTGGATATGGGCAGCGCCAATGCCGCAGCAGCCGCCGATCATGGTTGCGCCGGCATCCGCCCAGGAGCAGGCAAAACGCGAATAGACATCGTCCGTCAGATCGGCACGGGTGCCATGCAGGCCCTCATTGGCGGCGGAATCGCTCTGTTCGCCCTCAAAGGCGTTGGCATAAACGCCGATTTCCAGCGAAGCGCCCTTTTCCGCAAATACGGCAGACGCCGTCTCGACGGCAGCCTTCATGATTTCCGGCTTGCTGCAGTTGAACAGCAGCGCGGCAGCGCCCGACTGCGCCGCCCATTCGGCCGCCGCCTTCACCGTTTCACCGGAACGCAGCGCGGGTTCGCCGCCGGCAACCGCGGCCGCGTCGTCATTCAGCGTGAAGGAAATCCAGAACGGCTTGCCCGTTGCCGCAACAGCCTGACGCACGGCTTCGCCCTCGGCAATCAGGCTGAGCGTTTCGCCGAGCCAGACATCGACGGAGGGTGTGAGATTATCGACCAGAACCTTGAGATAATCCTGGACGCGCGCGCCATCGAAATTCTGCGGTTCGTAGGAGCCGAAAATCGGCGGCAGCGAGCCCGCCACCAGCACCTTGCAGCCGCTCGCATCGGCCGCCTCGCGCGCCAGCCTGCCGGAAAGGGCGATCAGCGACGCGCCATCCTTCCGGAAGCGCTCCTCGCCGATATGAAACGGCACCAGCGCATAGGAATTGGTGGTGACGACATCGGCGCCGGCTTCGATGAATTCCTGATGCACCTGCCGGACGATATCGGGCGCGTTGATCAGCGCCAGCGCCGACCATTCCGGCTGCTTCAGTTCCGCGCCGAGCCGCTGCAACTCGCGGCTCATGCCGCCATCGAGAATACGGATAGTGCCCATGTTCATACTCCTTGGACGGTTTACCGCCGGACCGGCACCTGCCGTTCGACAAGGCCGAAACAGCGGGCAATGATGGCGGTGAGAATGAGATAAAAGACGGTGACGACGATCAGCGGCTCATAGACCAGGAGCGTATCCTGCCGCACCTTGTAGGCCACGGCATAAAGATCCATCACCGTCACGGTGAAGGCAAGCGGCGTGGCCTTGAGCTGCATCACCACTTCGCCGGCGATCGTCGGCAGCGCGATGCGGATGGCGCGTGGCAGCCAGATGCGGCGAATGAGCGTGAAACGGCCCATGCCGAAAGCCCTGCCCGCCTCCAGCTCGCCTTTCGGCACGGCCAGCAGCGCGCCACGCAGAACTTCGGCTTCATAGGCGGCATAATTCAGCGTGAAGCTGACGGCGGCGAAGAAAAACCCCTCGCGCAGCACCGGCCACATGAAGCTCTGGCGCAGGCCGGGGACCATCGGCAACAGCGAACCGATGCCGTAATAAAGCAGCCAGAGCTGGATCAGGAGCGGCGTGCCGCGAAAGAAGGTGCAATAGGCGCGCGCCAGGATTTTCGTCACCCGCCCGCCGCTGACCTGCGCGAAGGCAAGCAGGATGGCAAGCAGAAAGCCGATGCTGACGGAGATGACGAGCAGTGCAACCGTCTGCCAGGCACCGGAAAGAAGAAGCGGCCAATATTTGGCAAGCCAGGAAAAATCCATGCCGTCCCCCTAGGTCAAGACCGGCTGACCACGCCGCACGCGGCGCTCCAGCAGCGAAAAGACGAGGTTTGAGACGAGCGTGATGGCAAGATAAAGAAACGCCGCCGCGAGGAAGAAGAGGAAATATTGCTTGGTGCTGGCTCCCGCCAGGCGCGTCGCCAGCGCCAGTTCCTGATACCCGACCACCGCCACCAGCGCGCTGTCCTTGGTTACCGAAAGCCAGAGATTGGCAAGGCCCGGCAGGGCGTTCGGCAGCAGCCCCGGCAATACCACGCGGCGGAAACGCAGGGCGGGCGACATGCCGAAGGCGCGCGCCGCTTCGATCTGGCCGTTTGGAATGGCAAGGATCGCGCCGCGCAGAACCTCGGTCATATAGGCGCCCTGCACGAACCCCAGAACCGCCACGGCGGCAACGAAACCATTGACCTCCAGCGGCGGCATTCCCAAGAGCAGCAGCAGCCGGTTGAGCCCGTCCGTGCCGGCATAATAAAGCCCGACGATCAGGATGAGTTCCGGAACGGCGCGGATGGCCGTGGTGTAGAGATTGAGCAAAAGGCCAAGCGGCCTGTTGCCGGAAAGCTTGCCGAGCGCCCCGGCAAGCCCGATGACGATACCGATCAGATAAGCGCCGGCGGAAATGGCAAGCGTGGACGCAGCCCCCTTCAACAGGGTGCCGCCCCATCCCGGAGGATAGGGTGACAGCAGTTGCAGCGTGGTTTCAAGACTTGCCATTGGCGGGACCGGCCGGGAGATCAGTTACCGTAAATATCGAAGGTGAAGTATTTGCTGGTAATTTCGTCATACTTCCCGCTGGCACGCACCGCGGCCAGCGCCGCATTCAGCTTGCCCTTGAGTTCGGTGTCGTCCTTGCGAAGACCGCCGGAAACGCCGAGACCGAGGATTTCCTTGTCGTCAGCCACGTTGCCCATGTCGGCGCAGCAATCCTTGCCCGCATCGCTCGTCACGAAGGCATCGAGAACGAGCGAGTCACCGAACACGTAATCGATGCGGCCCGCGGCCAGATCCTGAAACGCCTCATCGAGCGTCTGATAGGTCTTTTCATCGGCAACGGCCGCGAAATATTTCTTGTAATATTCGGACTGGATGGTCGCGACCTGAATGCCGATGGTCTTGCCCTTGACGTCCTCGGCCGCAGCACCCGGCTTTTCGCCCTTGGCGCCGATCAGCTTGCTCGGCGTATTGTAATATTTGTCGGTGAAATCGATGACCTTCTGGCGCTCTTCCGTGTTCGACATGGACGACCAGATGACGTCGAATTTCTTGGTCTGCAGCGCCGGGATCAGGCCGTCCCAGGAAAGCTCGACGATCGAGCATTTTTCCTTCATTTCCGCGCAGACGGCATCCATGAGATCGATTTCCCAGCCCTGCCACTTGCCGCTGGCATCCTTGGCAAAGAAAGGCGGATAGGCTTCGTTCATGATGCCGAAGCGAACCTCGGCACTGGCGGTGAAGGCGGAAACCGCAAATGCCGTTCCGGCAAGCAGCGTGGCGAAGAATTTCATTCAAGTCTCTCCTGTTAGAACGGGCGGTAAAGCAAGACGGTCAATGCGCCAGCGCGCCGGTAAATTCCCTGCATCGCGCGCTTTTGGGCTGGCCGAACACCTGTGCGGGCGGCCCCGCCTCTTCCACGCGGCCCTGATGCAAAAACACAACCTCCGTGGAAACATCCCGCGCAAAGCGCATCTCGTGGGTGACGAGAAGCATGGTGCGGCCTTCCTCGGCCAGATCGCGGATGACTTTCAGCACCTCGCCCACAAGCTCCGGATCGAGCGCCGAGGTCGGTTCATCGAACAGCATCACCGCCGGTTCGACGCAAAGCGCCCGCGCGATCGCCGCGCGCTGCTGCTGGCCGCCGGACAGGAATGCCGGATAGGCGTTTTTCTTGTCGTAGAGGCCAACCTTGTTCAGCAGGGCTTCGGCCTTTTCAATCGCCTCCTGCCGCCGGACGCCGAGAACATGGACCGGCGCCTCGATGACGTTTTCAAGCACGGTGCGATGCGCCCAGAGATTGAAATTCTGAAACACCATGCCAAGGCCGGTGCGCAGCTTTTCCACCTGCCGCCAGCTTTTAGGCACCGCCCTGCCGTCACGGCCGGTCTTCATGGCAATCTCTTCGCCATTGATGACAACCCGTCCGCGATCCGGCGTCTCGAGAAAATTGATGCAGCGCAGAAAGGTGCTCTTGCCGGAACCGGACGAGCCGATGATCGATATGACGTCACCCTTGTGGGCTCTCAGCGAAATACCCTTCAAAACTTCATGCGTGCCGAAGCTCTTGTGGATATCATCCGCCTCGAGCGCACAGGCGCCTGTCTCTGTCATCTGTCGACCTTGCCGATCCGGTTTAATGCCTGTCGCGCCGCATGTTTAGCAAAATCAAATGCAAACGCGCGCAACAATCGGCTCTTTTACACATCCGCAACGAAAAAACATTTCAAAATATCATCTGTGACGAACAGCCTGCGATGATTGCCGCAAAACGGGCGTCGGCACCACCGCGTCATCGCCCCCACGCCGGGCCGGTTCCGGCCCCCTCTCATCCTCGACAAGGCTGGCATTCGCCTGCAGATGCAGGCCCACGACGGCGACGACGAGGAAAAACCACACGAACCCCGCGCTCAGCAGGAACAGTGTTTCCAGAAAGCCGTAGAGCAGCACATAGAGCCACACGCCGACATAAAGCTTCGTCAGCGGGCTCCTGCGCGTGGCATCGTCCATCTTACCGAGATAGTGAAGCGGCAAAAGGTAAATCCACAGCAGCACCAGCACCAGACCCGGCATCCCGCCGGCGAGCACAAGGTCGAAATAACCATTGTGCGAAGCCGGCGCGGTCGCCGCCCAGCTGTTGCTTTCGGTGAAACCCGATATCAGGGCATCGCTGCGCCAGAAGGCCTGATAGCCATAACCAAGGATCGGGCTTTTGCGGATATAATCGATGGCGATGGTCCAGATATCGGTTCGGCCGGTGAAACTGGCATCGATCCCCATTCTGGTCAGCATCTGTGAAAAGACCGGATCGACGGTGGTGCCGATCACCACTGCGGTGAAGACCACCATCAGCCCGGTCACGACCAGATATCGCCATTGGGGCCAGCGGACGATGAACCAGCCGGTCGCAATGATGATCGGCATCAGCCCGAGCGCCGTCTTGCCGCCTGACTTGACCAGAAATATCAGCGAAAGCAGCAAAACCGTCAGGCCGCCGATAAATGACCAGCGTCTGCAAAGATAAATCCCGACAATGATCAGTACCGACATGACCGAGGCGGCTTCGTTCTTATGATTGAAGACGCCCCGCCAGTCCCCCGCGAGAAACGGCTCCAGCGCGTCGCTGGCCTGATGGATCGAACGCGACGGCAGCGCGGCGATACCGAAATAACACAGGAACAATATGATGAGGGCGCAGACGGCCAGCAGGGAGGTGAAATGCCGCTCGGTGCGCGGCAATTGCAGGAAGCCGCCGGCAAGCACGCAGATGATGATGCACATGACAAGGCGCCGCAGCGAAAACATCGGCGCTTCACCCACCAGCGAGGTGAACGCATACCAGCCAAAGATCGCCGCCATCAGCAGGCGCGGCGCAAGCAGGAGCGAGAACGACTGCTCCTTCGCCATGAACGCCACGAAACTGAAAAGCAGAATGATCGCGGTGAACTGGTTGAGCAGATTGGAGCCGGCCGCCATGGCCGAGCCCTCATAGGTGGAGGAAAGGGAGACGTAGGGCGAAAAGCCGACCGTGAAATAAAGGAAGGTCACATAAAACAATGCGTCCCGCCAGTAACCACGCCCCTGTCCGTCATGCGATGCATCCATAAGGGATTTTTCTCTTCCTCTTTCCATGCCTGCACACATCGTATCCGATGCTTCATCCCGGTCACAGGAATATGTCGTAAAAATCCTATTATTTAGTTATGCATAATGCACGGAAGAATAGTAATTCCGTTATTTCCTCCGGTATAGATGAACGGACGCGGAGACGGAAAAACAGAGCCGGATTCTCGAACTCCGCTGCGGAATATTGTCACAGGCCTTGTGGAAAAATCCTGACGCTTAATTTCAAATGTATGATTTAATTCATATTTTCACGAAATATATCAAAAAAAAGATCGCTCGCATCGGCGCAATTGAGGAGCCGTTTTGTCGTATTGAGAAAATGGACCGGGTTTCTCTTCAGCGTATATTAACAACTAAAGATATACCCTCGAGTTGACTTCATAACTGCGCATAAAGGCTGGAGACCCAAGGTGGACGTTCCAAGACACACCAGCATGGACGATGGCGATAGCGGTCAGTCGGCACCATGCCCGGCAAAGCCCGGCGCGGTCGGCATTCGCGCCATGCGCAGGGAAGATGTCCCGGCTGTCGAGGCGGTGCTCAACAGCGCTTTCAAGAAGACCGGGCACGAGCGAAACTTCAATTTCCGCGCCTATATCGAGACATTGTTTTTCAGCAGCCCCGCCTTTGATCCCGATTACGGCAGCGTCGTCTATGATGCCGGGGAAAACCGGGTGACGAGCGTCATCCTCGCGGTGCCCATGCGGTTTATCGCGAATGGAAAGACCATTACCGCCAGATTGCTGTGCGCTTTCGCATCGGATGGAAAACTCGGCGCGCTCGGAGCCGCGCGCCTGTCTCGCAGCATGCGGGCGTCGAAGCACGAAATGCTGTTTTCGGACACCGCCTCTCCCGTCAGCGCCGATCACTGGGTCGCGACCGGCGGCAACATGCTGCCGATTGAAAGCCTGCAATGGCACAAGGCGCTCAAGCCCTTCTGCACGATTGCCCTGCGCATGCCGCGCCGCTCGAAACTGGCCAAGACCACCCTTGCGCTGACCGCGCTCGGATTTGTCGACGGTATCCTGCGATCATGGAAAAAGGGCATAAAACCGCATCGGGTCGCCGGCGTCACGGTCAGAACCGGGGATTTCGAAACGTTCCGCCACCATGCGCTCCGGATGATCGAGCGTTTTTCCATTCGTCCGGAGTGGTCTTACGAGGAGTTCCACTGGCTTGTGGAGATGAGCAGGACCAATGAGAGCCTGGGCGCACTGAAAAGCCTGACGATCGAAAATGACAACGGCCATGTCATGGGCGCCGCCCTGTTTTTCGGACAGCCGGGACGAACCGCCTACGTGCTGAACCTCGTCTGCGATGCCGGCCGTGAAAACGATGTGCTCAATGCCCTGTTCCGGCATTTCGATGACGAGAACTACGCCCATGTCACCGGCATGTCGCAGCCCTTTCTCATAAACGCGCTTTATCGCCAGAACCACATGAGCTTCCGTCATGACGGATATTTCTGCATGGCAACCCGGGATGAGGCACTGAGGGACCGGGCGATTGCCGGCGACATCTATATTGGCGGGCTGTGCTCGGAAAGCTGGAGCAAGCTGATAACCGATTATTGAGCCGCCCCACGGCCTCGCCGCGGCAGGCGGGCCGCAGCGCTTTAAAGCATGTCCAGTAAAGGTGCGTCGCGCGGTTTACGTCCGGAAAACGCGCGAGAACAAAGAGTTGGAGCGTCTTTGCTGTTCCGGGAGAAACGAAAGCGCTCTAGGCCTTGGTGAAACGCTGCACATTCGCCGAGATCAGGTGGCGAAGCGCCTTCGCATATCGCTTGGAACGCGTCTTGGCCGCAAGCGCACTGGTCCAGTCCACCATCGATCCGTTGATATCGAAATCGCCGAGCTGGCCTTCGGGAATATCGCCCTTCTCGATGCGCTCGACGATGGTTCCGAGCGCCGCGTAGAATTCCGGCGAGCGATAGGGCGGATGCAGCGAATACATGCCCTTTCCCCTGCCGAGAAAATCCAGCCGGTAGACGCCGATACGCATCATATTGTCGCTCAGCACCTCCTCGGCCGGCATCGAGACCGGCTGCTGGTTATAGGCATAGGAGCGGATGCGCCGTTTGGCATCGGGCCGCAGCAGTTCCAGCGAGCCGACCCGCTTGGCGAAACGTTCCATGTCGATCATGAAAAGGCGGGTGGAAACGGTCGCGAAACGCCAGGTGGGAATGCGCGACGGCAGCTTGCGCGGTTCCGGAATATTCTTGACCCCCGGCATGCCGACATGGCGGGAGATGTCGAGATCGCCGCGCACGGTCGGTGGCCCGGAAAACGGCGTGATGCACAGGGCATCGGGATTGGCCTTCTGCAGCGCGATCGCTTCGTCAAACCAGCTCTGGCTGCCGCCGCCGAACATCATGTCGCTGTCCATATGCAGCACATAGCGGGCATTGGCGCGCTTCAGCCCGTAGAAATAAACATGAAACGGCCCGCCATCGAAAGCCTTGGCGGGATAGGGGATCGGCGAGCGCGAAAAGAAGGTCTTTGCCACCAGGCTGCGTGCCGCGTCGCTGTAATCGACGATATCCACGTGGAGATGCGGATAGTTGGTCTGCATTTCCTCCAGCATGTCGAACAGGCGCTTGCTGGCCGCTTCGAAACCATTGCCCTTGTAACGGCCCGCCCCCACCTGTCCGGTATCAACAGTCAGGAGAATGCGATCCACCTGCCCGCCCCAGACGCGCAGCTGATGCGGCAGGGTAAGGGCCGCATGCGGAGCATCGAAGGGATGCAGATTGACCTGCAGCGCTTTCTGCACGGGAGGAAGCGACGTTTCAGCGCTCATAGTCATGCACCACGGTTCCGGAATTCATTGATGACGGCCATCATCGGTTTTTCGTTGAAGCTCCAGTCGAGCGGCAGCGGCCGGTTCGCCGTGCCGTCCCGGCGGGGATAGGCCCAGCGGATCCAGCTGTATTGATCCGATATGCCCCAGGTGGTGATCGAGGAAAGCGGGCCGCCGGCCGAGGCCGCCTCCAGAAAATCGCGCACCTGAGCGTTGATCAGCATATCCCTTTCCGCCTCTGGCCCAGGCAGCGTCTGGTCCATGA
This sequence comes from Rhizobium sp. UGM030330-04, assembly GCF_003208455.1. Taxonomy (NCBI): domain Bacteria; kingdom Pseudomonadati; phylum Pseudomonadota; class Alphaproteobacteria; order Hyphomicrobiales; family Rhizobiaceae; genus Rhizobium; species Rhizobium sp. UGM030330-04. Next base: position 224,770 of record NZ_QKML01000002.1, read on the forward strand.
CATCCAGTTCCGTCACCAGAATGGCAAGGCCGTAACTGCGCATTTCCGTGGCAAAGGCGGCAAGCTCGTCCTTGGCGATCGGCCAGCCGCCGCGCAGATGCCCCTGCAGGCCGATGGCGTTGATCGGCGCACCCTTCTCAAGCAGTTCGAGAATGAGGTTGCGGAACGCCGCGCGTTTGGCCGGTGATTTTTCGACGGCGAATTCCACGTCATATTCGTTGAGAACGAGCTGCGCCCTGGGGTCGACCGAATGGGCGATATCGAAGGCCTTCTTGATGGCGTCCGTGCCCGCGCCATAATACCAGGCGTCGCGCCGCGCGCGTACATTGCCGGGCACGTCGGGGATCGGCTCATTGACCACGTCCCAGCTGCGGATCACGTCCCTGTAACGCTCCATCACCCTGACGATGTGGTTTTCCATAAGCTTCTCGACCTTCGCGCCGCCAATGCCGGCAAGCCAGGGCGCGTTGGAGGCATACCAGATCAGCGGATGGCCATGCATGGACAGCTTGTGCTGGCGTGCGAAATTGGCGAGCGCATCGGCGGCGGCAAAGTCGAAGACCTCCTCCGAAGGCCGCATGACTTCCCATTTCATTTCGGTGACGGGGGTGATGCGCGAGCAATATTTCACCACCGCCTCGCCGATACGGCTGTCGGCATTGAGATCCGGCAGGTAAATGGCGGCGCCGTAGGGCGCGGTCTTGGCAGTCGCTTTCTTCTGCGCGGCAAAGGCCGGGTCGGCCATGGCATGCAACAGGCCGGCACTTGCCGCACCGCCGAGAAAATTCCGCCGCCCGATCCGCATTCACCCGCCTCCGCAACCCGAACGCATCCGCGTCCGAATGGACGCAACCGCGCTCTAATTCTCAAAACATAACATCTCGATCATGCCAAAAGGATATTAAAGATTTGCAAGGTTAACCGACGCTATACCACGTCATAATTGGCGAGACCCGTTTAATCCGGTAGTAACTTCGCTGTGCGAATTCTTGGCCCACCCTCATGGAGTTGAAAGTCTTGGTTTCCGTTTCGATTGTCATTCCCGTTCGCAATGGCGAGCGTTACATCGTGGAAGCGATCGAAAGCGTGTTGCTGCAGGGCGAGCCGATCCGCGAGGTGCTGGTGGTCGATGACGGCTCCACCGATACCACCGCGCAGAAGGTGGAAGGTTTTTCCGATCCGCGCGTCAAGCTTTTGGCCCGCCCGCAGGGCCGGCAGGGCGTTTCCGCGGTGCGCAATTTCGGCCTGTCGCAGGCACGCGGCGAATGGACGATGTTTCTCGATGCTGACGACCGCCTGAAGCCGGGTGCCATTGCAGCCCTTTGCGCCGGCATTTCCGGGCCGGATGTCGTTGCCGTCTACGGCGATTACGAGCGCATCGACGAAAACGGCGCAAAGATCGGTCGGCGCAACCTCATCCGCCGCCGAGAAAAACCTGACGGTTTCATTCTCCAGCCGCTGCTCGGCGGAAACTTCATCGTTAATGGCGGCATCATGCTGGTCAGAACCCGCACCTTTCAGGACTTCGGCGGTTTCGACGAGACGTTGCGTTATGCCGAAGACTGGTATGGCTGGTGCAGGCTGGCCGCCGCCGGCCGCTTCGTCTACCTGCCCGGCCGCCATGTGCTGGATTACCGGGTGCACAGGACGAGCGTGATGATGAACAGGCTTTTGACCTTCCGGGATTGCGAACCGGCGATCGAGGCGGTGTTTTCCGATCCCGCCATCGTCGCCGCCATTCCCCCGCAGGAGCTGCAACGGCTCCGGCGCCGATCCGAAAACCACATGAATGCCTATACCGTGGCGCAGGCTTTCCGTGCCCGCCGGTACCGTGAGGCCATCTCGGCGCTTGCCGATACCTTTCTCAATCGCCCGCGCCAGAGCCTCAGGGCCATCGTTTTTTCCGCCGCAGCGCTTGCCGGAATTTAGGAGTTTCCATGCCCGAGATCATGCCGGAAGCAGTCGTGTGCATTCCGAGCTTCCGCAGGCCGGAAGGCCTGCGAAAGACGCTCGCATCGCTGGAGGCCCAGAAGGTCGACTTCCCCTTCGCCATCGTCGTGGTCGACAATGATGGCGCGGGCCAGCAGGGCTTCGCCGTGGCGCGCGCGTTTTTCGCCGAAACCGGAATGGCCGGTCAGACCCTTGTCGAGCCGACGCAGGGCAATTGTTACGCCATCAATACCGCCTTCCGCACCGCCCGGCAGAGCTATCCTTCCGCCCGGTGGTTCCTGATGATCGATGACGACGAGGCCGCCTCGCCCGCCTGGCTTGCCGAAATGGTGTCTGCGGCAAAATCCTTCGACGTCGATATCGTCGGCGGGCCGGTCGACCGGGAATTTGACTCACCGGCATCAAAAGCGGTGCTGTCGCATCCGCTGTTCGGCTCCATCGAAGCGCCGACCGGTCCCGTCGAGCAAATCCACGGGTCCGGCAACTGCCTGATTTCACGGCGGGTTTTTGAAACCCTGCCAAAACCGGAATTCGACGTGCACTTCAATTTCCTTGGCGGCGGCGATATGGACTTCTTCACCCGCTGCCGCAAGGCCGGCTTCCGGTTCGCCTGGAATGCAAGAGCCCTCATCATCGAATATGTGCCGGAAAGCCGCATGGCGCCGCGCTGGATCATGGAGCGCTCGCTCCGCACAGGCATCATCAATTACAGCATTGACCGCGCCCGCCGCCCCGGCCTGAAGGGCGGACTGCTGCTCGCCGCCAAAAACGTCGTCAGCCTGTGCCTGTCGCTCGTCCGCGCCGTTTCCGCCTTCCTGAAAACCGGCGCGCTGCTGCCCGCCACGCATCCGCCGCTGATGTCCATCGGCCGCGTCATGGCAAGCCTCGGCATCACGCTTACGCCCTACAAGGCGCCGGTAAAAAAGGCCTGATATCCCCCGCGCCAACCAGCTATTTCAGCCCAGCGTCTTTTCACGGCCCAGCGCAATGGCACTCATGCGTTTCTGGATACCGAAGGACGAAAGGAAGGTTGCCAGAATGAGGAGCGGCACGAGGATCGGCCAGAAGAAACAAAGAACAATACCGGCCACCCGATAAAAATCCCATTCCCGGTCGCGGCGGGCGCCTTCAATATAGGTCATGGCGAGAGAGGTAACGGTGCCGATCCCATAGACAAAAAGAGAAATGGACGTAATCACCATCGCTGTCCTCAAATATCTCTGATTTGAATAAATTTATAATATTGCCCCAGTGTAGCGCCGTCGCGCGCAGTTGCAACGAATTTCGGCGGCAAGGCGCATCGATTCAATACGTTAGGGTCGTCTCATATAGTCTGCCGGCGAGGCCGGCCGCTTTCACGGCGCCGCGCCGAACGGCGGAAGCGATGCAACCGTCGAAAATCGGCATCGCAGGCAAAGCCGGGAAAGGCGAAAGCCTTCCCCTCTCCGCTTTCACGGCGCCTCGCCCCTAGCGACCCGCCGACCCGCGACTGTGTTTCAGCAGGGAGTAGATGGCGATCGGATTGGTCAGCAGGTAACGTTTGCCGAGACGTCTCGGCTCGAGCATGGCCCGGTAGAGCCATTCCAGCCCCATATCCTGCATCCATTGCGGCGCCCGGCTGTTCTTGCCGGCGAGAAAATCGAACAGGCCGCCGCAGGTCTTGACCACCGCAACGCCGGAAAGCCGGTCCAGATGGCGCGAGACGAAACGCTGCTCCAGCGGTATGCCGAAGCCCACCCAGAGAATATCGGTCCGCGATGCGGCGATGTCGGCAAGGACCGCCTCTTCTTCGCTCCGGCTGAAATAACCGTTGCGCCGTCCGGAAAAGACCAGACGCGGATAGAGCCTTTGCATTTCCTCGACCGCGGCGCGATTGACCTCTTCGGAGCCGCCGAGGAAATAAAACCGCGCACCCGTCTCTTCGGCGCGGCGGGCAACGGCGTGAACGAGGTCCGTCGTCGCCACGCGTTCCCTCAGCGCCCTCGGGCAGAACTTGCGGGAAAAGATCACCAGCGACATGCCGTCGGCATGAATCTGGTCCGCCTGCCGCAGCATGGCGTCGAATTCTTTGTCGTGATGGCAGAGCGCGATGACCTGCCCGTTGGCCGAGGTCGAATAAAATGGCCTGGCGCCGGGCGCACGCGCCAGCCCCGCCCGCAGGATGAAATCCTCAGCCGTTTCTTCGATCGTCGCATCGGTGATGGGCAAAGCCGCAAGCGGAATAACGGGCCAGGGTTTATTCGGCCCTTTCACATCCGGCATGTCTCTCCCTGTCATAATCTGTCCGGTGTCCAAGATAGGCATCGTTTCACTGTTATAATCACGCTTATGCTTAGGGTATAAGGCTTCAAACACTACGAAGAACTATCATTAATATTTTTATAAACCCGACGTTTGAAGCGGACAATTCACACGCCCGAAGGTTGAAATCCCTTCACCCCTACCTATTCCGGTTTGCCGGACGATGGGGTAGGGAACGGCGAAACCACGCCACAGAAAAGGTCAAGGCCATGGAAACCATATCGATCGACAACCGCGGCGATTTCGGCCTCTGGGCAATCGAGCGGGCAAAGGAAATCGTCGCCAACGAGGCGTCCGATCTCGCCATCTCGGTTCGCGACGGCGACGAGGCCGGCATCCGCGATGCCGGCAATGCGCTGGGTGCGGCCATCGCCGCCGCCCTGCTCGAAGTTTATGACGGCCTGATTTCGGAAGAATAGGTGCGACGCGATTGCGCCTTCAGGCGTAACGCGCCGGGCTTTCATCATGGTCGTCCCGGCGCAGATAACGCAGGAGCCCCAGGGCCACGGCAATGCCGAGGCCAAGGAACAGCCCGCCGGCCCCACCAGCGATCAGGAAGGTCAGCTTGCCCGGCGGCCAGCTTCTGGAATTGGGCGCGACCGGCTGCGAGATCACCCGCACATTGGTGGAATCGATCGACTGCTGTTCGGCAAGCTGGCGTGAGCGGGTCAGGTAGGTCTCGTAGATCGCCGCCGCCGAACGGGCGTCGCGTTCCAGATCCCGAAGCCGCACCTGCGCCTCGTTGTCGGTAAAGACATTGGCACGCTCCGCCACGGCCTTCAGCCGGAGCGCATCGAGCGAGGAGCGGGCTTCGGCGACATTGGTTTTGGCCGCCTGCAGAATGCGCCGCGCCTCGTCCGCCATGCCGCGTTCCAGCATGGCGCGCTCCGCCCCTGCGGTCGCCAGCCGCGGATGGCGTGCGCCATAGGTCAGTGTCATCGCGCCGATCTGCTGTTGCAGGGTGCTGTATTGTGCCCGGATGGTGTTCATGGTCTGGCTGTCGAAGATGGCGTCGCTCTGCGTGCGGTTCTGGGCAATCGCCGCCTCCATCTGCTTCAGCCGCGATTCTTCCTGGATGACACGCTGCTGCGCCGCCAGAACCTGCGCATTCAGCTCACCCGAGGCGAGATTGCTGACCAGCTGGCCGTTATTTTCCTGAAGACCGTTCTCCCGGCGGAAATCCGCCACGCGCTTTTCGGCGGCGGTGACATTCTCGCGCATTTCCTCCAGCCGCTTTCTCAGATCGTCGACAACGCGCTGGCTGCTGTCGGAAGTCGTCTGAAACAGTTCGCTTTCGAAGGCTTTGACGATGGCCCTGGAAACAGTCACGGATTTCTCGGCATCATTGGTCCAGACCGCAAGCGTTACCACGAAGGAGCGCGGATCGCGCTCCGCAGCCACCCGGTCGCCGAGGGAGCGCAGCGCGCCGACCCGGTTGTCGCCGTCTTCCGGCGCCGACGAAAACATCGACCTCAGCCGGGCAAGCGGCGGCGGGCTGATGAATTCGGCATCCTGATCGAGCTTCAGCTCATCCACCACCCGCGCCAGCACGTTGCGCGAGGTGATGGTGCGCAGCTTGCTTTCCACTTCGAGAATCTGCGTGTCGCGCTGCTGGCTCGGTGAAAACACGCCGTCATTGACCACGTTGAGGTTGGACGGATTGACGACGATATCCGTATAGGCCGTGTAGCGCGGCGGCGTCATATAGGCATAGGTGAGTGCCGCCGCGACGCAGAGGATGATGGCAAGCACGATCCAGACGATGCCGTCGCGCAGCCAGACGATGACGTCATCCACTCCGATCCTGTCGATATGTTTCAGACCCGGCAGCGCGGTCGCCAGACTGCCGCCCGGCGAGGCAGGTCTTGCCGGCCTCTCGGCCGGAACCGGCTCGGCAGCCGGGGCAACGGCCGGTTTCGGCTCCAGATGCTCTTTCAGCACGGTACGTTCGAAAACCTCGTCCTCATCCACCAGATCATCCAGCAGGGAACCGTGGGGTCTGGCGGCGGGCGCCGTCTTTTCTTCAAGCGGACGTGCCTGCTTATGTCCCGCCTTTTGAAGCCTGTACATCAGCCAATCCAACTCGAACGAACCACAAAAAAGGCCGGCAACAGATGATTCCCATTGTCGCCAGAGCCGCTATCGACGGAGAAGTTTAAATATGACGGGTGAATTTTAGGTTACCCGCATCATTGTCGCAATCATCGCCCATTCAGGGCCAGCATGAAAGAGATGATTGACTTGAATGGATCGATACGGTTCTTTCAGCCGTTATATTTTTGTATTATCCATTTGAACCTCAAAGATTTTATCGAAACGGAGTTTGGCATGAGCCTGAAATTTGGAACGAGCGGCCTTCGTGGTCTCTCTGTCGATCTGAAAGGAAAAGCCTCGGCCGTCTATGCCACGGCATTTGCAAGGCACCTTCTCGCATCGGGTCAGGCAAAGGCGGGCGATCCCATTCTCGTCGGCCGCGACTTCCGCGATTCGAGCCCGGATGTTTCCGCCACCTGCATCGCCGCGCTGAAAAAGGCCGGCCTTACGCCGCTCGACTGCGGCACGGTGCCGACGCCGGCTCTGGCGCTTTACGGCCTGTCGCTGAAGGCGGGCGCGCTGATGATCACCGGCTCGCATATCCCGGCCGACCGCAACGGCATCAAGTTCTACCGCCCGGACGGCGAAATCGACAAGCAGGACGAGACGGCGATTGCCGCTCTTGCCGCCGAAATCGAAGCGGAAGGCATCAGCGACGAGGCGGCGACCGCCGAAGACCATTCCGCCGCCGCAGCCGAACTTTTCTACGAGCGCAACGTCGCGCTGCTGCCGGAAAAGGCGCTTTCCGGCCTCAGGATCGGCGTTTACCAGCACAGCACGGTGGCGCGCGATCTCTTTGTCGACGTTCTCGCCCATTATGGCGCCGACGTCGTTGCGCTCGGACGCTCCGAAACCTTCATCCCTGTCGATACCGAGGCGGTCTCGCCGGAAACGCTGGCCCTTCTTAAAAAATGGTCGCCGGAGCACGGTCTCGACGCCATCGTTTCCGCCGATGGCGACGGCGACCGTCCCCTGCTGACCGATGAAAACGGCGTGCCGCTGCGCGGCGACCTCATCGGCCTGATCACCGCCAATTTCCTCGGCGCCGGCGTGGTCGTCACCCCCGTCACCTCCAATTCCGGCATCGAGGCCAACGGTTCGTTCGACGTCGTCCGCACCAAAGTCGGCTCCCCCTTCGTGATCGCGGGCATGGCTGAGGCGCTCGCCGCCGGCAAGAGCGGCGTCATGGGTTTCGAGGCCAATGGCGGCCTGCTGACGGCTTCCGCCTTCACACTTAACGGCAGGGCGCTTTCGCCGCTGCCGACACGTGACAGCTTCCTGCCGGTTCTCGCCGTGCTGCTTCTCTCGGCCGAACAGAAGAAGCCGCTGTCGGAGATTGCCGCAGCCTACAACCTGCCGGTCGCCGCCGCCGACCGTCTGGAGAATTTCGCCCAGGAAAAAAGCACCGCCCTGATGACGCATCTGCGCGCGTCGCGCGATAATCTCGAGGCCTTCCTCGCACCGGTCGGCACCGTGAAAGCGCTGAGCGACATCGACGGCCTGCGCGTGGCGCTGACCGACGGCAGCACCATCCATTTCCGCCCTTCCGGCAACGCGCCCGAAATGCGCTGCTACGTCGAAGCCGCCAATCAGGATGCGGCCGAAACGCTTCTGAACAAGGGGCTCGATCTCATCCGCAATTTTGGGTGACGCTTTGCGCGATGCCGGGCTCAGGCCCGGCATCGTCCCGAGACTGTCGCAAATGTCGCACCCCGTCATTGCCCTGTTGCTCTTCCCGCTTCGCAGAGCGATAAGGACCGCAGGGCCAAAAGAGGCGGATGATGAGCGGCGAGACCATTACCCTTTATGAAGCGATAGGTGGCGATGCGACCGTCAGGGCCCTGACCCGGCGCTTTTACGAATTGATGGATACCCTGCCGGAAGCGGCGCATTGCCGCGCCATCCATCCCGCCGATCTTTCCGGCAGCGAGGCGAAGTTTTACGATTATCTGACGGGATATCTTGGCGGACCACCCGTCTATGTCGAGAAACACGGCCATCCGATGCTGCGCCGCCGCCATTTCGTCGCGCCCATCGGCCCTGCCGAGCGGGATGAATGGCTGCTTTGCTTCCGCCGCGCCATGGACGAGACCATCGAGAACGTGAAGCTGCGCGAGATCATCTGGGCACCGGTGGAGCGGCTGGCTTTTCATATGCAGAATCAGGAAGCGGAAAACTCATGACCCACGACAGATTGCGCGCCTTCATTCTGCTGCTCGGCGGCCTTCTGGGGGCTGCCGGTGTCATGCTTGCCGCCGCCGCCACGCATACGGGCGAGACCTATATGCTGGGCAATGCCTCGGCCATGGCGCTGGCCCATGCCCCGGTGCTGGTGGCGCTCCATATCGGTGCGGATCGTATCAGGACCGCCATTCCGGCCGGCCTGATTCTCGGATTTGGCACCGCGATCTTCGTCGGTGATCTCGTCGTCAGGCATTTTTCCGGCCACAGCCTGTTTCCCTTTGCCGCGCCCACGGGCGGCCTCGGCATGATCGCCGGATGGCTGGTGCTCTGCGCCGGGGCGTTTCTGAAACCGAAGGGTTGAGCGGTCTTAGCGCCGTCTCCAGCAAAACGACAGGATATTGCGGCCCTCTGCCGCCGCCGTGCCGACAACGAAGGCCGGCGCTTCGCCGGGCTGGCGGGTACGCAGATGCGGAAAGGTGACGACATTGCCGCCCTCTGCCGCCGCGCGGCTGCGCCGCTCCCGCTCGCCGACGATTTCATATATTTCCGTCAGCGCCGGGTCGGCGGCCTGTTCGGCCATCTTGTGCAGTTCCACGCGGCTGGCTTCTGCCGCCGCCGGCTCTTCATCGTGAAAATTATTGCGCTCGTCGCTCATCGCCGGAGGTCCGTTCATTCATCGTCTGCAGCGCCCGCTCCAGACTGGATTTGCTGCCATTGCGCAGCGGAATGAACGTCTTGCCGAATTTCTTGCAACCCGACTTCACCCGCAGACACGCATCGTGGCTGATACAGTCGATCGGGCAGAAAACGCAGTCGACGGAGGGAAGCACGGTGTCGATGCGCGATACCGCCTCGCGCAGGCCGCCATCGTGATGGATCAGCTCCGCGCCGAAATTGCTGGCGATCTGGCGAAGATGGGCAACCTGACAGTCACGGCCGCCGACATAAAGAAAGCTTTTCGGGCCGGAAAGCTGCTGTTCGACCACATCCCGTTCGGTCTGAGATGCGCCCTTACCCTGCTTGCCGCCGCGTTCGGCCTTCTTCTTTTCCTTGCGTGCCATTCCCTCACCTGCCGGTTGATTTTTCCATTGCCCCGATAAGCGGGATGGCGGCACCATAATAAAGATGAGTTTTGGAGTAAAGTATAAAGGTGATCATTTTTCTCATGTTTTAGCGCGAGAACCCGATCACATATTCGCGAGAACCGCCGCGCTCAGCCGTTTATCCGCAATCCGCCCATGAAAAGCTGCTCCAGATGCCGGGCCGCATCCTCGAAACGGCCGTCACCGCCATTCTGGTCGCCCAGCACCGCCCGCACCTGCACGTCGAAATCCGCATAATGCTGCGTGGTCGACCAGATAGAAAAGATGAGGTGGTAGGGGTCACATTTGGCAATCCGCCCGGCCTTCACCCAGGCACGGATCACCTCGGCCTTTTCATCCACCAGTTGTTTGAGAGGCCCTTTCAGCTCATCCTCGATATGCGGGGCGCCCTGCAGGATTTCATTGGCGAACAGCCGGCTCTCCCGCGGAAAATCCCGCGACATTTCCAGCTTGCGGCGAATATAGGAGCGAATCTCGCTTTCGGGATTGCCTTCGGCATCAAAAGCGCGCAGCGGGTCGAGCCATGTATCCAGCACCCGCTCGATAAGCGCGCGGTGCATCGCCTCCTTGGTGCGGAAATAATAAAGCACATTCGGTTTCGACATGCCGGCCGCCTCGGCAATCTGGTCTATGGTGGAACCACGAAAGCCATTGATGGAAAAGACACTGAGCGCGGCCTCAAGAATAGCTTCCTGCTTCTCTTCCTGAATGCGGGTCCGCTTCTGTGTTTTCGCTGCTCGCGGTATGGCCATTCTCTGCTCTCTGTTTCTTTTCGGTGCAATTGCCGTTACAGTATGATTAAAAAATAATCGACGCGTACAGTTTAGGCAAAATTACTGCGATTTGTCACGAAAGTCCCTTGCTGACGCCATCGCGAATTTGCATTGTTTACCAGCCGGTCAATTTATCCACCATCGCCAGCACAAGGCAATGGCTGTTATCTTAGCCGGCAAAAACGGGAACGGCACAAGCTTTGCTTCGATAAAAACAAAACAGGTGAGGACGACACTTCATGACGGCGGGTAAGAACTTGACGGTCAACGGCGACCGTCTGTGGGACAGTCTGATGGACATGGCGAAGATCGGCCCCGGCATCGCCGGCGGCAATAATCGCCGCACACTGACGGATGAGGATGGAGAAGGCCGCCACCTGTTCAAGCGCTGGTGCGAGGCAGCGGGCCTGACGATGGGCGTCGACCGCATGGGCACCATGTTCGCCACCCGCGCCGGCGAGGATCCGGATGCACTTCCCGTCTATATCGGCAGCCACCTCGACACCCAGCCGACCGGCGGCAAGTTCGATGGCGTGCTCGGCGTGCTGGCGGGGCTCGAAGTGGTACGCAGCCTGAACGACCTCAATATCAGGACCAGGCACCCGATCGTCGTGACCAACTGGTCCAATGAGGAAGGCGCGCGCTTCGCGCCCGCCATGCTGGCGTCAGGCGTCTTCGCCGGCATCCACGATCTCGACTATGCCTATGGCCGCACAGATACCGACGGCAAGACCTATGGCGAGGAGCTGAAACGCATCGGCTGGCTGGGCGAGGAGGAGGTCGGCGCACGCAGGATGCACGCTTATTTCGAATATCATATCGAGCAGGGACCCATTCTGGAGGCGCAGGGCAAACAGATAGGCGTCGTTACCCATTGCCAGGGCCTGTGGTGGCTGGAAGTGACGCTGACCGGCAAGGAAGCCCATACCGGCTCCACCCCGATGGCCATGCGCGTCAATGCCGGTCTTGCCGCCGCCCGCATCCTTGAAAAGGTGCAGGAGGTGGCCATGGCCCACCAGCCGGGTGCGGTGGCCGGCGTCGGCCAGATGATCTTCACACCCAATTCCCGCAATGTGCTGCCCGGCAAGGTGGTTTTCACCATCGACCTTCGCACACCGTCTCAGGCGAAACTCGACAGCATGCGCGCCATCTTCGAGCGCGAGGTGCCTGTTATCGCCGAAGAACTCGGCGTCGGCTGCGTCATCGAAGCCATCGGCCATTTCGACCCCGTCACCTTCGATCCCGTGCTGGTCGGCCGCGTGCGCTCCGCCGCCGAAAGGCTGGGCTATAGCCACATGGACATCATCTCCGGCGCCGGCCACGATGCCTGCTGGACGGCAAGGGTCGCCCCCTCCACCATGATCTTCTGCCCCTGCGTGGACGGGCTTTCCCACAACGAGGCGGAAGACATCTCCCCCGAATGGGCAGCCGCCGGCTGCGATGTGCTGCTGCATGCGGTGCTGGAGACTGCGGAGATCGTCGAATGATTGCCACCATCATCAAGAACGGCACCATCGTCACCGCCGATCTCACCTACAAGGCCGATGTGAAGATCGAAGATGGCAGGATCACCGAGATCGGACCGGATCTGACGGGCGGCACGGTACTCGACGCGACGGGATGTTTCGTCATGCCCGGCGGCATCGATCCGCATGTGCATCTGGAAATGCCTTTCATGGGCACCTATTCCGCCGATGATTTCGAAAGCGGCACGCGCGCGGCGCTTGCCGGCGGCACCACCATGGTGGTGGATTTCTGCCTGCCGGAACCCGGCCAGTCGCTTCTCGATGCCCTGCAAAGATGGGATAACAAGGCGACCCGCGCCAATTGCGATTATTCCTTCCACATGGCCGTCACCTGGTGGGGCGAGCAGGTCTTCGATGAGATGAAGACGGTGGTTCGGGAAAAGGGCATCAACTCCTTCAAGCACTTCATGGCCTATAAGGGCGCGCTGATGGTGAATGACGACGAGATGTTCGCCTCCTTCTCGCGCTGCGCCGAACTGGGCGCCATTCCCTTCGTGCATGCGGAAAACGGCGATATCGTCGCGCAGATGCAGGAAAAGCTGATGGCGGAAGGCAATACCGGGCCGGAGGCGCACGCCTATTCCCGCCCGCCCTCGGTGGAAGGCGAGGCCACCAACCGCGCCATCATCATCGCCGATATGGCTGGCGCCCCGCTTTACGTCGTCCACACATCCTGCGAACAGGCGCATGAAGCGATCCGCCGCGCCCGCCAAAACGGCATGCGGGTCTATGGCGAACCGCTGATCCAGCACCTGATCCTCGATGAAAGCGAATATGCCAATGCCGACTGGGATCACGCCGCCCGCCGGGTGATGTCGCCGCCCTTCCGCAACCGGCAGCATCAGGACAGCCTCTGGGCGGGGCTGGCCTCCGGCTCCCTGCAATGTGTGGCGACCGACCATTGCGCCTTCACCACCCAGCAGAAACGCTTCGGTATCGGCGACTTCCGCAAGATTCCGAACGGCACCGGCGGGCTCGAGGACCGCATGCCGCTGCTCTGGACCCATGGCGTGGCGACCGGCCGCCTGACGATGAACGAATTCGTCGCCGTCACCTCCACCAACATCGCCAAGATCCTCAATATCTATCCCAGAAAAGGCGCGATCCTCGTCGGCAGCGATGCCGATATCGTCGTCTGGGACCCGGCGCTTGCAAAAACCATCAGCGCGGCGAGCCAGCAGTCGGCCATCGATTACAATGTATTCGAAGGGCAGAAGGTGAAGGGCCTGCCGCGCTTCACCCTCTCGCGCGGCCTCGTCAGCGTCGAGGAAGCCACCATTGAAACCCAGCCCGGCCACGGCCAGTTCGTGGCCCGCGATCCCTATCCCGCCGTCAGCCGCGCACTTTCCACCTGGAAAGAGCTCGTTTCGCCGCGCCGGGTGGAACGCAGCGGCATTCCGGCATCGGGTGTATGACCATGAGCACTGAAACGAGACGTGAAATTCTCATCGCCGCCGCCATTCTGCTCAACGAGAAGCGGCAGATGCTTGTCGTGCGCAAGCGCGGCACGACGCAGTTCATGCAGCCGGGCGGCAAGATCGATCCGGGCGAAACGCCGGAACAGGCGCTGCGCCGCGAACTCGCCGAGGAAATCGGCCTGACGCTGCCTGACCATGCGGTTCGTTACGAGGGTATTTTCCGGGAAGAGGCCGCCAATGAGCCGGGAGCCGATGTCGTTGCCCATGCCTTCACCGCCAGACTGCATACCGAGGTCACACCGCAGGCGGAAATCGAGGAAGTGCGCTGGCTCGATCTCGACCACCACCCCGGCGTGATGATCGCCAGGCTCACGGAAACCCAAATGCTGCCGCTGGCGCGCGCGGCGCTGACGGAAAGCGACAATTAGCCAAGATGAACCAGGCCTCTCCCTATTCCGTCGTTTCCGCCAGAAAGCTGGGCCTCACCTTCGAAACGGGGGATGGCCCGGTCCACGCGCTGTCCGATGTCGATCTGGAAGTCGGCAAGGGTGATTTCGTCTCCTTCATCGGCCCATCGGGCTGTGGCAAGACCACCTTCCTGCGGGTCATCGCCGATCTGGAAAAACACACGTCCGGCGACATCACCGTCAACGGCACGACGCCGGAAAACGCCCGCAGGGACCGCTCCTACGGTTATGTCTTTCAGGCCGCCGCCCTTTATCCCTGGCGCAGCATCGAAAAGAACATCGCCCTGCCGCTCGAAATCATGGGCTATGGCAAGGCCGAGCAGCGCGAGCGCATCGAGCGCACGCTCGATCTCGTCAACCTCAACGGTTTCGGCAAGAAATATCCCTGGCAGCTTTCCGGCGGCATGCAGCAGCGCGCCTCCATCGCCCGCGCTCTCGCCTTCGATGCCGACCTGCTTTTGATGGACGAGCCCTTCGGCGCACTGGATGAGATCGTCCGCGATCACCTCAACGAACAGCTGCTGAAGCTCTGGGATACGACCGGCAAGACCATCTGCTTCGTCACCCATTCCATTCCCGAAGCGGTCTATCTCTCGACCAGGATCGTCGTCATGTCGCCGCGGCCGGGCCGGGTGACGGATGTGATCACATCCACATTGCCGCGGGAAAGGCCGCTCGAGATTCGCGAGACGCCGGAATTTCTGGCGATTGCGCATCGGGTGCGGGAGGGGTTGAAGGCGGGGCATAGCTATGAGGGGTGAGGTCCGCGCCAGTATTACCCCCCTCTGCCCTGCCGGGCATCTCCCCCTCAAGGGGGGAGATCGGCAAGACGCGCTGGAACCGCTTCAATCTCAAGCTTCAAGATGGACGAAACATCGCCTCACATCGATCTCCCCCCTTGAGGGGGAGATGCCCGGCAGGGCAGAGGGGGGTAAACCGCACCCTCACAGTGAGCGGCGGAGCAAAAACCCATGACCCTCCTCCGCCACCGCATCCTTCCCATCCTCACCGTCCTCCTCGTCATCCTCATCCTCTGGCACCTCGCGGTCATCTACCTCAACATGCCCTTCGCCCGCGATCAGGCCACCCGCGCCGGTCAAACGCCGGGCTTCCTCGAACTCCTGCCGCAAACCTTCGCACAGGAGCGCCCGGTCCTCCCCGCCCCGCACCAGATCGTCGCCGAACTCTGGGATACCACCGTCAACAAGGCGATCACCTCCAAGCGCAGCCTCGTCTACCACGCCGGCGTCACGCTTTCGGCCACCCTGCTCGGTTTCGCCATCGGCACTGCGCTCGGCATCCTGCTTGCCGTCGCCATCGTGCATAACCGCGCCATGGACCGCTCCGTCATGCCGTGGATCATCGCCAGCCAGACCATCCCCATTCTCGCCGTCGCACCGATGATCATCGTCGTCCTGAACTCCATCGGCATTTCCGGGCTGCTGCCGAAGGCGCTGATCTCCACCTATCTTTCCTTCTTCCCCATCGTCGTCGGCATGGTGAAGGGTCTCAGAAGCCCGGAAACCATCCAGCTCGACCTGATGCACACCTATAATGCCTCGCCCGGCCAGATTTTCTGGAAGCTGCGCTGGCCCGCCGCGCTGCCCTATCTCTTCACCTCGCTGAAGATCGCCGTCGCCATCGCCCTGGTCGGCGCCATCGTCGGTGAATTGCCGACTGGCGCCGTTGCCGGGCTCGGCGCGCGCCTGCTTTCCGGCTCCTATTACGGCCAGACGGTGCAGATATGGGCGGCGCTGTTCATGGCCGCCGGTGTTGCGGCGCTTCTGGTATCCGTCATCGGCATCGCCCATGCCGCCGTCCTCAAGAAAATGGGAGCCCGGCCATGACCCATCCCGGCTGGTTTTTCGGCGCGATCCTGTTCTGGCTTGCCGCCTGGGCCTTCAACGAATGGCTGGTGCGCCGCCACGTCTCCACGCCAGCGGCAAAACGCATCGGCCGCATCGCCGTGCCGCTCCTTTTCGGGCTGGCCATCCTCGTGCTCTGGGAAGGCGTGGTGCGCGGTTTTTCCGTGCCGCCCATCCTCTTGCCGGCCCCCAGCGCCATCCTAGCACGGCTCGCCGGCTCCCTGCCGATCCTCTGGGCCGATTTCCGCCAGACCTTCATCAAATCGGTACTGACGGGTTATGTGCTCGGCTGCGGCCTTGGCTTCATCGTCGCCATCCTCATCGACCGTTCGCCCTTTCTCCAGCGCGGGCTGCTGCCCATCGGCAATTTCGTCTCGGCCCTTCCGGTCGTCGGCGTAGCACCCATCATGGTCATGTGGTTCGGCTTCGACTGGCAGTCGAAAGTCGCCGTCGTCGTCATCATGACCTTTTTCCCCATGCTGGTGAACACGGTGCAAGGACTTGCCGCTTCCAGCCACATGGAGCGCGACCTGATGCGCACCTATGCCGCCGGCTGGTGGCAGACATTGGTGAAACTGCGCCTGCCCGCCGCCTGGCCCTTCATCTTCAACGCGCTGAAGATCAATTCCACGCTCGCCCTGATCGGCGCCATCGTCGCGGAATTTTTCGGCACGCCCATCGTCGGCATGGGTTTCCGCATCTCGGCGGAAATGGGCCGCAGCAATGTCGACATGGTCTGGGCCGAAATCGCGGTCGCCGCACTCGCCGGCTCCGGCTTTTACGGTCTGGTGGCGCTCGCGGAGCGGGCCGTCACCTTCTGGCATCCGTCCGTCCGTGGGGGACGAACGTAAATAACGAAAAAGGGAACAGCGATGAAAATGAAACTTGCATCCATGCTTCTTGCCGGCGCGTCACTCCTGACCCCATTCGGGGCTGAGGCCGCCGACAAGATCACCCTGCAGCTGAAATGGGTCACCCAGGCCCAGTTCGCCGGATATTACGTCGCCAAGGACAAGGGATTTTACGAAGCCGAAGGCCTCGATGTCGACATCAAGCCGGGCGGCCCGGACATTGCGCCGGCGCAGGTTCTGGCCGGCGGCGGCGCTGACGTCATCGTCGACTGGATGCCATCCGCACTCGCCACCCGCGAAAAAGGCGTGCCGCTGGTCAATATCGCCCAGCCGTTCAAATCGTCAGGCATGATGCTGACCTGCCTGAAAGAAACCGGCGTCACCAAGCCGGAGGATTTCAAGGGCAAGACGCTGGGCGTCTGGTTCTTCGGCAATGAATATCCGTTCCTGTCGTGGATGGCGCACCTGAAAATCCCGACCACCGGCGGGGCCGATGGCGTGACCGTTCTGAAACAGGGCTTCAATGTCGATCCGCTGCTGCAGAAGCAGGCCGCCTGCATTTCCACCATGACCTACAATGAATACTGGCAGGTCATCGATGCCGGCATCAAGCCGGAGGAACTCGTCACTTTCAAATACGAGGCGGAAGGCGTGGCGACGCTGGAAGACGGGCTCTATGTGCTTGAAGACAAGCTGAAGGACGCCAAGTTCAAGGAAGACATGGTCAAATTCGTCCGTGCCTCCATGAAGGGCTGGAAATGGGCGGAAGAAAACCCTGACGATGCCGCCGACATCGTTCTCGAAAACGACGCTTCCGGCGCCCAAACCGAAAAACACCAGAAGCGCATGATGGGCGAAGTGGCAAAACTCACCGCCGGCTCGAAAGGCGCGCTCGACAAGGCGGACTATGACCGTACCGTCAAGACGCTGCTCGGCGGCGGGTCCGATCCTGTTATCACCAAGGAACCGACAGGCGCCTACACCACCGACATCACCGATGCGGCGCTGAAATAGTCGGACCGACCGCCAAATCACCGAACGCGCGGTATTTCCGCGCGTTCGGATTCACGAAGAAAATTTAAAACCTCTCCTCCGTCATGCCGGACTAGATCCGGCATCCAGCCACGGCGCGTCTGCGCCGTCATGAGAGTCTCTCGCGATCAAGGACTTGGTCGCGCTGGACCCCGGATCTAATCCGGGGTGACGGTATGCGGATGAAACGTTTTGCCAAAACGCACAGATTTTGCGAAACTTTACGAACAATGCGAACATGCAGCCGGCCGGACACTCCAATGGTAACCCGTTTGACGAATTACAATATCCGGGCCTATACAAAAATGTATATCAACCATCGCGGCTATGCGGATTGATTTGTACGACAACAACAATTAGAGTCCCGCCCACAAGACTGCCAAATTTGATCTTGTAAAAAAAGCACGAGGGCAAAGTGCTTAAGATTCGCGTTGAGGGGCGTTCGAATCGGGAGGATCGAAAAGGAAGTATTGTGATCCCTTGTTTCACATTCGTTATCGCATGACCTTTTAAGACACGCCCCAAGGCTGCAGGACATGCGATCGAATATTGCGCGAGCCACGACACATGCAGCATAAAGTCACGTTTAACCGCTTTGTATTCCTTCTTCTTTCCGCAACGGCGCTCCCCCTTTCCGCAGCCGCCGAGGGAGAGGCGCAGGCACCGGTCAAACAGCAGAACCTGCCCTCCATCATCGTGGCGCACGCCGCAAAACGCGATCTCGTGGACCGGATCATCGCGACGGGCACGATCCGCCCCGTGGATGAAATCTACGTCCAGCCGCTGGTCGATGGCCTGTCTATCGACACGCTGAATGCCGATATCGGCGACCGGGTGGAGGCGAATGCGGTTCTGGCCGTGCTGTCCTCCGACAGCCTCGTGCTGCAGAAGAGCCAGCTTGAGGCCAACAAGGCCAAGGCCGAAGCTTCCGTCACCCAGTCGAAGGCGCAGGTGCTGGAAGCACAGGCCAATCTCAACGACGCCGTTCGCCAGCGCGACCGTGCCGCAAGGCTCGGCCAGAGCGGCTCCGGTTCCGTTTCCGAAACGGAAAAGACCGAGGCAGCCGCCCAGGTGGCGCAGGCGCGGCTGGATGCGGCCAAGCAGGCCGTTTCCGCCGGCGAGGCCGACATCAAGGTCGTCGACGCACAGATCGACGACATCGACCTGAAGCTGACGCGCACCGGCGTGAAAACCCCCGTCGCCGGCATCGTATCCGCCAAGAATGCCAAGGTGGGCGCAATTGCCAGCGGCGCCGGCAATCCGCTCTTCACCGTCATCAAGGACGGTGCGATCGAACTCGTGGCCGATCTTTCCGAAACCGATATCCAGAAGGTGAAGGCGGGCCAGAAGGCCTATTTGACGGTTGCCGGCGGAGCCACGAAAATAGAGGGCAAGGTGCGCCTCGTTTCGCCCACCGTCGATCCCACGACGCGCCTCGGTTCGGTACATGTGGTGCTGCCGGAAAACAGCCCGGCACGATCAGGCATGTATGCCAGCGCGGAAGTCATCGTCGAAGAGACGAACGCGCTCGCTTTGCCGCTGTCGGCCGTCACCTCCGGACGCGACGGCTCGACCACCCGCAGGGTGGAGGGCGACATCGTCAAGCAGGTGAAGATCGAGACCGGCATAGAAGACGGCGGTTTCATAGAGATTGTCAGCGGCCTTGCCGCTGGTGACAAGGTTGTCGAGAAAGCTGGAGCATTCGTGCGTGATGGTGACCGGATCAGACCGGTGGAAGCCCAGACGGCTGCGTCCAACTGACTGAGGGAATGAAATGAACTTTTCCGCATGGTCAATCCGTAACCCGATTGCGCCGCTTCTCGGCTTCGCGCTTTTGATGATCCTCGGCATGCAGGCCTTCAAGACCCTGCCGATCACCCGTTTTCCCAATATCGACGTTCCCGTCGTTGCCGTCACCGTGACCCAGAGCGGGGCTTCGCCCTCCGAGTTGGAAATGCAGGTGACGAAGGAAATCGAAGACGCCGTCGCCGCCATCAGCGGCGTCGATGAAATCCAGTCCACCGTGGTCGACGGCCAGTCGACGACGACAGTCGTCTTCCGTATCGAAAAGCGGACGGAAGAGGCGGTTCAGGACACGAAGGACGCCATCGACAAGATCCGCAGCGACCTGCCCGCCGATATCGAGGAGCCGATCGTCAGCAAGATCGACGTCGAAGGCCAGGCGATCCAGACCTTCGCCGTTTCCTCGCCCAACATGACGCTGGAAGAGCTGTCCTGGTTCGTCGACGACACGATCAAGCGCTCGCTGCAGGGCCAGTCCGGCATCGGCAAGGTCGACCGTTACGGCGGCGCGGACCGTGAAGTGCGTGTATCGCTGAGCCCCGAAAAACTGGATGCCTATGGCATCACGGCAAGCGAGGTGAACACCCAGCTGCGCGGCACCAATATCGATCTCGGCTCCGGCCGTGGCCAGATTGGCGGCAATGAGCAGACGATCCGCACGCTCGGCGACACGCGCGACGTGAGCCAGCTCGCCAACACCACGATCGCGCTCTCCAACGGCCGCTTCGTCAAGCTTTCCGAGCTGGGCACGGTGACCGATACCTATCAGGAACAGAAATCCTTCTCGCGCTTCAACGGCAACCCCGCCGTCACCTTCGCGGTGTTCCGTTCCAAGGGCGCAAGCGAGGTCTCTGTCGCCGAAACCGTGGCGGAAAGCCTTGCAAAGGTCCGCAAGGACCATCCGGACGTCTCGATCGAGATGGTCGACGATGCCGTCTATTTCACCTATGGCAACTACAAGGCGGCCTTGGACACGCTGATCGAGGGTGCGATCCTCGCCGTCATCGTCGTCCTGCTCTTCCTCAGGAACTGGCGCGCGACCCTGATTGCCGCCGTCGCCCTGCCGCTTTCCGCGATCCCGACCTTCTGGATCATGGATATCATGGGCTTCTCGCTCAACCTCGTCAGCTTCCTGGCACTGACGCTCGCCACGGGTATTCTCGTGGACGACGCCATCGTGGAAATCGAGAACATCGCCCGCCACATCAAGATGGGCAAGACGCCTTACCGGGCGGCGCTGGAGGCGGCCGATGAAATCGGCCTCGCCGTCATCGCCACCAGCTTCACCATCATCGCCGTCTTCGTGCCCGTCTCGTTCATGCCCGGCATTCCCGGCCAGTACTTCATCCAGTTCGGCCTCACCGTCGCCTTCTCGGTGTTCTTCTCGCTGGCGGTGGCCCGCCTCATCACGCCGCTGATGGCGGCCTATCTGATGCGCGCCGAAGACGCGATGGACGACCATCACGACAATGACAGCCGGTTGATGAAGGCCTATACGCGCATGGTTTCCGCCACCACCCGCAAGTGGTGGGCGCGGTACCTCACGCTCATCGGCGCGATCGGCTTCCTCGTCGCCTCCGTCATTCTTCTCGCGGGCGTTCCCGGCAGTTTCCTGCCGCCGGATGATGCCTCACGCGTCACGCTTTCGGTGGAACTGCCGCCCAATGCGACGCTGGATGAAACCGACCGGACGACGACCGAAATCTATCACGCCATCCGTGACATCAACGGCGTGGAAAGCGTCTTCATCCTCGGCGGCGCCTCGCCCAAGGGCGATCTGGAGCTTCGCCGCGCCACCGTCAACGTCATCCTCCAGCATATCGACCACTCGCTGCTGAAAACCCTCGTCAACAAGGGTCTCGGCTCCATTCCGCTGATCGGCCAGTATCTTCCGAAGGTGGAGGAAAAGGGTCGCCTGCGTCCGCAATGGGATGTCGAGCGGGATATCTTCGCGAAGGTGCGCGGCATACCGGATGTCCGCATCATCAAGCTGAACGACCGTGCGGAACGCGAACTGAGCTTCAACTTCCTCTCGAGCAACGAAAAGGATCTGAACGACGCCGTCGGCATCCTCGAAAGCCGCCTGCGCGCTTCGCCCATCCTTGCCAATGTCAGCTCGGAAGGCGCCTTGCCGCGGCCCGAACTGCAGATCCGCCCGCGCAAGGATGAGATCGCCCGTCTCGGCATCACGCCACAGCAGATTTCGCAGACGGTGCGTGTCGCCACCATCGGCGATATCGATGCGCAGCTGACGAAGATCTCGCTTGATGACCGGCAGATCCCGATCCGCGTGCAGGCCTCGCTCGACACCCGCCGGGATCTGGCCACCATCCGCGCGCTGAAGATCAAGACAGCGTCCGGTTCGCTGGTGCCGCTCTACAGCGTTGCCGATATCGACTATGCGGAAGGTCCAAGCTCGATCAAGCGCAATGATCGCAACCGCGTCGTCTCCATCGGCTCGGATGTGCCCTTCGGCACGGCGCTCGATACATCGACGGCCGAATTCAAGCGGATCGTCGAGGAAACCAAGCTGCCGGCGAGCGTGCGCCTTGCCGAAAGCGGCGACGCCAAGGTGCAGGGCGAAATGCAGCAGGGCTTCGTCAACGCCATGCTGCTCGGCCTGATGCTGGTGCTGGTCGTGCTTATCCTGCTGTTCAAGGATGTCATCCAGCCCTTCACCATCCTGTTCTCGCTGCCGCTTGCCATCGGCGGCGTGGCCGTCGCGCTGATCATCACGCAGAACGCGCTCTCCATGCCCGTTCTCATCGGCATCCTGATGCTGATGGGCATCGTGACCAAAAACGCCATCCTGCTGGTGGATTTCGCCATCGAGATGCGCCGCCACGGCATGGAACGGGTACATGCCATGATCGAGGCCGGCCGCAAGCGCGCCCGCCCGATCATCATGACCTCCATCGCCATGTCTGCGGGCATGTTGCCCTCGGCACTCGGCGTCGGCGAAGGCGGCTCGTTCCGCGCGCCGATGGCGATCGCGGTGATCGGTGGCATCATCGTCTCGACGGTGCTGTCCCTGATCGTGGTTCCGGCCTTCTTCCTGATCATGGACGACCTGTCGCGCCTGCTCGCCCACCTCTTCGGCCGCTTCGTCGGCAAGAAGGAAGAGGAGGAGGAAGCCCTCTCCAACGAGAAACTCTCGGAGATCGCCCGCGAAAACAGCCTGGCTCTCTCCTCGCTGGAGGCGCGGGTCGCCAGCATGGAAAAGGGCAGCGGCGACAAAACCGCAGACAAGGGCAGCAACATATTGCGGCTGCCGCCGCTCGCTGCGGAGTGAAGCTCGCAGAATGAAGATTAAAACGCCGGGCCTTGTGCCCGGCGTTTTTGTTTTGCCCGAAGCGTCGCCACACGTTTCTTCTCCCCGCCGGGGAGAAGCTGCCCGAAGGGTCGGATGAGGGGGCAAGCTCTCGGTTTATCTCAACCGTCGCCCCCTCATCCCGCTGCCGCGACCTTCGCCCCCCTCGGGAAGAAGAAATATGCGGCACCCGCCCGCTCCATATTCCTCCTCACACTCTTGAGCAGGAATGGTCTCGCCGCATTCCCGCTGCCCCAAATGACAACTCAAATCCTGTTTGATCGAAATCAATTCGCTTTTCAGATGAACTGCTAGTCTCCCTCGCATCGGGAATTGCCGGTCGAAGGATAATGTGATGAGCTCTTTTCAGATAGGCGTGAGGGAACACGAACATCCCCGGTTTCGTATCGCTTCTGACAGCCCGGCAAAAGGTTTGAGCGGGAGCCGGATGGACGTGAACAAGACCGTGAAGCTGAGCAACAGGGACAGGAACATTCTGCTGCGAGCGCCCTTGATCGGGATAGCGGATGACGCAGTGGCGTTGAAACTGATGGAGGCGGCGACCATCACCAATGTCAACGCCCGCCATGTGCTCTTCAAGGAAGGCGAAGCGGCGCAGCATTTTTATTGCGTTCTGTCGGGTTATGTCCGCCTTTACCGGCTGGACAGGCATGGGCGCGAGGCGGATGTGCGCGTCAGCGGTCCGGGCGATACGTTCAACGAATGCCTGATTTTCGGCAGCGACACCTATCGCTACAGTGCGCAGGCGGCGGAAAGCTGCACGGTGGCGCGTTTCGAGCTCGCGAGAATCCGCACGTTGATCGATCAGGAGCCGGCAATCGCCAAGGCCGTCATGCGCTGCCTTTCCAACAGCCTGCTCGGCACCATGGATTGCATCGCCAACGACCGGTTGCAGACCGCGCCACAGCGCGTCGCGCACTATCTCATCAATCAGGGCCCGCGCGACGCGACATCCTTTTCGCTGCGGCTGCCGTTCCAGAAAAGCCTGCTTGCCGGCAAGCTCGGCCTTGCGCCGGAAGCCCTGTCGCGCGCCTTCTCGGCACTGAAAAAATCAGGCGTCACCGTGCGTGGCCGCATCGTGCAGGTCAATGACGTCGCAGCATTGAAGCAGATCTGAAGATAGCGGGAGAGGAAGAAAGGCGGGATGCCAGCCGGCAGCCCGCCTTTCGCCGTTCCGGAAAGGGCAGATCAACCCGGCTGCGGCACGAAGCGGAAGCCGTCACCCTGCCGTTCAATATGGAAAAAGCCGCCAAGATGACCGCCGGACACCAGCCAGCCGTGATCGGCCGCCTTGGCCAGCGCCGCAACACGGGTCGCATAGGCAAGTTCGGAATCGATATCGTAAACGAAAGCGATTTCAGGATCGTCAGCCTGCAATCCGCTGACATGCAGCACATCACCCCACAATAACAGCCGGTTATCGCCGCTGCCGATGAGATAGCCGGCATGTCCCGGCGTGTGGCCGGGCATGGCGATCGCCTCGATATCCTCGGCAATCATGCCCATGGGGATCGGCCGCAGCATGGCACCGCAGATATCGAGCAGCCGGGCGGCGAGATCGAAACCGCCCTGCCGGGCAGGCGGCAGGCTCCTGCGGGCATCCGCACTGGAGAAAAAGCCGAGATCGGCCTCCGGCACCCATATTTCCGCATTGGGAAAATAGGGCTTGTCGCCATCGATGAGACCAAGCGCATGGTCGCCGTGAATGTGGGTGAGGATGACACGCTTCACATCGGCCGGCTGAATACCGGCGGCGATCATCGCCGCACGGGCATGGCCATAGGCGGCGCCCCAAGCCGTGCCGCAACCGGCATCGACCAGCCAGATGCCATCGGGCCCGGAGAGCGCGAAACAATTGACGTCCACATCCACCGTCTCGCCTTCAAGCCCGGCGAGAACCGCGGCCAGCGCCGCCTCGCCCTGCCGGTGGATGAGATGGCCGACCGGCGCCTTGTAGACGCCGTCGACAAAGCGGGACACGGCATAGGGGCCGAAATGAAGAGGCGTATTCATGGCTCAGAGACCACCCTGCTCTTTCAGGAAACCGACGATGCGCTCCACCCCATCGCCCCGCTTCATATCGGTGAACACGAAGGGCATGGCATTGCGCATGCGGGTCGCATCATTGTCCATGACAGTCAGATCGGCCCCGACATAAGGCGCAAGATCCTTCTTGTTGATGACCAGAAGATCGGAGCGGGTGATGCCCGGCCCGCCCTTGCGCGGAATTTCCTCGCCCTGGCAGACGGAAATCACATAGATGGTGATATCGGCAAGATCGGGCGAAAAGGTCGCGGCGAGATTGTCGCCACCGGATTCGATGAAGACGACATCCAGATCGGGAAAGCGCGCATTGAGCCCGGCAATCGCCTGCAGATTGATCGTCGCATCCTCGCGGATCGCGGTATGCGGGCAACCGCCCGTCTCCACGCCGACAATCCTTTCCGATGGCAGCGCCTGCATGCGCACCAGCGCCTCGGCATCTTCCTTGGTGTAGATATCATTGGTAACGACGGCGACGGAATAATCAGCGCTCATCGCCTTGCAGAGCTTTTCCGTCAGCGCCGTCTTGCCCGAACCAACCGGCCCGCCAATGCCGACGCGCAGCGGGCCATTGCCCGATTTCATGCCCGATTTCACGACTGTGTTTCCTTCACTATGCTTTGGTATTTTCTACCTTAATGCCTTGGACCAACGCTTCAAAAGAAAGCAAGAACCGTGCCGCCTGTTTCTTCTCCCCGAGGGGGAGAAGGTGGCCCGAAGGGTCGGATGAGGGGGCAACGCCAGCGACAAACTGAGAGCTCGCCCCCTCATCCCGCTGCCGCGACCTTCTCCCCCTCGGGGAGAAGAAACAAGTGGCATGCGCTCGCTCCATCGATGCTGTAACTTTCAGGAACGGAAAAGCCGCGTGCCCTGAACCTCGTGGCGCATCGCCGCCGTATCCGCGAGGATCGTGGCGCTGCCGAGGTCATCCAGCGTGGATTGCACGGCCCGTGCGGCCATCTCCGCAATCACCGCCTCGCTTGCGGCCAGAATGGCGACGCCATCCTTCTGGCCTGCGACGCCGAGGCGGATGCCGGCCGAAACCATTTGCGAGACGCCGGCATGTGCGAAAGCGGCGAGCGTTTCCTTAAGCGGCACCCCATGCGCGGCGGCCACGGCCCCGACGGCGACAGGATATGGACATTCCTCCGGCAACAGTTCCAGAACCACATGCGGCCATGCGCCTGCGGCAGCAACGAACGCATCCCCCAGAAGCACCGTTTCACGATATCGCTCCGCCGAGCCGGCCAGCGCCCGCGCCAGATTGGCTGTTTCATTCAGGGCGGCGGCATCACTGCCCCTGTGCCAGCCTTCCGCCAGAAACACTGCATCGTTCCACAGGCTGCCGTGGCGCAGCAGCGTTTCCACCCAGCCGCCCAGTTCAGCGGCATCGCGCACACGCCGGTCCTCAACCGCCTTTTCCAGTCCGCCGGAATAGGAAAAACCGCCAACCGGAAAGGCCGGCGACAGCCACGCCATCAGCCGCAGCAGCGCGGCAACGCCGCGATCGTCGCCCACGGATCAGCCGTGATCGTGATGGTGGTGATCATGGCCGTGCCCGTGACCATGGGAATGGCCGCCATGGGCGTGATAGGCACCGCGCGCCGGCTGGAAAGGTTCTTCCACCTCGCGCACGGTGGCGCCGAGACCTTCGAGCATGGCGCGGATGACGTGGTCACGCAGGATGAGAATGCGCTCCTCCTCGATCTGCGCCGAAAGATGCCGGTTGCCCAGATGCCAGGCAAGCTCGATCAGGTGAAGCCGATCCTTCGGCGTGATTTCAAACAGCTTTTCAGCCGCGGCCCGAACCTCGATCAGATCACCGTTTTCCACCACCAGCAGATCGCCATGGGCAAACAGCACGGCTTCCTTCAGATCGAGCATCACCATCTCGTCATTTTGCAGATGCAGCAGCTTGCGGCGCAGATGCCGCTGGTCATGCGCCAGCGTGACATAACCGGAAGGCTCGTCGCCAGGGGTTCCGGCGGGGTGGTAAGAGGTGACACGCAGCATGGGGTGATCCGTTTCAGAAACAGTCTTGGGAAGACGATTTTTGACGGATCGCCGGGGTGATTTCAAGGCGCGATTTCAGAACATCGAAAAGACTATTGGCATCGTCGGCCGGGAGGGTTGACGATATCAAAAAACCTCTCTTCCGTCATGCCGGGCTTGACCCGGTATCCAGCCACGGCGCGTCTGCGCCGTGAGAAGACTCGCCTGCGATCAAGGACTTGATCGCGCTGGACCCCGGATCAGGTCCGGGGTGACGGAATGTGGAGAGGCCCTTGCGCCAAAGATCAACACGCCTCAGAAAACGAAAAAGCCCGGCATTGCTGCCGGGCCTTCACAAAATAACAAAACCGCAAATCAGGCCGCAGCGCGGCTTTTCAGGTTTTCCAGAATGTTCTGCGGCGCGGAAACGCCGTAAGGGTCGGATTCGCAATTGTCCTGATAACCCTCTTCCTCGAACCACTGCTCCACCAGACCGTCATTGATGACGGCGGCGTAACGCCAGGAGCGCATGCCGAAACCGAGATTATCTTTGGCGACCAGCATGCCCATCTTGCGGGTGAACTCGCCCGAGCCATCCGGAATGACCTTGACGTTTTCGAGGTTCTGGCCCTTTGCCCAGGCATTCATGACGAAGGCATCGTTGACCGAAAGGCAATAGATCTCATCGACGCCGAGCGCGCGGAACTCGCCCGCCAGCTTTTCGAAATCGGGAAGCTGATAGGTCGAGCAGGTCGGCGTGAAGGCGCCCGGCAGCGAAAACAGAACGACCTTCTTGCCCTTGAAATAATCGTCGGAGGTCATGTCCTGCCAGCGGAACGGGTTGGGGCCGCCAACGGCCTCGTCGCGAACGCGCGTGCGGAAAGTTACGGCGGGCACTTTTTTGCCGAGCATGTCTTTTCTCCTGATCAGGTGTTTTACGCGGATCGCTTGGGATCAATCCGCGCGGAATTCTTTTGCCGTTTCCATAGCGCAAGATGCGCTGCGGTGCAGCATAAAAATCGGATTTAAGTCATCGAATGTACGAAATGTCGCATCGGCGCGGGATCAATTGTGGAGATCGACCGACCAGCGCAGCAACGGCGGCAAGGGCGTCCACCAGCCGGTCCGAATACCGGCCTTACGCAACATGGCGGCCGACCACGTGTTGCAGCCGGCCAGCGCATTAAACCAGCCATTCGCCTCGAAAAACGCGTCGGTCAGACCATAGGCGGCCCCGGGGACAAGCTGGACCTTGCCGTCATGTCTGACAAAACTTGCCCTGATACCCGCGAGAAGACGCTGATACCCTGCTTCGGAAATGCGAAGCCGTTTCACTCCGGCCATATTGGCGGGAAAGTCTCCCGTCACGTCCACATGCACCACCGACCGGTCCAGCGTAAACGAGCGCAGCACCGGCATCGGCTTCAGATCGGCCCAGGTGGGCGTCTCTATATAAAACGACCGTCCACCCCAGCCAAACACCAGATAGGCGGCAGCGGGATGATTGACCGCTATCCCATCCTCCTGCAATTCGGAGAACACCCGCCGCAGATCATCATCCACCGGCAGGGCAATGTCCGTATGGATCGGGTTGGACAAGAGCAGGATTTCTCGATCCCTCACGCCGCTTGCATCATCGGCGAAAAAGGGCCGCGGCACCACAGTGCCAAACACAAGCAGCAGGATGACCAGCAGCACGCCGCCGCCGATCCATCTGAGGGCAGTTCTCAACACAACGCCCCGTTAAAACAGGAAATAACGCTGCGCCATCGGCAGCACGGTGGCGGGTTCGCAGGTCAGCAATTCGCCATCCGCCCGCACTTCATAGGTCTCGGGATCAACCTCGATATGCGGCGTGAGTGAATTGTGGATCATCGACGCCTTGGAAATGCCGCCGCGCACATTCTTCACCGCCAAAAGTTTCTTGGCGACGCCGAGGCGCTGGGCAAGACCGGCATCCAGCGACGCCTGCGAGACGAAGGTGACCGAGGAATTGGTGCGCAGCTTGCCATAGGCGGCAAACATCGGCCGGTAATGCATCGGCTGCGGTGTGGGAATGGAGGCATTCGGATCGCCCATCGGGGCAGCGGCAATCGAACCGCCAAGCAGCACCATCTCCGGCTTCACGCCGAAAAAGGCCGGGTTCCACAGGACAAGATCGGCACGCTTGCCGACTTCGACGGAGCCGATCTCATGGCTGACGCCCTGCGCAATCGCCGGGTTGATCGTGTATTTGGCGATGTAACGGCGTACCCGGAAATTGTCGTTTTCGCCGGTCTCTTCCTTCAGGCGGCCGCGCTGGCGTTTCATCTTGTCGGCGGTCTGCCAGGTGCGGATCGCCACCTCGCCGACACGGCCCATGGCCTGACTATCCGACGAGATGATCGAAAACGCGCCGATATCGTGGAGAATATCCTCCGCCGCGATGGTTTCCTTGCGGATGCGGCTTTCGGCAAAGGCGATATCTTCCGGAATGGACGGCGACAGGTGGTGGCACACCATCAGCATGTCGAGATGCTCGGCCAGCGTATTGACGGTATAGGGCCGCGTCGGGTTGGTGGAAGACGGGATGACGTTGGGATTGCCGCAAACCTTGATGATATCAGGCGCGTGCCCGCCGCCCGCACCTTCGGTGTGGAAGGCGTGAATGGTGCGGCCCCTGATGGCGGCGACCGTGTCTTCCACGAAGCCGCTCTCGTTCAGCGTATCGGTGTGGATCATCACCTGCACGTCATATTCGTCGGCGACCGTCAGGCAATTGTCGATGGCGGCGGGTGTCGTGCCCCAGTCCTCATGCAGCTTCAGCGAAGACGCGCCGGCAAGGATCATCTCCTCCAGCGGCGCGGGCAGCGAGGCATTGCCTTTGCCGGCCAGTGCCAGATTCATCGGAAAAGCATCGAAGCTCTCGATCATCCGCTCGATATGCCATGCGCCGGTGCAGGTGGTGGCAAGCGTGCCATGCGCCGGGCCGGAGCCGCCGCCCAGCATGCAGGTCACACCGCTCATCAGCGCTTCCTCGATCTGCTGCGGGCAGATGTAATGGATATGCGCATCCATGCCGCCGGCGGTCAGGATCCTGCCCTCGCCGGCAATCGCCTCCGTCGAGGGACCGACGATGATCGTAACGCCCGGCTGCGTGTCCGGGTTGCCGGCCTTGCCGATGGCGTGGATACGGCCGTTCTTCAGGCCCACATCCGCCTTGTAGATACCGCTATGGTCGACGATCACGACATTGGTGATGACGGTATCGACAGCCCCTTCCGCCCGCGTCGCCTGGCTCTGGCCCATGCCGTCGCGAATGACCTTGCCGCCGCCGAATTTCACTTCCTCGCCATAGGTGGTGTGGTCTTTCTCGATCTCGATAAAGAGTTCGGTATCGGCAAGACGCACCTTGTCACCAACCGTCGGGCCGAACATGCCGGCATAGGCGGCGCGGGAAATCTTGTAAGGCATGGGCTCAGGCTCCTTGGGATGCGGAGAAAATCGATGTGGGAGAAATTCGTTTGAGCCGGCCCTTGCCCGCAAGGGCCTCGACCAGCTGTTGTTCGGCAGCAAATGGATGACCGCTCCAGCCCTGATGGCCAAAACCGGCAATCGCCACCTCGTCACCATCACCGCTCACACTCTCAAGAACATGGGCGATGGTGAAAAGGCCGGTGCTGGGGCAGACATAGGGTGCGGGCGAATAGGCTTCGAGCGCCGCATCCAGCCTTTCATGCACGCCGCGGGGAATGACGATATGGCTCTTGCCGGTCTCGCGGGCGATGGCGGCAAAACCGGGAGTATAATCGGCGCAGAAATCGGTCAGTTCCGGCCAGCGCGCGCGAATATCCGGCTCCATTTCGGCAAACTTCGCGGGATCGCGCACCGACCAGATGGCGGCGGCCTGCCGCACGCCGTCGCTCTCGCGCCAGTCGGTGCCTTCCGTCATCTCATGGCCCGGCCGCCCGGTGTTGCAGACGGCGACCACATCGGTGCGCGTGCCGCCGGGGCCCAGCGACCGGCAGTCATTAAAGCGGATGACGATGTCGGAACGGTCGATAAAATCAGCCGCGCCCGGCGACAGTTCCCCGTTTCCGACAATCGTGATGCGCCGCCCCATGCCGTTCAGAAACCCTCGGCAAGCTGGCGTAGCTCTTCAGCACGCTTGCCGCTCATCTCGGCCAGGCAGGACGAAATCAGCATCGGTTCCATCGAGCCGCCGCGCGCCTGAAAACCGGCAAGCGCGCAATTGGCATCACGAAACGCCACCCAGGCGCGCTGGGCAGTCACCAGAGCATCGGTCGCACCCTTGCCGTCTGCATCCGCCGTCTTGTCGCGCTCGGTAAGCAGCTTGCGCAGCTTCTGATATTCGGCGTTGAGCTGCTTGTCGGCCTTTTCATAATCCTTGCCGGCGCAGATGGTCATGTCCGCCTGCGTTTCCGGCGCCTTGCAATCCGGCTCGGCCTGCGCCACCGCCGGCATCGACAAGCCGGCTGTTGCGGTAAGCAGCACAGCCGCCAGGAGAAGATTTTTTCGGCTCATCGTCATCCCTCAGGCCGCCGCGCCGTCAAAAGCCTGCGGCTTCAGTGCCCGGGGATCGACGCCATCGAGACAATTGGCGTTGACCGCCACCATCGGCGTTCCATCCGGCCCGTCGGCATAAGCAAAGCTCTCTATGCCGCAGGTGGAGCAGAAAAGATGATGGATCTTGTGTTTGTTGAAGAGATATTCGCTCAGCTTGTCCTCACCGGAAAGCAGGGTGAATTTCTCACGCGGCGCAAAGGCCAGCGTCGAGCCGAGACGCTTGCAGCGCGAACAATTGCAGACAATGGTGTGATCGAGATCGGCATCGACCTCGAAGCTGACGCTGCCGCACTGGCAGCTTCCATGATAATGCGCCGTCGCCATTTCATAACCTCCCCATGACCTGTTGACGGAAACCGTAAACCTCGCGCTTGCCGGAAAGCGGCACCAGCGTCACTTCCCGCTTCTGGCCCGGCTCGAAACGAACCGCCGTGCCTGCGGGAATATCGAGACGCATGCCACGCGCCTTGTCACGCTCGAAGATGAGCCCGGCATTGGTCTCGAAAAAATGGTAATGGCTGCCCACCTGCACCGGCCGGTCGCCCGAATTGGCCACCTCGATCGTCACCGTCGGCTGGCCGGCATTGAGCTCGATGGTGCCCTCTGCGGCAATGATTTCGCCTGGCTTCATGGTGCTCTCCCTTATCTGTTTCAGGCGGCGGTCGCGGCCGCGCAGCCTTCGGCCTTCAGCACGCGCTTCGTTGACGCCGGATTGTTGACGAGTTTCGCCACCGGGCGGACCGGCCTGCGCACCAGCTCACCGCCGCAATTCGGGCAGGCGCCGTCAAGCACATCCGTCACACAATCAACGCAGAAGGTGCACTCGAACGAGCAGATCATCGCATCCCGGCTGTCGGGCGCGAGATCGCGGTCGCAGCATTCGCAATTGGGCCTCAGTTCCAGCGCCATGCCACCCTCCTCTATCGGATCGGTTCGTGGACGGTCACCAGCTTGGTGCCATCGGGAAATGTCGCTTCCACCTGCACATCATGGATCATCTCGGCAATGCCATCCATCACCTGATCGCGGGAAATCACATGCGCGCCGGCTTCCATCAGCTCGGAAACGGCGCGGCCGTCGCGGGCACCCTCGACGACGAAATCGGTAATCAGCGCAATCGCTTCGGGATAATTCAGCTTCACGCCGCGCTCCAGCCGGCGGCGCGCCACCATGGCGGCCATGGAAATCAAAAGCTTGTCTTTTTCTCTTGGGCTAAGGTTCATCGTCGTCCCGCAGCTTGGCATCTGCTCCGCAAAGCAGGTTTGCGGGAGATCAGATCCGACATTTGACAGACCCCGAACGCCGCCGGTTGCCGACGATCCGAAGGGTTTACAGATTCCAGACTTTCGGCACTGGCGCGCCGTTTCGCAAGAGCGAAATGATCGGAAAAAGCAATTTTCTCAAGGAGAAACCATCGGCGGCGGCAACCCGCACCACAAGCTTGCCCTGCCATTCGCTGGCACCGCCGCTTTCACCGGCAATCGCCCGGATTTTAGGCAGAAGCGCCTCGGAGAGAGGCCCGATGTAAAGCAGCGTGGCGAAGGCCACCTGACCGGCCAGAACCGCCGTCTTCGCGGTCAGCTCCCCCACCTCGCCCTCAAGCAGAAGCTCTTCGGCATGCACCAGCCTGCCGCCATGGCGAATGCGCCAGCGGTCACGAAAAAGGCCATGCGTCATCATCTCGCCCATGGCCTGACGGCCCAGCAGCACGGCTTCGACGGCGATGAATTCGGAAGATTGGTCGAGATCGGCTTCCAGCCTTCGGGTCAGGGAAGCGCGGTCGAAAAGAATGGTTTCCTGCGGCAGCCAGTGTAACCGGGCACCCGGCCCGGCCGAAACGCGGGCGGTTACGGTGGCTGTGCCTGATGATGCCTTGTAGACCTTTTCGCAGGCCTGCGTTGTCACCACCAGCGAGGTGCCAGCACCGGCGGTGGCCTGCCATTCTATTTGGTCTCCGCCGGTCAGCCCGCCGGAGGAATTGATGAGAATGGCCTCGGCTTCGTTTGAAAACGTATCCGGCAGTCGGATTTTGGCGCAGCCTTCCTGAAACAGCTCGTCCAGCCGGCTGCGCCCTTCAACCGCCTTGGTTACAATGCGTCCTCTGCCACGGGCGCGCTGCTGCCGGACAGGTTGTTGAGCGTCTTCACAACCGGAAGGGCCGATGGCTTGCTGTTGCTGCTGCACGCGGTCTCCGATGTACTTGCGGAAGCGGACGCGGCCTTGGCACCACAGTCCTTCTTGACGACGGCGTCCACCACCAGCTGCCCTTCCGTATTACGGAAGAAGTCCCACATTCTTTCAGCCGCATCAACCGTGCGCGTCACTTCGCCTGTGGGCATCTTGCGCTCCACGGCGGGTTCGGCCTTCGGCGTCTGTTCGCCGCCGGGTTTGCGGGTAACGACGGCGCTCGCGGCCAGCACTTCGGCCTTCATGGTGGCGCGCGGCCAGGCGTGGTCCCAGTTTTCGATGACATAGGACTGGATACGCGCACCAGCCTTGCAGACATCGTAGGAATTAACGGTGAAGCTCTCGCCCACCTTGCTTTTGGCGGCGCCCTTGCAGCCATCCATCTCGGCCCAGCGCTTCAGCGCCGTCTCGCCGCCATATTGCCAGTAGGATTTGCCGCCGCCCTGATAGGGATTGGCAGGGTCCTTCAGCCCGGCAAAGGCGATGATCGACATCGGCCGCGCCGGTGCGCAGCTTGCCGCATCCGGGCCCCATTTGCCTTCGGTCTCCAGCGGATAACCCGCGCGCAGCGAGGCGACGAAACCGGCGGCGGTGAAATCCGCGCTGCCATTGCAGATGAATTGCGACAGCATGCGCCCGCCGCCGGAATAACCGGAACCATAGAAGCGCTCTTCATCCACGCAGAATTTGCCCTTGACCATGTCAATCGCATTGCGAATGAAACCCACCTCATCCAGCCCGCCAGGACGCGTCGTAACGCCCGGCACGTTCCAGGCATGGGTTCCGGGCAATTCGCCGTTCAGACTGCCGGCCAGCGCCACGACCATCAGACCGTCACGCTCGGCCAGCTTGTCCCAGCCGCTGCGGTTCAGCTGGCCATGCGGATTGCTGTTGGAGCCATGGAAATCGAATACCACCGGCAGCGGCTTTTTTCCGTCATAGGCGGAGGGAACAAAATAGACGCCGTCGCGTTTCTCGCCACTGGAGAGGATGGAAAAATCATGCCGACCCGGTTCCATGCCGGGTCCGGGCAACTGGCCGCAGGTCGATGCCGACGCTGCGACACCCGCGCTCGCGCACATCGCAAGGCCAAGAACCACGGTGCGGACGGAGCGGAGCAGCCGGCAAGCCCGGCCAATTGCAAAGTCTGGAATCATTGACACGCCTTTATTGGCACTATGTCTCCGACGATACATCGGAGGTGCATGGAATGTAAGGGATCAACTGTCGCGGCGTGCGAATAGACTTTTCCTGTGTCTCGCATGCAGCATTTGCGCTGCCAATATCACAGGCTTTTATTCAACGAAATGCTAAAATTGCGCATAAAAGCTATGCTCAGGCGCATAGGCTTTCAAAATATTAATCGGCCGTTTGCACGCCGTGATCGGCGTGCGGCATTTTTAGTCTCGATTTATACTGTCAGATGACGCCGCGCTTCCGGCGTATCCAGCGTTTCGGCCAGCCCCTCATGCACGATTTCGCCGCGATCCATGATGTAGACGTAATCGGCAAGCTCGCGGCAGAAGTCCAGATATTGCTCGACCAGCAGGATCGCCATGCCGGTGGAATCGCGCAGATATTTGATCGCCCGGCCGATATCCTTGATGATCGACGGCTGAATGCCCTCGGTCGGCTCATCGAGAACGAGGATTTTCGGCCGCGTCACCAAAGCCCGGCCGATGGCGAGCTGCTGCTGCTGGCCGCCGGAAAGATCGCCGCCGCGCCGTGACAGCATGGATTGCAGCACCGGAAACAGGCTGAAAATATCGTCCGGGATGAACCGTTCCCTGCGCGGCAGCGGCGCATAACCGCTTTCCAGATTTTCCTGAACGCTGAGCAGCGGAAAAATTTCACGCCCCTGCGGCACATAACCGACACCGCGCTTCGCCCGCTGATAGGGCGCCAGCCCATCCAGCGCCGCGCCGCCGAAACTGATCGTCCCGGCACTGGTGGCCTGCTGGCCGGTGACGGCGCGCAAAAGCGAGCTTTTACCCACACCGTTGCGGCCGAGAACGCAGGTGATCTTGCCCATCTCCGCCTTGAGCGAAACACCGCGCAAGGCTTGCGCCGCGCCGTAATGGAGGTTGATGTTTTCGACTGTCAGCATGGTGCCACCTGTAGCTTCATCGGGGAGCGGATTGTGGATCCTCGGGTCAAGCCCGAGGATGACGTAGCTAGGCGCGGGACGGAAAACGACGCCACCACATCGAGATTTCGCCCTGGCTGTGGGACGTCAGGGGGTAAAAATGTTCGTGCAACATTGCAGGTATAAGCTCCGGGCGTAACCACACCCCACCCGTCATCCTCGGGCTTGACCCGAGGATCCACCTCCGGGAGCCCACCATGACCGGCTTCGTTTATATCGTCACGAGCGGCAGACACGGAACGCTCTACATCGGCGTCACGTCCAACCTCGAGCAGCGAATCTACGAACACCGCGAGGGTCTGACGGAAGGTTTTACCAGTCGTTATGGATGTACGCGCCTCGTCTGGTATGAGGAGCATATGAGCATCGGAACCGCCATCCAGCGGGAGAAATCGTTGAAGCGCTGGTATCGCGACTGGAAAATCAAGCTGATTGAAGATTTTAATCCGGAATGGCGTGATCTTTATGAGGAGTTTGGCTAAGTGCTTGGGGGTGGATCCTCGGGTCAAGCCCGAGGATGACGGCGGAGAATGGGGCACTGCTGACAACATACCCCCTGCCGTCATCCTCGGGCTTGACCCGAGGATCCAAAGCGGCAAACGCCCAAATGTCCTTGTGACACCCGCCTCCATCACCGACCCAGATAATTCTCGATCACCTTCGGATCGCTGGAGACAAAATCGATCGACCCTTCCGCCAGCACCGAACCTTCGGCGAGGCACGTCACCTTCACCCCTAGCTCGCGGATGAAACCCATGTCGTGCTCCACCACCACAACCGAACGGGTCTTGGCGATTTCTTTCAATAGCACCGCAGTTTCGGCCGTTTCCGCATCCGTCATGCCCGCCACCGGCTCGTCCACCAGCAGCAGCTTCGGCTCCTGTGCGAGCAGCATGCCGATCTCCAGCCACTGTTTCTGCCCGTGCGAGAGATTGGCAGCAAGGTCGCCGCGGCGGTGGCCGAGACGCACGGTGGCGAGGATTTCCTCGATGCGGACCTTATCCTCTTGCGTCAGCCGGTAGAACAGCGTGGCGAACACGCCGCGCTTGCGGTTCAGCGCCAGTTCCAGATTATCCCAGACGGTGTGGCTTTCGAACACCGTCGGCTTCTGGAATTTTCGGCCTATCCCGAGCTGGGCAATATCCGCCTCGTCCTTTTTGGTAAGGTCGATGCTGTCTTCGAACAGCACCGTGCCGCTGTCCGGCCGCGTCTTGCCGGTGATGATGTCCATCATCGTCGTCTTGCCCGCACCGTTCGGGCCGATGATAGCGCGCAGTTCGCCCGGTTCCACGACGAAGGAGAGGGAATTCAGCGCCCTGAACCCATCGAAGGAAACGGAGACACCATCGAGATAAAGCAGGCTTTTGGTTCTGTTTTCGGAAACCGTGTTCATGGGCTTACTCCGCCGCCTGTTGCGCAACCGCGCTGTCATTGCCCGGCTGCTCACCAACGCTCAGCGCCCGTGCAACGCGCTTTTCGCGACGCCCTGCGAGATAATGCTGCAGGGTACCGACAATGCCCTTGGGGAAGAACAGCGTCACCGCGATGAAGAGACCACCCAGCGCGAACAGCCAGAATTCCGGGAATGCGCCGGTGAAATAGCTCTTGCCGCCATTCACCAGCAGCGCACCGATAATCGGCCCGATCAGCGTGCCGCGCCCACCCACCGCCGTCCACACCACCACTTCGATGGAGTTGGCGGGGGAAAATTCGCCGGGATTGATGATGCCCACCTGCGGTACGAACAGCGCGCCGGCAATGCCCGCCATCATGGCAGACACGACAAAGGTGAAAAGCTTGATGTTTTCCACCCTGAAACCGAGGAAGCGCACCCGGCTTTCGGCATCACGCACGCCCACCAGCACCTTGCCGAATTTGGAATTGACGATGCCGGATGCGATCAGCAGCGACAGCGCCAGCATCACGGCCGTCATCGCAAACAGCACGGCGCGTGTGCCATCCGCCTGCACGGAAAAGCCGAGAATATCCTTGAAATCGGTAAGGCCATTATTGCCGCCGAAACCCATGTCATTGCGGAAGAACGCAAGCAGCAGCGCGTAGGTCATGGCCTGGGTGATGATCGAGAGATAAACGCCGTTGACGCGCGAGCGGAAGGCGAACCAGCCGAACACGAAGGCCAGCAGCCCCGGCACGACAAGCACCATCAGCGCCGCAAACCAGAACATGTCGAAACCCTGCCAGAACCACGGCAGTTCCTTCCAGTTGAGGAACACCATGAAGTCAGGCAGCACCGGATGGCCATAAACCCCGCGTGTGCCGATCTGCCGCATCAGATACATGCCCATGGCATAACCGCCGAGCGCAAAAAAGGCGGCATGGCCGAGCGAGAGAATGCCGCAATAACCCCAGACCAGATCAAGCGCCAGCGCCAAGAGCGCATAGGCCAGATATTTGCCGAGCATCGACATGATGTAGGTCGGGATGCGAAACGCGCTACCCTCAGGCAATAGCAGGTTGGAGGCGGGCACCAGCACGGCGATGGCAAGGATGATGCCGATGGCGATGGAGATGCGGCGATCGAGCGCGCGCAGGAGGAAGCCGGTAATCATGCTTCGATCGCCCTTCCCTTGAGTGCGAAGAGACCGCGCGGCCGCTTCTGGATGAACAGAATGATGAGGACGAGCACGAGGATCTTGCCGAGCACGGCGCCCACCGTCGGCTCGAGAAACTTGTTGAGCACACCGAGCGACAGCGCGCCGACCAGCGTTCCCCAGAGATTGCCGACACCGCCGAACACCACGACCATGAAACTGTCGATGATGTAGCTCTGGCCGAGATTGGGCGAGACATTGTCGATCTGCGACAGCGCCACACCCGCGAGCCCGGCAACGCCCGAACCGAGCGCGAAGGTGAAGGCATCCACCCACGGCGTGCGAATGCCCATGGAAGAGGCCATGCGGCGGTTCTGCGTCACGGCGCGCATCTGCAGGCCAAAGGCGGAGCGTTTCAGGAGAACCAGCAGCGCGAAGAACACCGAGAGCGAGAAGCAGACGATCCATACCCGGTTCCAGGTGAAGTTGAGATAACCGACGCTGAAGGAGCCGGACATCCAGCTCGGACTGCCGACTTCCCGGTTGGTGGGGCCGAAGATGGAGCGCACGCCCTGTTGCAGGATGAGCGAGATGCCCCAGGTGGCGAGCAGCGTTTCCAGCGGCCGCCCATAGAGGAAGCGGATGACGCCGCGCTCCATCACCAGGCCGACAAAACCCGTCACCAGAAAGGCGGCCGGCAGGGCAATCGCCAGCGACCAGTCAAACAGGCCGGGGAAATGGCTGCGGATCACCTCCTGCACCATGAAGGTGGAATAAGCGCCGATCATCACCATCTCGCCATGCGCCATGTTGATGATGCCCATCACTCCGAAGGTGATGGCAAGGCCGATGGCGGCGAGCAGCAGCACGGAACCGAGCGACAGGCCGTACCAGACATTCTGGGCGTAATCCCAGAAGGCAAGCGCGCTTTCGATGCTGGAAATCGCCTCGTCTATGTCGGGTTTCAGGCTCTGGTCCACGGAAGAGGACGCCGCCATGAGGATGCCGATCGCATCGCGCCCGCCAAGGCTCTTGATGGTGGCAATCGCGTCTTTCTTCTGGTCGAGCGGACGGTCGGAGGAGAGCAGCGAGACAGCCCGCGCTTCCTCCATCCGGGTCCGCACTTCAGTATCGGTCTCCTTGGCGATGGCCGCTTCCAGCAATTCAAGATTTTCAGCACTTGGCGCTTTCAGAACCGCATCGGCGGCGGAAAACCGCACGGAGCGTTCCGGGCTGAGCAGCGTCAGACCGCCCATCGCGGCGCGGATGACGCGGCGCAGATTGTTATTGACCCTGATCTTGGAAACGGCAGCCTTCGGTGCTTCACCGGCGCTTTCACCGGTCAGCGGGTCGATCAGCGTAAAATTGGAGCCTGCGGCCTTCGTCATGAAGACGAGATTGTCGGATTTGCGCACATAAAGATCGCCCGCCGCAAAAGCCTCAAGCGCCGGCACGACACGCGCGTCGCCGGTGGCGGCAATCTGGCCGATCAGCGTTTCGGCCTGCTTGAAATCAGCCGTGCCGAGGGCGTCGATCAGCGCCTTCGGATCGCTTTGCGCTAAGGCTTGGGCGGCGATCCCCAGGGTGAGCCAGAGGAAGATGGCTCCGAGAAAAGATCGGATCGTCATGTCGGGGTCCTTGGGCGGTTTGCGACGGGGCGTTTGTGTGGCGCGGCTTGAGTATGCGGCTTCACCCCCCTCTGCCCTGCCGGGCATCTCCCCCTCAAGGGGGGAGATCGACCTGCGGCGAGATCCCGCCCCTCTCAATGTTTGAGAATGAAGTGGCGAGAAAGCATCTTGCCGATCTCCCCCCTTGAGGGGGAGATGTCCGGCAGGGCAGAGGGGGGTAATTCTTGCTGAGTTTCCAAATAGAACCGCCCCTCCCGAGAGGGGCGGCAACTGCGTCCCTATCAGCTACCCTTACCGCCGCACTTCCCACTGGCCACATTAAAGTTCCCGCAAGACATCGGCTTGCGCCAATCCGAAATCAAATCCTTCGAGTCCGGCAGGTAATCCGACCATTCATCCCCCACCACCTGCGGTGTCTGCTGCACGATCTCAAACTGGCCATCGGCCTGGATTTCGCCGATCAGCACCGGCTTGGTAATATGGTGGTTCGGCATGACAGTGGAGTAACCACCCGAAAGGTTCGGCACGGAAACGCCGATGATCGAGTCCAGCACCTTGTCCGTATCCGTCGTGCCGGCGGATTCGACGGCCTTTACCCAGGCGTTGAAGCCGATATAGGCAGCTTCCATCGGGTCGTTGGTCACGCGCTTGTCGTTCTTGGTAAAGGCATGCCAGGTCTTGATGAACTCGGCATTGACCTCAGTATCGACGGACTGGAAGTAGTTCCACGCGGCAAGGTGGCCGACCAGCGGCGCGGTATCGAGACCGGCCAGCTCTTCTTCACCGACCGAGAAGGCGACGACCGGAATATCCTCGGCCTTGACGCCCTGGTTTGCCAGTTCCTTGTAGAACGGCACATTGGCGTCACCATTGATGGTGGAAACCACGGCGGTCTTCTTGCCGGCCGAGCCGAATTTCTTGATGTCGGACACGATCGTCTGCCAGTCGGAATGGCCGAACGGCGTGTAGTTGATCATGATGTCCTCTTCCTTGACGCCCTTCGACATCAGGTAGGCCTTCAGGATCTTGTTGGTGGTCTGCGGATAGACATAGTCCGTGCCGGCCAGAACCCAGCGCTCCACACCTTCGGTGCTGGCGAGATAATCAACGGCCGGAATGGCCTGCTGGTTTGGTGCAGCACCCGTATAGAAGAT
Organism: Rhizobium sp. UGM030330-04; assembly: GCF_003208455.1. Lineage (NCBI taxonomy): Bacteria > Pseudomonadati > Pseudomonadota > Alphaproteobacteria > Hyphomicrobiales > Rhizobiaceae > Rhizobium > Rhizobium sp. UGM030330-04. The sequence goes on from NZ_QKML01000002.1 coordinate 265,736, forward strand.
GTTGCGCGAGGATTCCTCACCCTCGTACTGAACCGGGTAGAACAGGATCGAGTTCAGTTCCTCGAAAACAGGCAGAACAGACTTGCGCGAGGAAGACGTCCAGCAGCCGAAAACGGCGGCGACCTTGTCCTGCGAAATCAGCTGGCGGGCCTTTTCGGCAAATAGCGGCCAGTCGGAGGCCGGATCGACCACCACGGCTTCAAGCTTCTTGCCGAGCACGCCGCCCTTCTTGTTCTGCTCGTCGATGAGCATCAGCATGGCGTCCTTCAGCGTCGTCTCTGAAATCGCCATGGTGCCGGACAGCGAATGCAGCACACCGACCTTGATGGTGTCGTCAGCGGCAAAGGCGCCATGGAAGGCGGTGGTGGACAGGATCGCGCCAAGCAGCGCGGCACTAAGCGTCTTGCGGAATATCATCGGAAGAACCCCTCTCCTTGTTGGCCTCTCGCGGAGGCTCAGCGGCATCTGCGGCCGCTGCTGGGAGGGACTATCGGTCTCGCGGATGCGAAACCGTATACGTCAATTGACGTAGGCGGGGTGGCGAAAGGTGCAGGGGGAGGTTTTGGGGTAGGTACCAGCACTCGACACGGTGCCGCAATTCATTCGCCGTCATCCTCGCCCTTGAGGCGAGGATCCATAGCTGCTCGAAAGGGTGGATCCTCGGGTCAAGCCCGAGGATGACGCCGAGTGATGGATCGAAAGTGGAGGCATACGGGCAAACCGCCCAAGCTCAAAAAAACGGAACGATAGTTTCCCGCTTGTTTCTTCTCCCCGCCGGGGAGAAGTACGCGGCAGCGGGATGAGGGGGCGAGCGTCGAGATATACGGAGGGGTTTCCCCCTCATCCGACCCTTCGGGCCACCTTTTCCCCTCGGGGAGAAGAAGCCTGCGGCACAGTCTCACATCAGGAATGCGGCTTGTCGCCCCGCTCTTCGTCGCGGATCGCGTCATCATGATACCAGGAGCCGAAATCCACATGCGGCTCTTTCGCCTCACGCTCAAGCTCGCTCAGGCCGCTGTTGTGGAACTTGGAAAGCCCCGCGCGCCCGCCAACCGGGAATTGATAGATCGTTGCCGTCTCGCGATGAAAGCCAGTTGCCATTTCGACCATCTCACTCTGTTTGCATCGAAGCACTTTATGTCTGGAGCAAACCCACAAAGACCGGATTCGCTCCGTTTGATTAAAAAAAAATCACGTTGCGAAAAATATAGGCATTAAACGGCCGATCAGCAAGAAAAACCATTCCGAGAGCGCCGGTTTTTGGGGCAAATGCCGATCCGTCGCGCGCAATTGAAATCATTGCACCGCAACAGGGCATTTCATGCCCGGACGCCGGCTATCTATCAGGATTCAATGATGAAACATGAGGGGTGAATTTGCCTTCCGCAGTGCAGCAGGAGCGGCTTCGCGCAATATCGCAGCCCTTGCGTTCCAGAGCCTCTGAAAGATTTTTCGAAGAATTTGCGAAACATCGCCAATCTGGCACGCGGCATGCATCTAAGGGGTCAGCCCTTGAACGCGAATGCGCTTCCGGCGGCGAAAGCCACGGAAGCCTCAAGGCTTCGCATTTTTACCTATGAGAGGTTCGTAATGACTAAGTTCAAACTCGAGTACATCTGGCTGGATGGATACAAGCCGGTCGCCAACCTGCGCGGCAAGACACAGGTCAAGGAATTCGACGAATTCCCGACACTCGAGCAGCTGCCGCTTTGGGGTTTTGATGGTTCGTCCACCCAGCAGGCTGAAGGCCATTCGTCGGATTGCGTGCTGAAGCCCGTCGCGATCTACCCCGACCCGGCCCGCACCAACGGTGCACTCGTCATGTGCGAAGTCATGATGCCCGATGGCGTCACCCCGCATGCCTCGAACAGCCGCGCCACCATCGTCGAGGACGAGGATGCATGGTTCGGTTTCGAACAGGAATATTTCTTCTACCAGGACGGCCGCCCGCTCGGCTTCCCGGAACAGGGTTACCCGGCTCCGCAGGGCCCGTATTACACCGGCGTCGGCTTCAAGAACGTCGGTTCGGTTGCCCGCGAAATCGTTGAAGAGCATCTCGACCTCTGCCTCGAAGCCGGCATCAACCACGAAGGCATCAACGCCGAAGTGGCCAAGGGCCAGTGGGAATTCCAGATTTTCGGCAAGGGCTCCAAGCGCGCCGCCGACCAGATCTGGATCGCCCGTTACCTGCTGCTGCGTCTGTGCGAACAGTATGGCATCGACGTTGAATTCCATTGCAAGCCGCTCGGCGATACCGACTGGAACGGCTCGGGCATGCATTGCAACTTCTCCACCAAGTTCATGCGTGAAGTTGGCGGCAAGGACTATTTCGAAGCCCTCATGGCCGCTTTTGCCAAGAACTGGAAAGAGCACATCGACGTTTACGGTCCTGATAACCACATGCGCCTGACCGGCAAGCACGAAACCGCTCCGTGGAACAAGTTCTCCTACGGCGTGGCAGATCGTGGCGCCTCGATCCGCGTTCCGCACTCCTTCGTCAACAACGGTTACCGTGGTTACCTCGAAGACCGTCGCCCGAACTCTCAAGGCTGCCCTTACCAGATCGCTTCCGTCGTTCTGAAGACGATCGCAGAAGTGCCGCTCGCAAAGTCGGCTGCTGCCTGATAAGCAAAAAATGGCGTCGCCCCGAACCGGGCGACGCCATTTTTGTGTCCACCGAACGGCCGGGTCGGACGGGCAACCTTTCGCCCCCTGCCCCGCGCGACATATTCTTCTTATGCGCAAACTCGAAGAAGTTGCAGCACGTCAAGCAAGAAGGTGAGCGATGGGCATTCTCGACAAATTCTCTCTCGAAAACCGCACGGCCATCATCACCGGCAGCGGCCGCGGCCTCGGTTTTGAAATTGCCGGCGCCTTTGCCGAAGCGGGCGCCCATGTGTGGCTGACCGGCCGCAATGCCGAAACGCTGCAACAGGCGGTCGAAACGCTGCGCAAGGCCGGCGGCAAGGCCGATTATGCCGCCTTCGATATCGCCGATACGGCCGCCGGCAGCGCCCTTGTCCGCCGCATCATGGAGGAATTTGGCCATCTCGATATCCTCGTCAACAATGTCGGCGCGCGTGACCGCCGCCCGCTTGCCGAATTCACCGACGAGGATGTGCTGGAGCTGATCCGCACCGATCTCACCTCCTCCATTTCGCTGTCGCGCGATGCGGCAGAGGCCATGAACATCAATGGTTACGGCCGCATCATCACCATCACCTCCATTCTCGGCCATATCGTTCGGCCGGGGGATGCAATCTATCCCGTCGCCAAACAGGGGCTGACCGGGCTGATGCGCGCCATTGCCGTGGAATATGGCGCCCGCGGCATCACCAGCAACGCCATAGCACCCGGCATGTTCGCCACCGAAACCAATGCCGCACTCTCCGAAAACCCTGAGATGGTGGCCTTCGCCAAGCTGCGCGTGCCGCTGGAGCGCTGGGGCCGGCCGGATGAGATTGCCGGTGCGGCCCTGTTTCTGGCCAGCGACGCGGCCTCCTTCATCAACGGCCATGTGCTGACGGTGGATGGCGGCATGTCGGTGCGGCTGTGAGAGGGCATTTGCGGAAAGGCGCTCGATAGGCATGGCCGCACGGCAACGCATCATCCCCGTCAGGCGCGAATATAACCGCTGGGTCGCCAACCAGACGCTGGAAGATTATGCGCTGCGCTTCACCGCCAAGAGCGCCCGGCAATTTTCCTCCAACCGCATTTCCCACACCGCCATCGGCGCGATTTCCTTTCTGGCGCTGGAAGCCATCGGCGGGGCGATCACGCTCTCCTACGGCACCACCAACGCCTTTTACGCCATCCTCGCCGCCGCCATCGCCATGCTCGCCGTCGGCCTGCCGATCAGCCGTTATGCCATCCGCCACGGCGTCGATATCGATCTTCTGACGCGCGGCGCGAGCTTCGGTTATATCGGCTCCACCATCACCTCGCTGATCTACGCCGCCTTCACCTTCATGCTCTTCGCCATCGAGGCATCGATCATGTCCGGCGCGCTGGAACTGGCGCTCGGCATTCCCTTGTGGATCGGCTACATCATCTCGGCCGTCATGGTCATTCCGCTCGTCACCCATGGCGTGCGCCTCATCAGCCGCTTCCAGATCATCACCCAGCCCTTCTGGATCGTCCTCAACATCCTGCCCTTCGTCTTCATTGCCCTGATGGACTGGGAGAAATACGATCTCTGGCGGGCCTTTGCCGGCATCCACCACGCCTCGGGGCCATCAGGCACGGTGGCGGATTTCAACCTCGTGGAATTCGGCGCGGCCTCCGCCGTCATTCTGGCGCTGATGTCGCAGATCGGCGAACAGGTGGATTTCCTGCGCTTCCTGCCGGCGCAAGGCCAGAGCCGCCTGCGCCACCGCATCGCCGTCTTTCTGGCCGGCGCCGGCTGGGTGGTCGTCGGTGTGCCGAAGCTGCTGGCCGGCTCGTTCCTCGTGGTCTTGACCTTCAGCTCCGGCGTCTCGGTGGACCGCGCCGCCGATCCGGCGCAGATGTATCTCACCGCCTTCGGTTACATGATCCCCAACGAGACAGCGGCCATGCTGCTCATGGTCGCCTTCGTGGTCGTCTCGCAGTTGAAGATCAATGTGATGAATGCCTATGCGGGTTCGCTCGCCTGGTCGAACTTCTTCTCGCGGCTTACCCACAGCCACCCCGGCCGCGTCGTCTGGCTGGTCTTCAATGTGGCGATCGCGCTGCTTCTGATGGAACTCGGCATCTACCGGCTGCTGGAAGAAACGCTCGGCATCTTCTCCATCATCGCCATGGCGTGGCTCTGCACCATTTCAGCCGATCTCTTCATCAACAAGCCGCTTGGCCTTGCCCCGCCCGGCATCGAATTCAAGCGCGCCCATCTTTACGATATCAATCCCGTCGGCGTCGGCTCCATGGCGCTTTCAGCCACCATTGCGCTGATGGCGCATTTCGGCGCCTTCGGCCCACTTGCCGCATCGCTCGCGCCCTATCTGACGCTGATCGTCGCCTTCATCGCCTCGCCACTCATCGCCTGGGGCACGAAGGGCAAATTTTATCTCGCCCGCAAGCCGCGCCAGAAATGGCGGGAAGAAAGCAGCATCACCTGCTCCATCTGCGAACACCCGTTCGAGCCGGAGGATATGGCCTGGTGTCCCGCCTATGCCGCGCCGATCTGTTCGCTCTGCTGCTCGCTGGACAGCCGCTGCCATGACATGTGCAAGCCGAAGGCGAAGCTGAATTATCAGGTCGCCACCGTCGCGAAATCCTTCCTGCCCGCACAACTGGTGGCAAAGCTCGCCACCCGGCTCGGACGTTACGGCATGGCGGCGGCGATTGCCGTCACCGCCATCGGCGGCATTCTCGCTCTGATCGCCCATCAGGTCGGCACCGCCTCGCCGGCAACGGCCGATGTGGTGAACCGCACCATCCTCATCGTGTTTTTTGTCTTCGCCGTCATTGCCGGCATCGTCTGCTGGTTCCTCGTACTTGCTCATGACAGCCGCGTTGTGGCGGAAGAGGAATCTTCCCGCCAGAACACGCTGCTGCTGAAGGAAATCGCCGCCCACAAGAAGACCGACGCCGCCCTTCAGGATGCCAAGGAAACGGCTGAGGCTGCCAACCGCGCCAAAAGCCGCTACGTGGTAGGCCTCAGCCATGAATTGCGCACGCCGCTCAATGCCGTTCTGGGTTATGCCCAGATCCTTGAACGCGACGACACCATTCCCCCTCCCCGACAATCGGCGATAAAGGTCATTCGCCGCTCGGCCGATCACCTGTCGGGCCTGATCGACGGGCTTCTCGATATTTCCAAGATCGAGGCCGGCCGCCTGCAGGTCTATTCCAACGAGATCAATATCCAGGATTTCCTCGACCAGATCGTCGACATGTTCCGCCCGCAGGCGCAGGCCAAGGGTCTGGAATTCCGCCACGACCGTTCCCGCGCCCTGCCGCAATATGTTCGCACCGATGAAAAGCGGCTGCGCCAGATCCTCGTCAACCTCATCTCCAACGCCATCAAATTCACCGATGATGGCGCCGTCACCTTCGATGTCGGTTATCGCAGCCAGGTCGCGAGTTTCACCGTCTCCGATACCGGCCGCGGTATCGCACAAAAGGACCTCGCCCGCATCTACGAACCCTTCCAGCGCGGCGAGGCCGAAAGCGTGCGCCCAATGCCGGGGCTCGGCCTTGGCCTCACCATCACACGGCTCCTGACCAACACGCTCGGCGGCGAGATTTCCGTTTCCAGTGAAAAGGATGAGGGCTCCACCTTCCGCGTCCGCCTGATGCTGTCAGCCGTGCACCGGCCTAGCACGGCGCCGGCGCCGGAAAAGACCATCCGATCCTATTCCGGCCCGCGCCGCACCATCGTTGTGGTCGACGACAATGAGGATCATCGCGAACTGATGCGGCAGGTGCTCTCACCGCTCGATTTTGTGGTGCTGACGGCCCAGAGCGGGCCGGAATGCCTGACGCTCATCGAAGGCGTGAAGCCTGATCTTTTCCTCATCGATATTTCCATGCCCGGCATGAGCGGCTGGCAGCTTGTGACAAAGCTGCGCGAGGCCGGCCAGACCGCCCCGCTTATCATGCTGTCAGCCAATATCGGCGATGGCACCGTGGCGGGTGCTGGCGAAGACAACCATAACGACGCCATCGCCAAGCCGGTCGATATCCGCCACCTTTGCGACAGGCTTGCCGTGCATCTCGGCCTGAAATGGATTTACGATACGGACCTGCCCCCGGAACCCGCTCCGCAGCCGGTTGCACGGATCATCCATCCGGGCGCTATCCATATCAGGGATTTGCAGCAGCTCGGCGAAATCGGCTACATACGCGGCATCGAGGCGAAACTCGCCGATCTCGCCCGCAACACGGAAAACCTGCCCTTCACGCAGGAGCTTGGCACCTATGTGCAGGCCTTCGATCTGGCCGGTTACGCGCATTTTCTCGAACGGTTTGCGGATAAAGACACGGGAGACGGCAACGCATGAGCGCTCAGGCAACAGCGGCTCCAAGAGACATCGTCCTGCTGGTGGATGACAGCCCGGAAGCGCTCGGGTTTTTGACCGATGCGCTGGAACAGTCCGGCTTTTCGGCGCTGATCGCCACCTCGGGACAGGCCGCGCTCAACATTGCCGAACGCATCACGCCCGATATCATCCTGCTCGACGCCGTCATGCCCACCATGGACGGTTTCGAGACCTGCCGCCGCCTGAAGGCCAATGCGGCGGTGGCGCAGGTGCCTGTCATCTTCATGACCGGGCTGACCGAGACCGAACATGTCGTGCGGGCGCTCGAATCCGGCGGTGTCGATTATCTGACCAAGCCGATCAATATTGACGAGTTGCGCGCCCGCATCCGCGTGCATCTTTCCAATGCCCGCTCGGCCCAGAGCGCCCGCGTGGCGCTCGATGCCGCCGGCCGTCACCTGCTTGCCGTGCGCGCCAGCGGCGCCATCCACTGGTCCACACCGCAGGCGACCCGGCTCGTCAACGCCGCCACCGGCCGTGACGACGGCATGGAAACCGTCGTCACCCATATCGGCCGCTGGCTCGCAGAACGGGCGGCAGCGGAAACCGGCCGCGACGTGCCGCTGACGATCACCGAGGCCGGGCGGCCTGCCCTGCAGCTGTCATTCCTCGGCGCCATGGGGCCGGACGAATTCCTCTTCCGCCTCACCGCTGCCAGCGAGAAATCCGACGACCACCTGCTGCGCGAGCATTTCTCCCTCACCGCGCGGGAATCAGAAGTGCTGCTGTGGATCGCCAAGGGCAAATCCAACCGCGATATCGGCGATATTCTCGGCCTTTCCGCGAGAACGGTGAACAAACATCTGGAACAGATCTATGTGAAGCTCGGAGTGGAAAACCGCGCGTCGGCGGCCGTCAAGGCGGCGCATGTTCTGCATCAGGGGTGAATTTCCTCGTGTGATGCGTTAGACTGCTGCTGACAGCTTTCCGAACAGTCGCGTCCAGGCGAGCCCGCGCCACTCGTTTCTTCTCCCCGCCGGGGAGAAGTCCGCGGCAGCGGGATGAGGGGGCAAGCCCTCCGAAGTCCGGCAACGTTTCCCCCTCATCCGACCCTTCGGGCCACCTTCTCCCCCTCGGGGAGAAGATGCTCGCGGCAAACCACCACCCAAAATCACCGTCCGATCCGATGAACCCAACACAGGAACAAACACCCATGAACCGTTTCATCATCCTTTCCGGCTGCTCGGGCGGCGGCAAATCCACCCTGCTTGCCGAGCTATTCCGGCGCGGTTTTGCCACCGTCGAGGAACCCGGCCGCCGCATCGTCATCGAAGAAACCCGTAATAACGGCACCGCCCTGCCGTGGATCGACATCGAAGCCTTCGCCCGCCGCGCCATCGCCATGGCACTCGAAGACCGGCAAAAGGCGCCGCCGGACGGCCTCGTCTTCTTCGACCGTGGCCTGATCGACGCCGCCTCCGCGCTGCACCATGTCAGCGGCGATGCTTTTATCGATACATTGCGCCATACGCATCGCTACAACAGGCTGGTTTTCCTCACCCCGCCCTGGCCGGAAATCTACCGGGGCGATGACGAGCGCCGGCACGATTTCGATGCGGCAGTGGAGGAATACGAGCGTCTGCTCCGCGACTATGACGCGCTTGGCTACGACATCGTCGTGCTCCCGAAATCGGGCATCGCAGAACGTGCAGATTTTATCCTGACGCGGATCGGCTGAACGGCACCTGCACGCAGCAACACTGGCCTCAGCGACTGTCCAGCAATTGCGAAACGGTGACGAACTCAAATCCGCGTTGGCGCAGACCGTCGATGATCAGGGGCAAGGCCTGCCGGGATATTTCGCGGCTTCGATACATGACATGCATGATGATGATCGAACCGTTTTTCGTTTGCTCGATGACATGTTTCGCAAAGGCAGCCGTGTCTCCGGCGACTTCAGGAAACGATTCCGGCTCGACATCCCACATGATGGTTTTCCGCTCATGCCGGGAAAGATACCACGGCAAAGTCAGCAGCTTCTTGCCATAGGGCGGGCGAAACATGATCTCGCCTTCATAACCCGCCGCCCGAATGGCCGTATCGGTGCGCTCAATTTCCTCACCTATCCGCGCCGTCCCCATCAACTTCATGTTGGAATGGGTAAAGCTGTGGTTGCCGACCTGGTGTCCCTCGTCGACGATCATGCGCGCCTGCGGCAGGTTTTCTTCGGTCTCCCTGCCCGTCAGGAAAAAAGTCGCCTTCACTCCGCGCTCCCGGAGGATCGCCAGAACACCCTGCGTGAAGCCCGCAGAAGGTCCGTCATCGAATGTCAGCGCCACCAAGGGCTTTGTTGTCTCGACCCGCGCGATGATGGTTCCGAATGATTGCACCGTCCGCGATTTGCTGAAGAGATGCAGGCTAAAGAGCACCGCCGCCAGCGCAGCCAGACCAAGGAACAGAAACAAGGCCCGCTTTATCGTCATTGCTGCCCCTCATCGCAGTTTCGCGAGATGTTTGTTTCGCGCCTTGTTGTCTCCAGTGTGGCAGGCAGGGTGGGTAAGGTGTCGTCAAACAAACAAAAAAGCCCGGCATCGCTGCCGGGCTTCGATCGTGCATCGCAGAAAGGCTTAGCTGCCCTGCTGGACGTAGGTGAACTTGCCGTCCGCGCCCTTCTTCCACTCGTACATGACGTAGCCGGGAAGCTTCGGGTCGCCCTTCTCGTCGAAGGAGATGTCACCCAGTGCAGTCGGGAAGGTGCCGGACTTCAGGGCCTCGGCAACCTTTTCCGGCTCCACGGAACCGGCGGCCTTTGCCGCGCCTGCGATCGACTGCAGGGCTGCATAGGAGTAGAGCGTGTAGGCTTCCGGGTTGAAGCCGGCGGCCTTGAACTTCTCTACCAGTTCCTTGTTTTCCGGGCGCAGCGTCGGATCGGGGCCGAAGGTGTTGAGCGTGCCTTCGACGGCGTCACCGGCGATGGAAGCCAGTTCGTTCGAGACGATGCCGTCACCCGAGATCAGCTTCGCCTTCAGGCCCTGATCGGCCGCCTGGCGGATGATCAGACCGGCTTCGGTGTGCAGACCGCCCCAATAGATGATGGAAACGCCGGCTTCCTTCATCTTCGAGATCAGCGCCGAGAAGTCCTTGTCGCCGACATTGACGCCTTCATACATGACCTCGGTCACGCCGGCGGCATTGGCAGCCTTCTTGGTTTCATCGGCAAGGCCCTGACCGTAAGGGGTCTTGTCGTGAATGATGGCGATCTTGGCGTCCTTGAAGTGGTCGGCCAGATACTTGCCGGCAATGCCACCCTGCTGGTCGTCACGGCCGCAGGTGCGGAAGGTGTTCCACAGGCCGCGCTCGGTAAAGACCGGGTTGGTTGCAGCCGGCGTCACTTCGAGAATGCCGTTTTCGGCATAAACTTCGGAAGCCGGAATGGAAACGCCGGAGTTGAAGTGACCGATGACGAATTTCACGCCGTCGGCAACGAATTTATTGGCGACCGAAATACCCTGCTTGGGGTCGGATACGTCATCGCCCAGCACGATCTTGATCTGCTCGCCATTGATACCGCCGGCGGCATTGATGTCTTTCGCGGCCTGTTCGGCACCCTTCTGGATCTGAGCGCCGAAAGCAGCGTTCGGGCCGGTCAGCGGTGCGCCGACAGCGATCACGACATCGGCCCAGGCCGAACCGCCGAAGGCGACCATGGCGGTCAGCGCGACAGCGGAAAGAAGAGACTTCTTCATTACTTTACTCCCAGTTCCTTTGGATGGGTTGATTGCAAGGACCTGTTCGGTACCCACCTTAACCGAACAGAAACCGTTCCACTCTGACGAGCATTGTGCAGCCGGAAAAATCCGCCTGTCAATCTTTCTTCTTGTAGGAAAATGCCGACGTCCGGTCGTAGAGCCAATAGTAGTTATTGACCATCTGGCTTGTCCGGCGCATGCGGAAACCGATGCTGGAAAAGACCAGAAGAAGAACGACGTCAAACACGTAATAAAAGCCGTTGATGAACGGCCCGTTGAAGAGCGCGTGATGCAGGAAGCGCATCACCAGCCCCAGTGCGAGCGTGTAGATCACCACCCGCGTATAATCGCCCCAGCCATCGGCCACGGATCTGCCCGTGCGCCACGCCGTCCAGAAGCCCAGAAGAACAACCAGCGCGCGCAGAACATAACGCACGCCGTTATCGGTTTCGAAAAAAAGGCCCTGCATCTCTTTCCCCATCAGTGCCGGACGCAAACGCCCCTGCCCTGCCTTGTCTGTCGTCCCGACGTTTGCCGCCGGGCATTTTATTGTTTGCATCCCGCCTTGCCTGAAACGCCGGCGGGACAGTGTCTGCAATCTTGCGCCGCAAAACTTCCGGCGCAAGTAAAATCTTTCAGTGCCGTCCGCCTTCCAGATAGGCGGCGCGCACCTGCGGATCGGCCAGCAGTTCCTTGCCCGAACCGCTCATCGTCACCTTGCCGTTGACCATCACATAAGCGCGGTCGGAAAGCTTCAACGCGGCAAAGGCGTTCTGCTCCACCAGGAAGACGGTCAGCCCTTCCTCCTGGTTGAGTTTTTTGATCGCCTCGAAGATGCCCTTGACGATCAGCGGCGCGAGACCCAGCGATGGTTCATCGAGAAGAAGCAGCTTCGGCCGTGCCATCAGCGCGCGGCCGATGGAGAGCATCTGCTGCTCGCCGCCGGAAAGCGTACCGCCGCGCTGGCTCTGGCGTTCCTTCAGGCGCGGGAACATCACGAAGATCTTCTCGACGTCTTCCTTGAAATATTTCAGGTTGTCGAGATTGGCGCCCATCTGCAGGTTTTCCAGCACCGTCATGCGCGGGAAAATCCGCCGGCCTTCGGGCGACTGGGCAATGCGCTTGCGGGCGATGAGATGCGTCGGCAGCTGGGTAATGTCCTCGCCGTCGAAGATCACCTGGCCGGCGCGGGCCTGCGGGCTGCCGCAGATGGTCATCATCAGCGTTGATTTGCCGGCGCCATTGGCGCCGATCAGGCTGACGATTTCACCCTTGTTGACTTCGACATCGACACCGGCGAGCGCGCGGATATTGCCATAATAGGTTTCGACACCCTGGACTTTCAGAAGCGGTTCACCGGACATCAGGCCGCTCCTCCGTCGAGTTCTTCCGCAATCACGTCTTCCACTTCATCATCCTCGACACCCAGATAGGCGGCGATGACCTTCGGGTCGTTCTTCACATGGTCCGGCGTGCCGTCGGAAATCTTCTGGCCATATTCCAGAACCACCACATGGTCGGAAATCTGCATCACCACGGACATGTCATGCTCGATGAGGAGCAGCGACGTGCCCTCGTCGCGGATGCCGCGCAGCAGCGTATTGAGCGCCAGCGATTCCTTCGGGTTGAGACCCGCGGCCGGCTCGTCGAGGCACAGAAGCTCCGGCCCCGTGCACATGGCGCGGGCGATTTCCAGACGGCGTTGCGCGCCATAGGGCAGATCACCGGCCGGGTCGTCGGCGCGATCGATCAGATCGGCCTTTTCCAGCCAGTATTTGGCTTTTTCGATAGAGGCATCCACCGCCCGCCGGTAAGCGGGCAGGCCAAGAAGGCCGAGGATCGTGTAACCAGAGGCCTTCATCAGCGCATTGTGCTGCGCCACCAACAGGTTTTCCAGAACGGTGAGGCCCGAAAACAGGCGGATGTTCTGGAAGGTGCGCGCCACCTTCGCCTTCTTGGTGATTTCGAAATCCGGCAGGCGCTCGAGAAGATGCGCCTCGCCGCTTTGCTGGCGCATGGTGATCATGCCCATGGTCGGCTTGTAGAAGCCGGTGATGCAGTTGAAGACCGTGGTCTTGCCCGCACCATTGGGGCCGATCAGCGCCGTGATCTCGCCGCGCTTCGCCTCGAAGGAGAAGTCGTTGATGGCCATCAGGCCGCCGAAGCGCATCGAGAGATGTTCGACCTTGAGGATCGTATCGCCAGTCGTATTGGGTGTCATGTTAGCCATTCCGGAAGCCATCAACCGTGACCTTCCTTGGTAAAGCTGCCGGACACGGCCTTGCGTTCCTTGAGGAAGGCCGTGGGTTCACGCGAGCCGACGAAGCCGCGCGGCTTGAACAGCATGACGATGACCATGGCAAGGCCGAAGAGCAGCATACGGTAGAGTTCCGGCGTGAAATCAGGCCCGAAGACATGCTTCAGGAACTCCATTTCGCGCAGAAGCTCGGTGCCGCCGACCATGACGAGGGCTGCAATGGCAATACCTGTCAACGAGCCCATGCCGCCGAGAACGACAATGGCGAGGATGACGGCCGATTCGAGGAAGACGAAGCTTTCCGGCGACACGAAACCCTGACGCGCGGCGAAGAACGACCCGGCGAAACCACCGAACATCGCGCCCGTCGCAAAGGCGGTGAGCTTGGTGATGACGGTATCGATGCCGAGCGAACGGCAGGCGATCTCGTCCTCGCGCAGTGCCTCCCAGGCACGGCCGATCGGCATACGGCGCAGCTTGATCGTGACGTAGGCCGTCAGCATGCACAGAAGCAGGATCACGTAGAACAGGAAGATCTTGTAATAGGCCGAGGACATCGACAGGCCAAACGCCTTGGCGAAGTTGTTCGGCGCACCGACATCGAAGGACCAGATACCGAAGACGGAAGCCTTGGCGATGCCGGAAATGCCGAAGGTGCCCCTGGTCACATCCGTCCAGTTCAGGAGCACGAGACGGATGATTTCACCAAAGGCGAGCGTGACGATCGCCAGATAGTCACCGCGAAGTCTCAGAACCGGGAAACCGAGGATGATGCCCCAGAAGCCGGCAAGAATGCCGGCAAGCGGCAGAAGCACCCAGAAGGACAGGCCGAACTGGCTGGACAGCAGCGCATAGGAATAAGCGCCGACCGCGTAGAAGGCCACGTAACCGAGATCGAGCAGGCCGGCGAGCCCAACGACGATGTTGAGGCCCCAGGCCAGCATCACATAGATGAGGATCTGGATGCCGAAATTGTCGACGAATTTCAACGAACCCTGAAAACCGAACAATTGCACGGCGATAACGGGGTAAAGCAGCAGCAGAACCAGCGCCAGCTTGAGGAAGTGCTTGTGGAAAAAGCCCTTCTTCTCGGAGATTTCCAGAATGCCGGTTTTTGCCTTGGCAAGCCTGCGCCGATCCAGCGACGGCTTGATGAAGCCGACCACAAGGAAACGGCCAACGGCGGCCACAGCGACGAAGATCGCCAGAAGCCCCCAGCGGGTGCCCCAGATCAGCTGGTTGTTGATGTCCTGATAGGTGACGATGCCGACATAAAGAATGAACATGCCGAACGAGATGACACCCGCAATCAGGCCCTCCTTCACAGCCGTCGCCATGATGCTCGGGCTGGAAGCGGCATTTTCGGAAGCGATGTTGGTCATGGGTTCACACCTTCTCGACTTCCGGACGACCGAGAATGCCGGTCGGCTTGAAGATCAGCACGAAAGCCAGAATGCCGAAAGCCGCGACATCCTTGTAGGCAATGGAGAAATAGGCCGACCACAGCGATTCGATGAGGCCGATCAGGAGGCCGCCGAGAACAGCGCCCGGAAGCGAGCCGATGCCGCCGAGGACGGCCGCGGTGAACGCCTTGACGCCGGGAATGAAGCCGTCACTGAAGGAGGCAACACCGTAATACATCAGATACATGGTGCCCGCGACCGCAGCCAGCGCCGCACCCATGATGAAGGTGATGGAAATCGTCTTGTCGACATCAACACCGAGGAGAGCCGCCATCTTGCGATCCTGTTCGGTGGCGCGCTGCGCCCGGCCGAGCGGAGTCTTGTTGACGATATACCAGAAGGCGAAAAGCAGAACCGAAGTGACCACCATGATGATCAGCTGCTTCAGCGACACGGTAATGGCGCCGAAATGATAGCTTTCCGTCACCATCGACGGGATCGGCTTGTTGCGCGGACCCTGGGTGACCTGGATGAAGTTGGACAGCGCGATCGACATGCCGATGGCGGTGATCAGCGGTGCGAGACGGAAGGAACCTCTGAGCGGGCGGTAAGCCACACGCTCGATCACCCAGTTCCACAGACCGGTCATCAGCATGGCGACGACCATCATCAGAAGCAGAAGCAGCGCCACCGGAATGCCGGCGACAAAGGATGTCACAATCAGAAAAACGATCAGTGCGGCGAAGCCGCCAAGCATGAAAATATCGCCATGGGCGAAGTTGATCATGCCGATAATGCCATAAACCATCGTATAGCCGATAGCGATGAGGCCGTAGATCGATCCAAGAGTCAGCCCGTTGATGAGCTGCTGGATAAAATACTCCATGTCTTTCCCCCGGGCACGACCTCGAATGGGCCACACCTCGTTATGTTAATTATGGGGGGAGCCCCTGCGGGCAGCCCCACTCCCAAAATGCATATCGTGTTCGTTAAAAATGTGAAGTCAAAAACGGGCGATCCTGCACAAAATTTGGAATTTCCACATGGACTGCCGCTTTCCCGATCAAAAGAGCCATGATTTTGGCAGGAAGTGCTGAAAAAATGACGGCGGAACGCTTATTTTAGTCTTGTCTGATGCCATTGTTTGACGGGCGACGGGCAAAGGAGTAGCGACGTTGAGGATCGGAATATCCCGGCACGGGATGGCAACGGCAAAGAGATGATCGACATATTGACGAAAGCGGCGCTGGACGCCGGGCAGGCCATCATGGCGGTCCACCGTGCCGGCCCGCATGTCTCCTACAAGGATGACTGCTCGCCGGTGACCGAAGCCGATCAGCGGGCCGAGGCGATCATTCTCGCCGCGCTGGCCGCCCATTTTCCCGATATCCCCGTCATCGCCGAAGAGGCCGTTTCAAGCGGCATCCTGCCGGAAACCGGCGCGGAGTTCTTTCTGGTCGACCCGCTGGATGGGACAAAGGAGTTCATTTCCGGCAAGGACGATTTCACCGTCAATATCGCGCTCATCCGCAACGGCGCTCCGGTTGCCGGCGTGGTTTATGCCCCCTGTCGCGGGCAGGCCTGGACGGGCGAAGGCGACAAGGCCGAAAAGCTCGCCATTTCCGGCGAAGGAGCGATCCTGTCGCGCCACCCCATCCGGGCGCGCCAGCGCGGCGCTTCGCCCGTGGCGCTGATCAGCCGCTCGCATTGCACGGCAAAGACGGAAGCCTTCGTGGCCGAACACGGCCTGAAGGACTGCATTTCCGTCGGCTCCTCGCTGAAATTCTGCATGCTGGCGGAAGGGGCCGCCGATATCTATCCCCGCTTCAGCCGCACCATGATGTGGGATACGGCCGCCGGCGACGCCGTGCTGCGTGCCGCAGGCGGGCGAACGCTCGATTGCGAAGGCAGGCCTCTTGCTTATGAGGTCAGGGGCGATGGCGAGGATGCGCTGGCCAATCCGGACTTTATTGCCGAGGGCGCGATGGCGGTGGAAATCGCCGGGTAATACGCGCTTGCCGTCTCCTGCGGCTCTTGCAGCGTGTGGCATTGGTGAGCTTCGGCGTGTGCGGCTTTACCCCCCTCTGCCCTGCCGGGCATCTCCCCCTCAAGGGGGGAGATCAGCAGGAAGCGCTACCGCCACTTCATTCACAAACATTGAGATGGGCGAGGCCTATCCGCTTGTCGATCTCCCCCCTTGAGGGGGAGATGCCCGGCAGGGCAGAGGGGGGTAAGCCGCATACTCCAAAGCCCGAAAAACATTCCCACCAACGCCAACAAAAATAATCTCATCCCCGCGCATCCCCACCCCGCGCAACCGCATCAAACTCTCTCGCAAACGGCACCCGAGCGCGAAAGAAACACCATGACGGAACAGACGGCGAGACTTCACCTTCCCTATATCCTGCCCTCGCAGGCACAGAAACACGTGACCCACAACGAAGCCCTGCAAAGGCTGGATGCGATCGTGCAGCTCACCGTCAAGGCCGTCGTCGCCACACCGCCCGGGACTGCGGCGGAAGGGGAATGCTTCCTCATCGCCACGGACGCCACCGGCGAGTGGACCGGCAAAGGCGGAAGGCTCGCCTTCCGGCAGGACGGCGCATGGTTGCTCATCACCCCGCAGCCCGGCTGGACGGCGTGGTTTGCAACGGAAGGCAGGTATCGTCTGCTGCGCGACGGGGCATGGCGCGACATGCCGCTGCCCGCCACGGGCCGGCTGGAAGGGCTGGGCATCGGCACGGAGGCCGATGCCGCCAACCGCCTGGCGCTCGCCTCCCCTGCCAGCCTTTTCACCCATACGCCGGACGATGGCAGCCACCGCCTGACGGTCAACAAAGCGGACAAGACCGATACCGCCTCGCTGCTGTTCCAGTCCGGCTGGAGCGGCCGGGCGGAAATGGGGCTTGCCGGCCATGACGGTTTTTCGATCAAGACCAGTGCGGACGGCACCTCCTGGCACACCGCGCTCCTGTGCAGCGGCGATGGCCGGGTATCGATGCCGAACCGCCCGCTTGCCTTCGCCGGCCTGCCGGCGGGCACGACAAAACCCGCAAGCGGTTCAGCCGCGGGCTTTTCCCTGCTCTTCATCGCCGAGGGCGGTTTTGCGCTCGGTGACGCGGTCGGCGGCGGCGGACGTGAACTCGTCGTACCGGCAAAGGGGGTATATCTGGTGACCCTGTCGCTTGCCGTCGTTTCCTCGTCCGGCCACAGGGTGACGCTTTTCGTCAACGGCGCGGCGGCCAGTTTCGGCATTGCCGGCAATGCGTCCACCGCCGGCTCCTCGCAGTCGGCCACCTCCCTTCTTGCCCTTGAAACGGGCGACCGCCTGCGGCTCCAGCATGAGGGAGTGGCGGAATTTACCCAGGGCAGCGGGAAAACATGTCTTTCGCTTGCGGCGCTGTGAAGGAAACAACCGATGAGCGAGAAAATTTGCGTTTTTTGGAAAAATTTTTTCCCGACAAAATAAGGCGACACGAACAAATCAGGCGAAACCGTTCAAATTCTTAATAAATTGTCACGAGCTGCTTAGGCAATTTTTAAAGGTACGGGGCTAGAGTTCCCGTCATATGGTCTTGAGTTTGTATAGAGTGTCCAATGACCGAAATGATACGCCCACGAGTTAAATATGTTATCGGCCCCGATGGCAGCCCTCTGACGATCGCGGATCTTCCGCCGTCGAATACCCGTCGCTGGGTCATTCGCAGAAAGGCGGAGGTGGTTGCAGCGGTACGCGGAGGACTATTGAGCCTCGAGGAAGCCTGCGAGCGTTATACGCTTACCGTTGAAGAATTCCTGTCCTGGCAGTCCTCGATCGCCGATCATGGCCTTGCCGGCCTGCGCACCACGCGCATTCAGCAATATCGTCACTGATACTGCGCCCGCGCGGCAACGCGCCAAAGCCGAATTTTCAAAACGCCCCGCCGGATCATCGACGGGGCTTTCGGTTTGATTTCCAACTTCCCTTGCAAGCATGTCCGTCGCCGGTGAAATGATTGTCTCCGGTTTGTGTCCGCTGCGTTCGCTTTGCCGCTGTTTCAATTCAGGCGCAAGCCGTTACAGTGGCGCAAACGAACTTAAACGGAGGCGCCCATCATGGACATCAAGACAACCGAAACCGGATCGCGCGGCGAATATTCGGCAACCATCGACGGCCACAAGGCCGAGATGACCTATTCGCGCACCTCCCCCACCCTTATCATCATCGATCACACCGGCGTGCCCGATGCCCTGCGCGGCAGGGGTGTGGGCCAGGCGCTCGCCGCCCATGCCATTGATGAGGCCCGCAAGGGTGGCTGGAAAATCATTCCGCTCTGCCCCTTCTTCAAGGCCCAGACGCTGCGCCATAAAGAATGGGCGGATGTTATCCAGGGGTAAACCGACAGGATAGTCACAAACGTCGCCACGTCTTTCTTCTCCCCGCCGGGGAGAAGGTGGCCCGAAGGGTCGGATGAGGGGGCAACGCTAGCGGTAGACCGAGAGCTTGCCCCCTCATCCCGCTGCCGCGGACTTCTCCCCGGCGGGGAGACGAAACACGCGGCTTACGCCCGATCCCTCACAGCCGTTCCAAATATCGCGTCATTCATAAATGCGCGTCACGCCACCTTCAGCGGCGGCGTTCCCGCATGCATGCTGTGGCGGATTTCCTCGCGAAATTCGGGCGTATCCTTGGCACCATGCACCGCCACGGCATGGTGCACCGCTGCCTCCATAAGCTCCTCCGGAGAATCGGCGGAGATGGCGATCGTGCATTTGCTGTCACTGGGGAATTCGCGGCAATCAATATATTGGCGGGCCATTTTTCCCTCCCTGCCATAGCCGTGCGCGCCCGCTTGAGGCGCGCAAGCAAAGCCTCCGGCTCACGGTCGGAACCCCCTTAAATTACGCCTTTCCCCATACCCGGACAATAAAAATCAGGCGACGCCGTCCCGCGGCAAGACACGGGGAACCGCACTAAAAAAGGCCGCCCTCAAAGGGCGGCCTTTTAAAAAAATGCATGGCGTCCCGTCATTGAAAGCCGCCTCCTGATCCACCGGCAGCCGTCAATGAGGACGAAATTCGTCAGTTCCTGCGCCTGTGGTCAGGCGCGGGCGCGGATTGCTCCGTCGCGGTTTTCGAGGGCAGCGGCCTTTTCATATTCGGCCTGCACCTCTTCCAGCGAAGCCTCGGCGGCTTCCTGCTGGGCCTTCAGTTCCCGGATGGAGACCTGAAGATTATCCGCCCGCTGGCGCGCGGCCTTTGCGAAGGTCGGATAGGCGAAATGCGTCGGATCGGTAATGCCCGACTTGCTCTCTTCCAGCGAGATCTGATGCACCAGTTCCTTGGCCATCCGCTCGAACTCGGACATCATCTGCTGCAACTGGTTAAGTTGCCGACGTTTTTCATTGACCTGAAATTCCTTCAGGCGAACCAGGCTGTCACGCGACTTCATACGCAATACTCCATGGATAGCGAGACCCGGATCAAAAAGGCACTATGCCCCCCTGACCGGCCCGTTTAACCCGCCCGTTCAACCGACCGGGCTAACCCGTTGTGCCGGAATGATTCCCAAAAGTTACTCGGCGTTAATAAAAAACCACCGCCGTTAACCTTTCGTTTACGGGCATCGTTAATGATAACCACGATCATTTAAGGGTCGGTAAATGCCAGGTCCAAAAAAACGGACCCGACGATGTAAGAGTCGATTGAATCACTTAGCGGGAAATCCTCACGTTAAGCTTCAATTTTGGCGATGGTGGATTCACGTGCAAAAACAGCGAAATGCCAACTTTGCTTAATAAATTCGATACACCTTGCCAAAGGCAATTAGAATTTGTTAACCATTTGGTGGCAGCCTGCAAATCAGGCAACGTCTGGATCCGCATCGCGCGAGGCAATGATTTACCGGTTCGCGGGCGGCAAAGGGGATAATTATGCGGGTTCTACTTATTGAAGACGACAGCGCGACAGCGCAGAGCATTGAACTGATGCTCAAGTCGGAAAGCTTTAACGTCTACACGACCGACCTCGGCGAGGAAGGCGTGGACCTTGGCAAGCTCTACGATTACGACATTATTCTTCTCGACCTCAACCTGCCTGACATGTCGGGTTACGAAGTCTTGAGAACATTGCGCCTTTCCAAGGTCAAGACGCCGATCCTCATCCTCTCCGGCATGGCCGGCATCGAGGACAAGGTGCGCGGCCTCGGCTTCGGCGCCGACGATTACATGACGAAGCCGTTCCACAAGGACGAGCTTGTTGCCCGCATTCACGCGATCGTCCGCCGTTCCAAGGGTCATGCGCAGTCGGTCATTTCGACCGGCGAGCTGATCGTCAATCTCGATGCCAAGACGGTTGAAGTGGGTGGCCAGCGCGTTCACCTGACCGGCAAGGAATATCAGATGCTCGAGCTGCTTTCGCTGCGCAAGGGCACGACGCTGACCAAGGAAATGTTCCTGAACCACCTTTACGGCGGCATGGACGAGCCGGAACTGAAGATCATCGACGTCTTCATCTGCAAGCTGCGCAAGAAGCTCGCAAATGCCGCAGGCGGCGCAAACTACATCGAAACCGTCTGGGGCCGCGGCTATGTTCTGCGCGAGCCGGATGGCAGCACGGAATTCCTCGAAACCGCCTGATCTCTTATAAGAACAGGACAGTTTTAAAAGACCCGCTGGCGACAGCGGGTTTTTTGTTGTGCGTCACAGCCGAAACATGCCGCTTCATTCAGACGCAACAGAAAGCGCATATTGGCACTCCCAAAAAGGACCAATGCCATGAACCACCCTATCCCGACCCTTAAAACCCAACGCCTGACATTGCGCCCGCAGACCATGGCGGATTTCCCCGCTTATCTGGCCTTCATGGCGTCACCACGCTCCCTCGGCGTCGGCGGCCCCTACGACCTGCCGTCGACATGGGGTGTGTTCTGTCACGATCTGGCCAACTGGCACTTCTTCGGCCACGGCGCGCTGATGATCGAGCTTGATGAGACGGGTGAATGCATCGGCCAGGTCGGCATCAATCACGGCCCGCTATTTCCCGAAAAGGAACTGGGCTGGCTGCTCTATGACGGGCACGAGGGTAAAGGCTATGCCGCCGAAGCCGCCATAAAGCTGCGCGGCTGGGCCTTCGAAACCCTGAGGCTGCCGACACTGGTGAGCTACGTATCCCCGCAAAACAGCAAATCCGCAGCCGTCGCAAGGCGAATCGGTGGTTCTCCCGACCCATCCGCGCCGCGCAGCGACCCGGAAGATCTCGTTTTTCGATACTACCCGCTCAACGCCGCTTGAAGGATCGGGACGCTACGCAGAGCCGAAAGGTTTCAGCGATGCGTCTCGCCCCCCTCAACTATCGGGCGGACAGCCCTCCTAATGCAGCTCCTCCTTGAGAAAGCCGCCGATTGTCTCCACGATTTGCACGTGGATTTCAGCCCGGCCCCTGCCCCCGCCATCCCGGCAGACGAAACCTTCGCCCGGTGACATCTCTTCGACGATTTTTTCGCCACTGGGCTTGCACAGCTGCATGAAGCTGAAGTGACTGGCATCCGGTATTTCCCGATAGACCGTCGTGGTTTTTGGCAGATGCCGGGCGATATAATCGGAATCGGCCCTGATCGCGGCGATCTGTGGCGTCTCCACACCGGCAGCCAGAACCAGAACCGGCACATCCACCCCCTCAAGCGTTTCCGGCAGAAACCCGGCCGCTGGGCCGAGATCAAGCGCAACGGCCGCACGGATGCGGATATCCCGCAAATCCATCGAAAGGCGCGGATCGGCCTTGCCACCGCCGATGATGCCGACCTTGGCCAGCAGCCGCGGCGCCCTGCATTGCGGTGGCGCTTTCCCCGCATTGCAATCTTTCAAGGCAAGCTCGGCGCTATAGCGGCCTCCCACCAGCTCCATCGCAGTCCAGCCACCAAGCGAATGGCCGATGACGGCGATGCGCGTCCTGTCGATCTCGCCGGCCAGCCGATCGTCATCAAGAAGTGCCGTCAGCGTTCTGCCGATATCGCGCGGTCGCTCCCATAAAGGGATGACCTCGGCTGCATTTTCTTCGGTAAATGATTCGCCCTGATGATCCGGCGCGGCCACGACATAACCGTCCTGCGCAAGTTCTCCGGCAAGCCAGTTCAGATTGCGCCAGCTTCCGCCAAACCCGTGTGAGAGCAGAACGAGAGGGCGGGAACCGGGCGGTATGGAAGCGCCCGGTTGAACCTCAAGGCCGTAAAAGGCGGCGTTTTCACCCACCACCTCCGTTTTTCCCGATGGAATGGCCGGATACCATAATGAGACATTGAGCGCTCTTGCACCGGCATCATCCGGCAATTTGATCTGCCTGAAACCGATGGTGCTTTCCGCCATCGCGGCGGGAGCAAGGGAGAAGATGACAATTGTCGCCAGAAGAAAATTGCGCATGAGATGCTCCAGGAGTTGATATGCACCAACCCCTTGGCTCAAACCGCAGCCGCCCGAGACCTCAAACGGGTTTCAGGACGGACTGAAACACGATCAAGGCAGCACCTTCACGCAATCGTGTAAATCCCGGCCACACGTTCGAAAAGCCGGATCGGGTGTTCGCGAAACGTCGTTTCGCGGAATGGCCGAAAGCCGAATCGGGCAGCGATGGCCAGCGAGGGGCTGTTCAGCGGATCGATCATGCAGACGGTCCGCTGCGAAATTCCGCGGCCATCGAACCATCGGATCGCCGCCTCCACCGCTTCGGTCGCAACGCCCTTGCCGTTCAGCCCGGCGTCAATTTTCCACATGGCCTCGGGCGCGGCATCGAAATCGGCCCCGTTGCCTCGCCGCATATGGGCGAAGCCCACCTCGCCGACGATGCGCCCCGTGGCGCGCTCCTCCACCGCGAAGGGGCCGAAGCCGAAAACCGACCAGTGGCCGATAAAACGCAAAAGACGGGCAAAGGCGAGTTCGGGATCGAGCGGCGCGATTGACCGGACGCCTTTTATCGGTGGGGCATCGGCGCCCCAGAACGCGCAATAATGCATTTCATCCGCAATGGCGTGCGGCCGCAGAACAAGGCGATCGGTCGTCAGAAAGGTCATGAACACGCTCCCGAAACGAAAAAAGGCCGGCACGTCTGCAGACGCGGCTCCGGCCCTTTCATCACGTCACATCCGCAATCGAGCGGTCATTCCGCAACCGTCTTTGCGGTAAACACGATACGGTCCTCGTGCACCTTGTATTCCACCGCCATATTGGCCTCTTCCGCCAGAAGCAGCGTATAATAGGGCTGCACGGAATGGGCGTCGACCGCCTCTTCCAGCCGTCCTTCGTAAATCTCCACGAACTTGGCGGGAACGCGCATCATCCGGCCCTTGACGGTGATTTCGAACTTCGCGTCACCATCCGGGCTTTCCAGCAGCACATCCACATTGCCGCCGCGCGGGATCGCGCCATAAGCGACGAGAAAGAGGTTGAGCAGGAGCTTGACGCGGTTCTTCGCAACGATGGCGCGCGGACCGTTCCAGCTGACTTCCGCCTTCTTTTCGGCTTCGGCAAAATCCTTGGCGGCCTTTTCGGCCTCGCCGGTATCGATGGACGCGCCGGCGGAGCCGGAAGCACCGAAAGCAAGACGGGCGAACTTAAGCCGCACGGATGCGTTAAGGGCTGACGTGCGGATGAGATCCAGCGCATCGTCATCGGTGCCGCCCTCATCGAGAAGTTCGAGACCGTTATTGATGGCGCCGACAGGAGAAATAACGTCATGGCACACACGGCTGCACAGAAGAGCCGCCAGATCGGGACCGGACAGCGTGATATTGAGTTTGCTCGTCATAAAATTCTCTCCTGCGCAAGGGGGGCGCGGACGGTGTGGAAATTGTTAAGCCATAATGACACCATATTTGGTAAACCGATTGTTAATAGGATGGTTTCAAAATGCCAAATGCCTTAACAGGCCACACTGGAAGCCTTCGCGTCCATTCTGACGCCACAAGGATGTTCCAGCATTTTTGAATCTTCGCATCGAGTCGGAAATCGATTCGGATTTTCGAACCGATGCGCTAACGAAACAGACGGACGGACATGACGATGCGCCTTACGAAAACCCGCACCATTGCACGCCTCGGACTGGGAAAGATTTTCGCGCTCCTTGCGAGCCTCCTGATGTGGGTCGCACCGGCCGCGGCCCAGAACAGCGATCAATATTCTTTCCAGGAAGTCGTGGATGCAGGCCACGGATTCTTCGGTGAAACCACCGGCGGCCTCGCCAAGGTGGTGGAGCGCGCCTTCCAGCAATACGGTCTTCCGAACGGTTATATTCTAGGCCAGGAAGGCTCCGGCGCCTTCGTCGCGGGCCTCACCTATGGCGAAGGCACGCTTTACACCAAGAATGCCGGCCAGCACCCCGTCTTCTGGCAGGGCCCGTCGCTCGGGCTGGATTATGGCGGCCAGGGCACCCGCGCCATGATGCTCGTTTACAACCTGCCTTCCGTCGATGCGCTTTACCGCCGTTATGGCGGCGTCAGCGGCTCCGCCTTCATCGTCGCCGGTGTCGGCATGACCTATCTGAAAAGCAGCGATGTGACGCTCGCTCCCATCCGCACCGGCATCGGCGCGCGCCTCGGCATCAATGTCGGTTATCTGAAGCTCACCCAGCAGCCGACCTGGAACCCCTTCTGATTCGCTGAAGTCAAGGTGCAGCGGAGCCAGCGGTGGCATATAGGACGAGAGATTGCGGCAGGTTTCTTCTCCCCGCCGGGGAGAAGGTGGTCCGAAGGGTCGGATGAGGGGGCTAGCTCTCTGCATATCTCGACCGTTACCCCCTCATCCCGCTGCCGCGGACTTCTCCCCCTCGGGGAGAAGAAACAGGCGACACTGACACCGCCTGTGCAATTGCCGGGAGACCCCTCCCCACGGTTGCAAGAATAGCGTAACGTGCTTTCGCGCTCCTCTTTCCGAATGCGCGCGTATCTGAGTTTCGGAGACTGTCCCGCGTGATCGAATATGCCATTCTTTTCGGATTGGGTTTTCTCACCGCAACCCTGCTGGCCCTGTTGATCGCACCCGCGATCCACCGCCGCATCGTCGCCTATACGGAAAACCGCCTGCGCGCGACGATGCCCATCAGCCCGCAGGAAGTCCGCGCCCAGAAGGACATGGCGCGCGCGCTTTACGCCGCCGAAAACGCCAAGGTCCGGCAGGAACTGGAAACGGAACGGGAAAAGAACACCTCGCTGCGCCTCGCCAACGAAGCCGCTTCCAGCGATGCCTATCGTCTCGGCGAACAGAACCGCAGCCTGTCGCTGAAGATCGAGGAAATGACGCTGGAAATCGGCGAGTTGCGCACCGGCCTCGATGCCAGCGAGGAACGCGCCGGCACAATTGCGGCAAGCCTTACGCAGCAGGAACAGGCCGCAAACGAGCGCGCCAGCCAGATGGCCGACCTTACCGCCCGCCTGACCAATCTCACCCGCGAACTGGACGATTCGAAAATCCTCGCCGCCACGCGCGATCTGGAGGCCGAGCAGGCGAAACAGAGCGCCACGCGCTTCCGCAAGGAAGGCGAGACCGCCAGCCGCGAATTGCAGGATGTGGCGGCCCGCAACAAGGAGGCGATGAGCGCCGTTGCGCGCGAAAGCCGCAAGGTCGCCCGGCTGGAAGAACAGGTCGCCACCCTCATGGCGAAAAATGCCGATCTCGACACCATGCTGACGCTGCGCAATCAGGAAGCCGCCCGCCTCAGGGAACAGCTTGCCGCAGCCGGCGGCCGCGAGAACGACATGATCATCCGCCTGCCGAACCCGGCCGTGCCGGTCGAGAAAGCGGTTAGCCCATCGCAACCGACGACCCCTGCCCCAGCCGCCGCGCTTGAAACCGCACCCGCCGCCGAAGAAGAGGCGGCACCGGCGATGGCCGCAGAGGAGCCAGCCCCCCCGGTCGTGACGGAGCCAGCGGCGTCGCAAGGTCTGGAGCAGGAAATCGAGGATATCCGCAATCAGGGCACGGCGCTTACCGAACGCCTGCTGAACGTGCGCGGCACCGGCAATGACGAGCCGATCCGCCGCGAAATCGCAAGGATCGCCGCCGAGATGATCGCGCTCACCGCTGCACGGGAAGGCGAGAAATCGCCCATTCCGGAGCTGCTCGCCAAGGCCTCCGGCTCATCGGGGCGGGAGAGCCTTGCGAAGCAGGCGAAGGTGGTGATGGAGAAGCGGAAGCACTGAGGGCGCGGCTTACCCCCCTCTGCCCTGCCGGGCATCTCCCCCTCAAGGGGGGAGATCGGCAGGAGGCCCTACCACCGCTCCATTCGCAAACGTCGAAAGAGGCGAGACGCAGCCGCTTGTCGATCTCCCCCCTTGAGGGGGAGATGCCCGGCAGGGCAGAGGGGGGTAAGCCGCATACGCCGCGGCATCATACCCGCCCGATCGCCCCTGCCATCTGATAAAGCGCCAGCCCCGAAGCCGTGCCCGCATTCAAGCTGTCGAGCTGCGGCGACTGCGCGATCCGTGCGGTATGAAACCGCGACAGCACCGATTGCGGCAACCCCTCGCCTTCCGTGCCGATGACAAGCGCCATGCGCTCGGATCGGGGAATATCGCGGATCTCGGTTTCGCCATTCGGCGAAAGGCTCCAGATCGCAAAACCGGCCTCGGAAAGCCGCTCCAGCATCACCACCGCCCCGCCGCCGCGATGCCAGGGAACCGACAGGACAGAGCCGACGGAAACGCGCAGCGCCTTGCGATAGAGCGGGTCGCACGAGGTCTCGTCCAGCAGCACCGCATCGGCATAAAAAGCCGCCGCATTGCGGAACATCGCCCCGAGATTATCGTGATTGGAAATGCCGCAGCCGACAAGCACCAGCGACGAGGCCGGAAGTGCCGCCGTCATCTCCTCCAGCCCGCGATCGTGAACCCGTCGCCCGAGCGCCAGGATGCCGCGATGCAGGTGAAAACCGACAATACCATCCAGCACCGGCGCTTCGGCCACATAAACGGGAACATCATCAGGGAAATCGGCAAGGATATCCGCGACACCGGAAAGCCGGTTTCTGAGGATGAGGATGCTCTCGGCCGCAAAGGCGCCGCCCGCTTTATGGGCGGCGGCCAGCATGCGCAGCACCACCGTTCCTTCGGCAATGAAGCGGCCCTGACGCCCGGTCAGGTCGCGCTCGCGAATATCGCGAAAGGCGGCGATGCGCGGATCGGCCGGGTCCTCGACCGGGATCAGCGCCCGCCCGTCCAGCAGGTTATTGGCGTCACTGGCCATCGACCGTCACATCGGCGAGGAACCGGCCGGCCGCGACGTTGAAGACCAGCGCCTTGCGGGTGCCGTTGGCGAGCCGGCCGTAAAACAGCATGTCGCCGCCGGAATAGCTGACATTGTCGATCACGAAGCCCTGCGGCAGGCTGGCGGTGACGGCAAGCGGCCCGTTACCCGTGGGAACGGCAAGGTTCGGCGCTTCGCTCTGCGTCTGAACGGCCTTCGACGGCCCCATCGCCTTGTAGACAACCGCACCGAAGACAGCCATAAGGCTGATAAACATCACGGAGCCCGACACGATCTGCAAACGGATCATCTTGCGGCGAACTTTTTCCATGGCCGGATCAAGCGGCTTGTCTTCCTGTTCGTCTTGCTCGATCTGCGTCATCGGGTTCCCTGAAATGCTGATGGATCGGAAAAATAAGAATGAACGACCCCTTTAAACAAGGCGGAGACGCAAGGAAAGTCCTGATTGCCGGCGAAGACGCCGAAGGCCGCCTCGATTCCTGGCTGGTGGGCGAAGTGGGCGGTGACTTCTCCCGCAGCCGGCTGAAGGCGCTGATCGAACAGGGCGCTGTTTCCATCAACGGCCAACCGGTGACGGAGCCGAAAAAGAAGGTGCATCCGAAGGACCGCATCGAAATCACCATGCCCGAGCCGGAAGACCCGGAACCCAAGGGCGAGGACATTCCGCTCGACGTGGAATATGAGGATGAAGACCTGATCGTGCTGGTCAAGCCCGCCGGCCTCGTCGTGCATCCGGGCGCCGGCAACTGGACCGGCACGCTGGTCAACGCCCTCATCCACCATTGCGGCGACAGCCTCTCCGGCATTGGCGGCGTCAGGCGGCCGGGCATCGTGCACCGGCTGGACAAGGAAACCTCCGGTGTCATGGTCGTGGCGAAGAACGACAATGCCCACCGCCATCTCGCCGCGCAATTTGCCGACCATGGCCGCACCGGCCCGCTGGAGCGCGCCTACAAGGCCGTCGTCTGGGGTCGCCCGCGCACCCTGCGCGGCACCATCGACGCCGCACTTGGCCGCAGCACCGACCGCACCAAACGCGCCGTCAAGCACGAGGATTCGGACGATGCCCGCGAGGCGATCACCCATTACGAGGTGATGGAGCGTTACCATGAACGACCGGATGCCACCTGCCTCGCCTCGATGGTGGAATGCCGGCTGGAAACCGGCCGCACCCACCAGATCCGCGTGCACATGGCCCATATCGGCCATCCGCTGATCGGCGATCCCGAATATGGCGCGGCCTTCCGCACCAAGGCGAACCTTCTCGAAGAACCGGCAAAAAGCACCGTCCGCGGCTTTCCGCGTCAGGCGCTGCATGCCTATCTGCTCGCCTTCGAACACCCCCGCACCGGCGAGGTGATGGAGTTCGAAACCGACCTGCCGGATGACATGCAGACACTGACCGCCGCCCTGCGCGGCTGAAAACCTGTATGGCGCAGTCAAAAAAACTGCGCCATGCATTTTACCCGAAGCCCCCGATAATAAAAAAAGATTAGCGGATAGCGATATTCCGCAGTCGGTCCTTTTTGTAGACCGCCCCAATTTCGCTTCAATCGTCACACCTCCTCGGCCCCGCAAAGCCTGAAATCGCCGCCATTAAACCGAGGCGATTTCAAGCCTGCCAAATAAAACCGCAGGGACGCCATTCGTTCGATCCGCCCCCGAACGGAACCGGCATGATGACGGGATCTATCGCATGAATATCGAAGACCGCCGGTTTATCTTTCAGGAGTTGCGCAGCGTCGAAGGCTATATCGACCCGCCCGATGCGCTCGTCTTCAAGGCGCTGTTGCAGGCCCAGACAAAAAGCGGCCTCCAGGGCGGCATGGCGGAAATCGGCGTTTATTACGGTCGCTCCTATTTCCTGCTGCGCAAATTCGCCGGGAGGCAGGAAAAGGTGCTGGGCGTCGATCTCTTCGATCTCGATCCGCCCGAAGATGGCAGCCTCGACCAATATGAACGTCTGATGGAAAACGGTCGCCGGATGGGTTTCGCCATGGATGAAGGGCTGATCATCAGGGGCGACAGCACCCGGCTGGCACCCGCCGACATCACCTCGCGCATCGGCCCCGCGCGCTTCTTCAGCATCGATGGCGGCCACCATCTGCATCACGTGCTGGCCGATGCGAAACTGGCGATGGAGGTGATCGCCCCGCACGGCATCATCGTCTTCGACGACACCTTCAACCCGGCCTGGCCGGAGGTGACGGTGGGCGTTGCCGATTTTCTGCGCACCCATGGCCACAGCCTCGTCTGCTTTGGCATGACCAAATACAAGACCTATGTCTGCCGCCGGGAATTTCACGCCACCTATGCCGGTGCGATTGCCGAAGATCCTGATTTGCAGGCGCTTTCCCATGTCGAGACGCAGTTCCTCGGCTCAAAGGTGGTGCGCCTGCACAATCCCATGCGCCGAAGGGTCATGTATGAGCTGATGGTGCGTTCCGGCCTCGGCGGTTTTTCGGAACGAATCTACCGTTCGAAAGTTAAACAGGTCAGAGAAGGTGTGACCGGAACATAACGTATGTGTGAACGCAGCGTTCGCTTGAAACGCGGCGGGTGCGTACATATCTGTCACATGGGTTCGTGCGGGGTCGGTAACGACCCGCAGCTTACGGTGTGCCTCCGGCGGGTGATCGCCAATCCAAAGAGGGTGCCGTTCCAGACCATAGATAAGGGGGTGCTTTATGGCCCGCAATAGTTTGCCTACGATTACCGCCGGCGAAGCCGGTCTCAATAGATATCTCGACGACATCCGCAAATTTCCGATGCTGGAGCCGCAGGAAGAATACATGCTTGGCAAGCGTTACGCCGAGCATGGCGACCGCGACGCCGCCCATAAGCTCGTCACCAGCCATCTGCGTCTCGTCGCCAAGATCGCCATGGGTTACCGTGGTTATGGCCTGCCGATCGGCGAAGTCGTGTCGGAAGGCAATGTCGGCCTGATGCAGGCGGTCAAGAAATTCGATCCGGAACGCGGTTTCCGCCTCGCCACCTATGCCATGTGGTGGATCAAGGCCTCGATCCAGGAATATATCCTGCGCTCGTGGTCGCTGGTGAAGATGGGCACGACCGCCAACCAGAAGCGCCTGTTCTTCAACCTGCGCCGGCTGAAAGGCCGTATCCAGGCGATCGATGACGGCGATCTGAAGCCGGAGCACGTCAAGGAAATCGCGACGAAGCTGCAGGTCTCGGAAGAAGAAGTCGTCTCGATGAACCGCCGCCTGCATGGCGACGCCTCGCTGAATGCGCCGATCAAGGCGTCGGAAGGCGAATCCGGCCAATGGCAGGACTGGCTGGTGGATGACCATGACAGCCAGGAAGACGTGCTGATCGAACAGGACGAGCTGGAAACCCGCCGCCGCATGCTGGCCAAGGCCATGGGCGTGCTGAACGATCGCGAACGCCGCATCTTCGAGGCCCGTCGCCTTGCCGAAGATCCGGTGACGCTGGAAGAGCTCTCCTCCGAGTTCGACATCAGCCGCGAACGCGTGCGCCAGATCGAGGTGCGCGCCTTCGAGAAGGTGCAGGAAGCCGTGCAGAAGGAAGCGCTTGAAGCTGCGCGCGCGTTGCGCGTGGTGGATGCGTAAAGCATATCCAGCGAAAGTGCGGAGCGGTTTTGCGTCCGTGCCATGGATCATCCTCGGCCCTCGGCCGGGGATTTTTTGTTGGTAAAAGGCTGACGACTGGAAATGGCCTGCCATCCGAGACCGGCGATTGCGCTGGAGGAAAACCGGCAGGAAAAATATCCATGCTTCGGGGGATGCCGCTTACCCCCTCTGCCCTGCCGGGCATCTCCCCCACAAGGAGGGAGATCGGCAAGACGCTCTACCGCCGCTTCATCCTCGACCGTTGAGTTGGTCGAGACCTCGCGGCATATCGATCTCCCCCCTTGTGGGGGAGATGCCCGGCAGGGCAGAGGGGGTGAGCCACACCCACCAGCACCAACTAACCCACCCATCACCCGGCAAACGCAAAGACACCGCCGTAGCCATATAACGAAAAGGGCGACCCGAGCCGCCCTTTCAATCCTTATTGACCGCCGGCAGCAGGCGCCGCCGCCGCCCATTCGCTGAGCGCCTTGTCGAAGGCGGCAATGCCGTCATTGCCCTTTTGCAGGGTCAGAAGCGCACGGCGGCCGTTGCGGTATGACACCGGAATATCGATCCAGTTGCGGCTCTTCAGAAGCTCCAGATTGGTCTTCATCGCATCCGGGAAGTCGTTGAGCGCGATCATGTGGAAATCGTCGGTGATCTTGGCCGGAACCGCGATCAGCGCGTTGCCGCGATCCTGCTCGGTGCTCTTCATCGCGATACGCTGGACGCTGTCGATCGCGCCGCCTTCGAAGCCGGGCGAAACCGAGAAGACGATCTCGATCAGGTGGCTTGCCGGCAGCGACGGATCGGTGTTGCGCTTGAAGGTGATCAGCGCGCTGAGGCCACGGCCGGGAACGGTGATCTGGCCCTGAACGGTCGGAGACGGCTTGCCTTCCGCGTCATTTTCCTGCTGCAGCGACCAGGAAACGCTGCCCTGGATGGCGGTCGGAACCGTCTGGCCCAGCACTTCCTCGTAAAGGAACATGCGGTCGCCAGTCGCGGCGGCGGCAGGCTGCTGCGCCGGCGGCGTGCCGGCCGGAGTAGCGGCATTATTGGCCGGAGCCTCACCCGCAGGCGGCGGCGCGACGTTCTGTTCATAGACCGACTGGCCTTCGGCGGTGACGGGCTGGCCGTTTGCGCCCGGCGCTGGTCCTTCGTCACGCTCGGTGCCGTCAGCCAGCAGCCGCTGCGTGAACTTCGTGCCGGTGACGGAACCGTCGTCACTATGCGTCGGCGTCTGGTGGTTGGCCGGATTGACCGGCTGCTGCTGGCCGTTGGCTGGCGGCTGCTGGGTTGCCGGCGGCGTCGATGTCTGCGCCTCACCCCCAGGAGTATTGGCCGGAGGCGTCTGCGTCTCGCCGCCATTCTGCGCCGATTGCACCAGTCCGCCGACCATGTCGTTCAAGGCATCGCGGTTCATCCACAGCGCATAACCGCCGCCCGCCAGAAGCCCGGCGCCGACAAGGGCAAGCACCAGCGACGCATAGTTACGGCGCGGCTTCTTCTTGACCATATAGGCGGGCGTCGCAGCACCGGCGCCAACCGCCGGCGTTTCGTCCGCACCGGCCCGGCTGGCCGACGACGCGCCGTCGTAACCGATCAGCTCGTCCAGATCGTCCCAGGGCGTGCGTTCCTTGTTGTCCTTGGCCGATGCCTGATCCCCGAAGGGATCATTGTCGGCGCGCGGCAGCGCCGGTGCATCCTTTGCAGGAATGGCGATATCCGTATCCTGGAAATAGGACGAGAAATCCTCGACGACGGCCGGCTTTTTCTGGCTCGCATCGTCCGTCTGGCGCGGCTCGGAAAAATCATCCTGAGCGCCGAAGACCGGATCGTGCTCCACCGCAGCCGCATGGCCGAACCGGTCATCCGTCTCGCGCTTCTCCGGCTCGAAATTCACCGCCGGTTCCTGATAATGCTGCGCGGCATAACCGGCAACCAGCGGGCGCTCGTCCGTCTCGGCACGCACGTCGGCATAGTCGTCGGCGGGGCGCACATCGTCGGCCTGCGTTTCTTCAAGCTTGCGCCAGTCGTCCTCTTCCACGGGCTTTGCCCAATGGGCGGGAACGGAAGCATCCTCTTCGGGCGGCGCGGTCTCGAATTCGCGGTCGTGCTCATCCGCCGAACGATAGGCCGGCTCTTCCTCCGCACGGGTGAAATAGGTTCCGTGCGTTTCGTCGGCAACGGCAGGAGCGACCGGAGCCGCAGGTGCCTCATAAAGCTCTTCCGGCTCGCGCTCTTCGTAATGCCGTTCGTCGCGCTGCTCCTCGTGAACCTCTTCGTCCTGCTCCGGAACAGTGGAAACGGGCGTCTCGTGGCGTGGTTCTTCCGCGGCGGGTTCCTCATGAACCGGCTCGGGCTCTTCAGCCTCGGCCCGCGCAGGCTCCTCGTCCGCCGGCTCGGCGGCGTGGTCCGCTCGGTCCTCGTCGATCTCGTGCTGAGGGTAAGGTGCCGCAGCCTCTTCGGCTGCGGAGGAGAATTCCTCATCCTCCTCCAGTGCCGGAAGCGCCTCGGCATATTCGCTATCCACCTCGGCAATGGCGGCGTCCAGCTTGGCGATCTGCCGACGCAACAATTCTTCCGGCGGACGTGGCTTCATATTCTCGAGTTGGCGCACAACCGCACTGCGCGCCTTGTCGTAAACCTTCGCCCGGTTTTCGGGAGTATTGTTCGCCAAGCCATCCACGGCCTTGCGAATGACTGCTACAAAATCCGCCATAAGCACTTTCTCGTCGTGACCGGCGACGTACCGGCCCGATATGGTTTATGAATCTAGATCGCCGAGGACATTAATCCTCAAACGGATCAGTCACAAGTATGGTGTCGTCACGCTCCGGACTTGTCGACAGAAGCGCGACAGGCGCCCCGATCAATTCCTCGACCTGACGGACATATTTGATTGCCTGAGCAGGCAAATCCGCCCATTTTCGGGCACCGACGGTAGATTCCTTCCAGCCTTCCAGCGTGATGTAGATCGGCTCGACCCGCGCCTGCGCGCCCTGGCTGGCCGGAAGATGGTCGATTTCCTGCCCGTCAAGCTTGTAGCCGACGCAGATTTTCAGCTCATCGAGACCGTCAAGCACGTCGAGCTTGGTGAGTGCGATGCCGGTAATGCCGTTGGTGGCGACCGACTGGCGCACCAGTGCGGCGTCAAACCAGCCGCAGCGGCGCTTGCGGCCGGTGACGGTGCCGAATTCATGACCCTTTTCGCCCAGGAACTGGCCGATCTCGTCATTCAGCTCGGTCGGGAACGGACCTTCGCCGACGCGGGTGGTGTAAGCCTTGGTGATGCCGAGAATGTAACCCAGCGAACCCGGACCCATGCCGGAACCGGCGGCGGCCTGGCCGGCAACCGTGTTGGAAGAGGTCACATAGGGATATGTGCCGTGGTCGATATCGAGCAGCGAGCCCTGAGCGCCTTCAAACAGGATGCGCGCACCGGCGCGGCGCTTCTTGTCGAGCAGCAGCCAGACGGTTTCGCTGAACGGCAGGATGCGCTCGGCAATCGAGCCCAGCTCTTCCATGATCGTCTCATGCGAAACTTCGGCGGCGCCGAAACCACGGCGAAGCGCATTGTGATGCGTGAGGATACGGTCGACCTTGGCGGAAAGCGCCTCCATGTCGGCGAGATCCATGACGCGGATGGCGCGGCGGCCAACCTTGTCTTCGTAAGCCGGGCCGATGCCGCGACGGGTGGTGCCGATCTTGGTGCCGCTGTTGGAAGCGGCGTCTTCGCGCATGCCGTCCAGTTCACGGTGCAGCGAAAGAATGAGGGTGGCATTGTCGGCGATACGCAGGTTTTCCGGCGTGACCTTGACGCCCTGCGCTTCCAGACGACCGATTTCGGCGATCAGCGCATGCGGATCGACCACAACGCCATTGCCGATGACCGCAAGCTTGCCGGGACGCACGACGCCGGACGGCAGAAGCGAAAGCTTGTAGCTGATGCCATCGATGACAAGCGTATGGCCGGCATTGTGGCCGCCCTGATACCGCACGACGACATCTGCCCGCTCGGACAGCCAGTCGACAATCTTGCCTTTGCCTTCGTCGCCCCATTGCGAGCCGACCACCACAACATTCGTCATTTCTTGCTTTCCTGCTCATGGCGCTTGCGCGCCCGATAACCCGATGGGAAACCCAAACCCGCGAATGTATACTGTGTTGTTTTACGGAAAGCGACCCTGTTTCTTATGGAGAATTTTGCTTTTTCCGTGACAAGGCGCGGATTTCCCGCATTATCTCGCCCCGTGGGGGCCAGGCGCGGGCGCAAGGCCGCCGCTCACCCCTCTCCGTTTTCCCGCCCCGTGAAGAAGCGAAACATCAGCGTGCCTTCGAAAGCCTATATTGCCCTCATCATCGCCACGCTCTGCTGGGGCGGCAACACCGTTGCCGGCAAGCTGGCCGTCGGCCACATCAGCCCCATGGCCTTCACCTTCCTGCGCTGGGTCTTCGCCGTCGCCATCATCTTCGCCATTTCCGTGCCGCAGCTCATCAGGGACTGGCCGGTGGTGAAAAAGCGCCTGCCCTATTTCCTCGTGCTCGGCAGCGTCGGTTACACCGCCTTCAACGTGTTTCTCTACACGGCCCTGCAGCACACCTCGGCCATCAATGCCGCCGTCATCCAGGCCGGCATTCCCATGGTCATCTTCGTCCTGAACTTCATCCTGTTCCGCACCCGCGTGCTGTTCGGCCAGATCGCCGGCTTCTGCCTCACCATATCAGGGGTGGCGCTGCTCGCCTCGCATGGCGATCCGGTCTCGCTGCTGCAACTGGAAATGAATGTCGGCGACGCCGTCATGCTGCTCGCCGTGCTGGTCTATGCCATCTACACCGTCATCCTGCGCTGGAAACCCGCCGTCGACTGGCGCACGCTGATGGCCATCCCCGCCTTTTTCGCCCTCCTCACCTCGGTGCCGCTGGTCTTCTGGGAAATGTCGCGAAACAGCGTCGTCTGGCCGGATCAGAAGGGCTGGGTGCTGGTGGTCTATGCGGCCATTTTTGCGTCGCTCATCGCACAGATCCTGTACATCAAGGGCGTGGAGCAGATCGGCGCCAACCGCGCCGGCCTCTTCATCAACCTCGTGCCGGTCTTCGGCACCTTGCTGTCCGTTGTCGTCCTCAGCGAAACCCTGCACACCTACCAGATCATGGCACTCGTCATGGCGCTGGCGGGCATTGCCGTGGCCGAACGAAAAAAATCGCCGGCTTCCTGAACCAACAGGGTCAGGAAAACCGGCGCAGTCTGGCAGGCATGAAAAGATGGGCTTAAAGCGCGGTTTCGCGCTCAGCCGGAGACAAGACGGCATTGCCGAGAACGATGTCGCCCTTGTCGGTGGTGACAATAAGCACTTTTTCGAGCGATCCGTCATTGTTCAGCGAAAAGGCAAGGCGCAGTGCGCTCGAAGACCAGCCGGCACCGGCCAGCGCCGTGCGCTTGATGGCGGCGCAGTCACCGCAATCGCCAAGGCTTGCCGAAGGTGTTGCCGGAACATCGGTTGCAAAACCGGAAAAATAATCATCGAGCGCGCCCATGGTGGCGTTCACATGGCGGTTGACGCGCAGCAGTTCCTCGCGGCGCTCACCGGTCAGCGGCGCGGCGATGGTGGAGACGCATTGGCCGGCGGAAAGAACGCAGCCATCGAAACCGCCCGGTGCCGAAACACCGATCTGCGTCACCGCAGACTTCTCGACGGCGGCAAATGCGCGGGCAAAACCGGCAGCACCGGCCGCATCGGCGTGGGTGGACATGGAAGCGACGGCAATTCCGCAGATGGCGGCAGCAATAATCTTCTTCAGCATTTCATACCCCGTTTGGCGATCCGCCGGCTTGTGCCGGTCTCGATTTCTGTTTTCTGGAAGCGTCTCTTTTCAAGGGCCGCTCTCCGTCTGTGATCCCACAATGGCACAGGACTGTTTTCGGCCGCTTTAAGCCGATTGCTACAATTTTATCGGTTTTCATTTTTGTACAGCGGGCGCTTTTTTTCGAATATGCGCCGATATCACCGCCCCGAATTCCGGAGCGGCGTCGAGAAGCGATAGATGGGCCGCATCGCTGCGGAGGTATTGAAGGGTAATGCAGGGTTTTGCAGACGATGCGGCCCCGGTTTCACCATATGATCCGCCCGCCAAACCGGTTCCTGTTTGGAGGATGGACATATGCCGGCCGCCTCAACCGTGACATCGGGAAACTCCCCGGTCTTGGCCGCCTGCCCCGCCCACCTTGCGCCGCGCGCACGCTCGATGACCGGAATGGGGCAAGTATAGGCGGTCCGGCCGGACCGGGGATGCGCGGGGACGTCCGCCTCTCGAAAAGGGCACGGGGAAGAGCGGGGCAGACGGTTTCGCCTCATCCTGAACACAGGACTTTTCAACGGGTTAACAAACCCCTGATCGGCGGCATTTGAATTAACCTTGTCTTAAAACCCGGCGTTAATGGTTAGCAATTTAAAAATGGCGGAACGAAAGGGTTCCGTTATGCGTGGCGTATTTGCCGTAGTTTTTCTGATGCTCGTTCTGGCCGGCTGCGCCACCGCACCGTCGCAGGTGACCAATGCCTGTGCGATTTTCGAGCAGCGGAACGGCATCTTCAACAACTGGCGGCGCGATGCCCGCGCGGCCGAGCGCGAATTCGGCGTGCCCGTGCCTGTCATGATGGCGACGATCTATACCGAATCCGCCTTCCGCCCCTATGCGCGCCCGCCGCGCACCAAGCTTCTCGGCTTCATTCCCTGGACACGCCAGTCGAGCGCGTATGGTTATGCGCAGGCGCTGGACGGCACATGGAGCGTTTACCAGCGTGAAACCGGCCGCTGGTCGGCAAGCCGCACCGACTTCACCGATGCCATCCACTTCGTCGGCTGGTATCATGCCAAGAGCCGGCGCGAAAACGGCATTTCGCTGAACGACCCCTATAATCTCTACCTCGCTTATTATTCCGGCCATGCCGGTTATGCCAAGGGCAGCTGGCGCAACAATTCCGCCGTCCAGAAGGCTGCCCGCCGCTCCGCCAACATGGCGCTGCGTTACGAGGCGCAGCTGCAGCAATGCGGATATCGCTGAGGCGGAAGCACAGGCGAATGCCGGCTTAAAAGCCGGCATAGCGCAGACATCCAGCTAAGCGTTATAAGCCGCCAGAAAACCCCTGACCGCATCGATCTCGCCGGAGCGGATTTCATGCCCGCCCGGGTGCCACACGGTTTCCACCGTGCCGCCCTGCGCCTTGAGGCTCTCTCCCAGCGCCTTCGTCAGCGGCACCGGGCAGATCGGATCGCGCTCGCCAGCCGTGATCAGCACCCGGCGCGAGGCCTTGGCGGGGGAAATCTTCGGTTCGAACGGGATGAGCGGATGCATCAGCACCGCCGCATCGAAAAGCCCGGGTTCTTCGATCAGCACATTGGCGAGAATATTCGCACCATTGGAAAAGCCGAGGCCGATGACCGGACCGGCCTGATAATGCTCCCGGTTCGCCCTGACGAAATCGGCCATCTTACCGGTCGCCCGTTGAAGGTCGGCCATGTCGTAGACGCCCTCTCCCGTGCGCCGGAAAAACCGCGCCGCACCGTGTTCGGAAACATCGCCGACGGGTGAGAGAATGGTGGCCTCAGGCAGCAGGCGGGAACCGAAATCGAAAAACTGGTTCTCATCACCGCCCGTGCCGTGCAGCAAAACGAAAAGCGGAGCACCGGCAGCACCGGCGCGGGATTTGTGGAAATAGCTGTCGCTGGTCATGGGAGAATCCTTTCTGGAAGGAAGAGGTTCAACGGCATCCGCGCGGCCTCTCAGTCAAGCGCGAAAATCTCACGTGGAGCGAGGGGCTTCCGCTGGTTTCTTCTCCCCGAACGGGGAGAAGAAATACGAGGCAATGTCCTGCCAAACGCTATCGAGAGGTTAAACCGCCTTCTCGTCTCCCAGCGGCTCCAGCTGCTTTTCCAGCATGGGGCGCAGATGCGCATGCTGGCTCGGCAGTTTCAGTGCCTCGCCGAGATGGGCGGTGTCCTCGTCACGGTCGAAACCGGGCTCGTTGGTGGCGACTTCGAACAGCACGCCGCCCGGCGTGCGGAAATAGATCGCCCAGAAATAATCGCGGTCGATCACCGGCGTCACCTGATAACCGGTATCCATCAGCGCCTTGCGCACCTCAAGCTGCTTTTGGCGGTTGTCGACCGCAAAGGCGATGTGGTGCACGGAGCCTGCACCCAGCCGGGCGCCGGAGATATTCGGCATGGTTTCGATGTCGATGAAGTCGGCACCGTTGCCGCCGGGAATACCGAGGCGCAGCACGCCGTCCTGACGATCCACTTCCTCATAGCCCATGAATTTCAAAAGCTCGGCGGTGGCACCTTCATCGCGAAGTCGCAGCGACGCACCCTGAAAGCCACGGATGGCCTGATCCTCGCCGACGCCGTTGCCGGTCCACTGCGCGCGGTTGTCGTCCCTGACCTCGACCAGCGCAAAACCGTCTCCGTCAGGTCCGGCAAAATGCAGGCGCTTGTTGCCGAAGGCCTCATCGGCCTTCAGGCCGTCCACGCCGGCTTTCGAAAGACGCTCCTGCCAGTAGCCGAGCGATCCTTCTGGAACGGAAAACAGCGTCGCGCCCACCTCGCCGGTGCCAGGACGGCCACGGGCGATATGCGGGAACGGGAAATAGGTCATGACGGAGCCGGGCGTGCCGACCTCATCGCCATAATAGAGATGATAGACGTCGGGCGCGTCGAAATTGACGGTTTTCTTCACCCGGCGCAGGCCGAGCGTGTCGGTGAAAAATCCGTTGTTCTGGCGCGCGCTGGCCGCCATCGAGGTGACGTGGTGCAGGCCCTTGATCTGGTTGAGCATGATTAAACCCCTTTTCGCCTGGCAGGCCTCGCAATCGGGCCTGTCGTGTTCATGGCGTAAAGATGGGGTAAGAGCCGCCTCCGGCATAGAGTGGGCAACGGGAACGGATTGTTCCCGATCGGTGAACAATAAAATCGACTGTTCAATCAGCCGCGAAAGGCGGCATCAATGATCGTCCGCAGCGCCCATCGTCCAGTAACCGACAGCGCGCAGCGCCGCCTTCGGGAAAGCGATCTCATCGGTCAGGAAGGATTTTGCCGCCCGTGCCTCGGATTTCTCGCAGGCGACAAAGACATGCAGGCCGTCATGATCCGCACTCCAGGTGTGATCGCGCAGCGCCT
This sequence comes from Rhizobium sp. UGM030330-04, assembly GCF_003208455.1. Taxonomy (NCBI): domain Bacteria; kingdom Pseudomonadati; phylum Pseudomonadota; class Alphaproteobacteria; order Hyphomicrobiales; family Rhizobiaceae; genus Rhizobium; species Rhizobium sp. UGM030330-04. Next base: position 306,108 of record NZ_QKML01000002.1, read on the forward strand.
TTTCAATGAGGCCGGAGGTCCCGGCGGGCTTGCCGCGGCGATAAAGCCATGTCCACTCAACATCGGCCGCGCAGACGATCTCCTGCCGCTCGGCCTCGTTGTCGATCTCGGCATAGACGTGGAGCTTCTTGCCAGCCGGCATTTCGGCCGCCATGCGCAGCATCACCGGCAGCGCGGTTTCGTCACCGGCAAAGACGTAGCGATCCGCCTCCGGGCAGGTGCCGCTCGGGCCGATGATGCCGAGAACATCGCCTGGCTTCGCCGTCGCGCCGAAGGTGGCGCCCGGCATATCTTCACCCTCATGCATGACGAAGTCGATATCCACCTCGCCGCGACCGATATCGCCGGAACGGATGGTATAGACACGCCGCATCAGAAGATCGTCACCCGCCGGCCAGACGATGGCCCCGGTGGACGCGAGATAGGGCCAGACCGGCGCGCGGGCCTGATCCGGCACCAGCAGCAGGCGCACATGCATGCCGCCCGTTACCAGCCTTTCGATGCCGCTTTCGACCGACACCACAAGCCGGCGCATATGCGGCGTGAGGTTATAGGCGCGGGCAACCTTGCCGACGAAGAGATTGGGCAATTCGCGCTGGTAGGCCCCATGGCCGCTCCAGCGGAAATCCAGCCCGGTCTCACCGGAAAACTCGACAATATGCTCGGCCACCATGGCCTTGACCGACATCAATATATGTTCGGAAATGCAGCTGACCCGGGCTGCGAACCGGCCGCCTTCGGCGCTGAAGCTGCCATGGCCGTATTCCGTCTTGAAGCGCACCGTCGGGCCTTCCCGCTCCATCTCCATATGCTCGGAAAAATGATCCTCGAAGGCATCGACGATCGACAGCGGATCGGGCAGCGGAACGGAGGTTTCTGCAGACAGGAGAGACACGGGCATAATCCTTCACTTTATAGTCCGGTTATCTTTAATCCCGAGACCGGCAAAGCGTAAAGGTATTTATGAGTGTCTAGAGAAGGTTTTTATCGCTTTCCGCCACATCAGGCAATTGCCAGTCGATTGGCGGGCGCCCGTGGGAGACGAGAAAGGCATTTGCCTTGGAAAAATGGCCATTGCCGAAAAAGCCGTTATGGGCAGACAGCGGCGAAGGATGCGGCGAGCGCAGCACCAGATGTTTCTTCTGATCCACGAAGGCCGCCTTCTTCTGGGCGTAGGAACCCCAGAGCAGGAACACCACATGATCGCATTCGTCATTGACGGCGCGGATGACGGCGTCGGTGAACCTTTCCCAGCCCTGCCCCTGATGTGAGGCGGCGCGCGATTCTTCCACCGTCAGCACGCTGTTGAGAAGCAGCACGCCCTGTTTCGCCCAGCTTTCCAGAAAACCGTGATTGACCGGACGAATGCCCAGATCAGCCTGCAGTTCCTTGTAGATATTGACGAGTGACGGCGGAATGCGCACGCCGGGCCGCACCGAAAAGCACAGCCCATGCGCCTGGCCAAGCCCATGATAGGGGTCCTGCCCCAGAATGACGACCTTGACCTCATCCAGCGGCGTCAGATCCAGCGCCCGGAAATATTCAGGTCCCCTGGGAAAGATGCGCTTGCCGGCGGTTTTCTCGGCAAGCAGGAAATCCTTGAGCTTCTGCATGTAGGGACTGGCGAATTCGCTGGAAAGAACGCGTTTCCAGCTGTCTTCGAGTTTGACGCCTGCCTCTGCCATGCCCGTCTCTCCCATGATGGTGCTTATTTGAACCGGTTGCCGCGCTGCAGCACTTCGATCTTGTAACCATCGGGATCGCAGATGAAAAAGTATTTTGCGAAAGGCTGGCCCTTGTAATCGGCTTCAATGATCTTGCCGGGAGAAAGACCGATCTCGGTGAAACGCTGGTGTTCGCCATCCACATCGGCAACACTGACGGCAAGATGACCATAACCGTCCCCCAGCGCATAGGGCACTTCACGACCCTTGTTGACGGTCAGTTCCAGCTCGAAATCGCCCTCGGCACTGCTGAGATAGATCAGCGTGAAATTCTCGAACTCGGCGCGTTCCGCAACCTCAAGCCCGAAAGCCTGCGTGTAAAATTCCACCGAACGCTTTTCGTCCAGCACCCGGACCATCGAGTGGATCAGCTTGGCCATGGTGTTTTCCTTCTTCTTCCTGTTGACGGTCCGGTTATGCTCCGGACATCGCGGCCCAAGGGGATAAAGACAGTGCGCCGCGCTTTCAACCCTAAAGGCGCCTTGCGACGAAACGTAACGCTCCGATCACGGCAAATGTGATGGCGAAGCCCTCCGGTTTTGTCGGTGCGGCATGGGCCTGCGGCAACAAGGGGCACGGTTTTCACGGCCCCGCTCTATCCTGAGTGGATAAGTCATGATACCGGCATATCCATGCGCCTTGTTTACCTCTGTCTTGGCTGGCTTATGGTCGCGACCGGCATTGTCGGCGCGTTTCTTCCCGTTTTGCCCACCACGCCCTTTCTGCTTCTGGCGCTCTGGTGTTTCTCCCGCTCTTCGCCGAAGCTCGAGGCATGGCTTCTGGCCCATCCCAGGTTCGGCCCGTCGCTTCGGCAATGGCGCGAACGCGGCGCAATCGCCCGCAAGGCCAAGATCGCGGCCTTGTCGGCCATGATGGTGAGTTACGCCGCGTTCTGGTTCCTGAGCGACCCGCCGCTTCTGCGCGCGGCCATCGTCGGTGCCGTCATGCTCTGTTCCGCGCTGTTCATCGCCACCCGCCCGGAAAGCTGAGCGCGCTCCTAACGATGCCGCGACTGCGGCAACACATAAGGAATGTGCCGCGCCGGCAACCGGCCGACGACGCCGCCAATGCCATAGACCCGCGCGATCGTCTCGTCGCTGATCGTTTCCAGCGATGGCCCGCTCGCCGTCACCCGGCCGCCATGCATGACGATCAGTTGATCGGCAAATTCCGCCGCAAGGTTGAGATCGTGCAGGATGGCAAGCACCAGCCCGCCGCCGCTCGCAAAATCGCGCGCCGTTTCAAGCACGGAGATCTGGTGGCCGATATCGAGGCTGGCCGTCGGCTCGTCGAGGAAGAGCGCCCGTGCCTGGCCGTTTTCCACCGGAAAGGGCACCTGCGCCAGCGCCCGGGCAAACTGCACCCGCTGCTGCTCGCCGCCCGACAGCATGTTATAGGACCGCTGCTCGAAACCACGCAGGCCGGCCTTGGCAAGCGCCCGGCGGGCCTGTTCTTCCGGCGCGCGTGCCCCCTGCGCGACCGCCCCCATGCGCACGATTTCAAGCGCGGTAAAGGGAAACGCAAGCTGGGTACTCTGCGGCAGCACGGCGCGCAGACGGGCAAGCTGCACCGGCGTGAACTGCGCTAGGGCCGCATCATTATAGGTCACTGAGCCGCCCTCGGCGCGCATTTCGCCCGACAGAACCTTCATCAGCGTGGACTTGCCGGCACCGTTCGGGCCGATGATGACATTGACCCTGCCCGGCTTCAGATCGACGCTGACCTCGTCCAGCAGGCGGCGACCGGAACGGATGAGGGTGAGGTTTTCGGCCCGGATCATGACGCATTCCGCATGGAAAAGCCGCCGCGGCCCAGCAGCAGGAACAGGAAGACCGGCGCGCCGATGAGTGCCGTAACCACGCCGATCGGCAGTTCCGCCGGAGCCGCCACCGTGCGGGCGAAACTGTCGGCCAGAAGCAGAAGCGCGGCGCCGCCTAGCGCCGAGGCCGGCAGCAGGAAGCGATGCGACGGACCGATGGCGAGGCGCAGGAGATGCGGCACGACGATGCCGACAAAACCGATGGAACCGGCCGCCGCGACACTTGCCCCACAGGCGGCGGCAACGGCCAGGATGACGACCCGCTTCAGCCGCTGCACCGGAATGCCCATGTGGAAAGCCGCCGCATCGCCAAGGATCAGCGCGTCCAGCCCGCGTGCGACGAAGGGAATGATGGCCAGCACGACGATGATGAAGGGCAAGGTGGCCAGCACCTTGGCGGGTGTTGCCCCGCCCAGCGAACCGAGCGACCAGAAGGTGATGTCGCGCAATGCCCGGTCATCGGCCACGAAGATCATCAGGCCGGTCAGCGCGCCGCTGATTGCCGCAACCGCGATACCCGCCAGAATGAGCGTGGTGGTGGAGGTGGCGCCATCCTTCGTGGCGATCAGATAAAGCACCCAGGTATTCAGGAGCCCGCCAAAAAACGCCATCAGCGGCAGGAAATGCGGGCCGAAGAACACCGCAACCGTGGCAAGCGCGCCTTCCCCGAGGGAAATGGCCGCAACCGCGAACAGGGCGGCACCCGAGGTGACACCAACAATGCCGGGGTCGGCAAGCGGATTGCGGAACAGGCCCTGCATCATCGCGCCGGAGACGCCAAGCGCCGCACCGATCAGCATGCCAAGCGCGGTGCGTGGCAGGCGCACGGCTTCGAGAATGATCCTGTCACGGGCATCGAGCCCGGCCGCGCCACCGGTAAGATAAGCGAAGAGTTCGGAAATGCCGACGCCCGTGGGGCCGCTGACAAGCGACACGCCACAGGCAAACAGCAGGATGCCGACGAGCACGACAAGCGTGATGACCGCCTGCCGCGACCTGTCGCCCGGAACGGCGCCTTCGGCGGAACTCAAGGCGGCAAGGCTCACGGCTTCACCACGTCAGGGTACAGCTTGTTTGCCAGTTCGCGACCGGCGGCCGGCGTGCGGGGACCAAAGCCGATGAGATAAAGCCCGTCCATGCTGATCAGTGCCTTTTCAGCGGCGGCCGGTGTGGACTGGAAGGCAGGAAGCGCAAAAAGCTCGGCGGCCTTGGCGGCATGGTCGCCGCGCGCCATGGTCAGCACCACATCGGGTGCTGCGGCGATGACGGCCTCATCCGTCAGCGGCTTGTAACCGCTGATCTCCTCAGCCGCGTTGATGCCGCCGGCCATTTCGATGATCGCCGCAGCTTCCGTATCCTTGCCCGCCGCCATGATGCGGCCACCGGCGCTGGAGAGCACGAAGAGAATACGCTTCCGGCCCTTTTCCGGTACGGCCGAAACATCTCTCGCCAGCGCATCGAGCCCGGCCCTTGTGTCCGCGGCCAGCGTCTTCGCCTTGTCGGAAAGACCGACGGCCGCGCCGATATCCTCGATCTTCTTCGGTATGGCGTCGCCGCGCGGCGGCGTATCGACGGTGACGAAAGGCACGGCGCTCGCCTTCAGGATGGCGATGACATCGGCCGGGCCGGAACCGTCTTCGGAGAGGATAAGATCGGGCTTCTGCGACAGGATACCCTCCGACGACAGCGCCCGCATATAGCCGATATCCGGCTTGGCCAGTGCGTCGGCCGGATAGCTGCTGGTGCTGTCACGCGCCACGACACGGTCCTGCGCACCCAGCGCATAAAGGATTTCCGTCACCGTTCCACCCACCGCGACAATACGTTTCGCTTCCGGATTGCCCTTGTCCGAAGCCATGGCAGCCGGCGCCGCAAAGGCGATTGCGGCAGGCACGAGGGCGGCGAAAACAAGCGAACGAAGGCGAAAATTCAACATGGCGCGATCCTGAAACACAAAGGCACACGGGCGGGCGCGGGTTTGCCCGCGCCATTTAACTTGAGTTCTTTGCACATGTTTATGAGCCGCGCAATCGATAAGTGGAGTAAATTTGTTCGCTTTATCGTGAGCCTCTTCCCAACCCGAACCGAGCTAGATATCCTGACTGAAACAGGAAACTTAAAGGGAGACTTTCATGTTTATCGCAATGAACCGATTTCGTGTCGTGCCGGGTTACGAGGAAACCTTCGAATCCATCTGGCGCGAGCGCAAGTCGCACCTCAGCGAATTGCCGGGCTACATCGAATTCCACATGCTGAAAGGCCCGAAGGCGGACGACCACACGCTTTATGCCTCGCACACCGTATGGGCCACCAAGGACGATTTCCTTGCCTGGACGAAATCCGAACAGTTCCGCGCCGCCCACGCCAGGGCCGGCGAAAACCGCGGCAAGGTCGAATATCTTTCCGGCCCGCATTTCGAAGGCTTCGACGTCATCATTCACGAAGACAAGAATGGCGAACGCCGTTCGATTGCCGCCTGAGGCCACCGATGAGCATCGCAGCCCAAAAGACCGATGACCGGCAGGCCCGCGCCGCCGCCGCCCTTGCCGAAAAGCCCGACGGTATCGTCGAAGCCATCGCCGCCAAGGCCGAGGTGACGCCCGCCGAAATTCTGGCGATCCTGCCGCAAGGTGCCGCCGTTTCCGCTGCCGCCGACCGTTTCGACGCGATCTGGAACGAGATGCGCGGCTGGGGCGAAGTCCTCATGATCGTCCAGACTGGCGATATCGTGCTGGAAGTGCCCGGCCACCTGCCGGAAGGCACGGAAAGCCACGGCTGGTTCAACATCCATGGCGACAGCCCGATCGGCGGTCACATCAAGAAGGACAATTGCGCCGGCATCACCTTCGTCGACCGCGGGTTTCACGGCCGCCGCTCCTGTTCCGTCTGGTTCATGAATGCCGCCGGCGGCGCCATGTTCAAGATTTTCGTCCGCCGCGACGAAAACAAGGAACTGCGCGCCGAGCAACTGGCGAGGTTCGAAGCATTGCGGGACGGTTTCCGCGGCTGAGGTGAGCCGGAGGCTGCAGCCCGAGGAATTGCTTTCCGTGGCTGCGGCGACCTCTCCTAGCCCTCATTCCTGTGCTTGTCACAGGAATCTAGTCAGCCCAAGTCCTTGGGCTGAAAAGACTCCTCTGCCGCGTGGACGCGCGGGGGCTGGGCTCCTGTAACAAGCACAGGAATGAGGGTGGAGATGCCTCGGCTCTCGCAACCGCACACGCCATCACCCACCCCGAACCTCTCCTCGAGCATTCGGGGGAACATCCATCGGTTCATCGCCCGTTCAGTGCCGTTTTCTATCATCCGTTGAAATTCGAACGGAAACCGCACGGAGCAAGCACCATGAATGATCGCCAGCCTCTTCTTTCGCGCCGCAGTTTCGCCGGGCTTGTTGCGCTCGCCCCGCTTTTTGCGGCAGGCGGCGCGGCGGCCGCACCGGCAAGCCTGCGCGGCAGCGTCTCCTATCGTGAACGCATCGCCCTGCCGCCGGGCGCAACCGTGACAGTGCGCCTGATCGATGTTTCGCGGGCGGATGCGCCGTCGCAGACGATTGCCGAAACCACAATTCGCCCGCGCGGCCAGGTGCCCGTGCCCTTTGTGCTGCGTTATGACGACCGCGACATTCGTGGCCACCTTTCCTATGCGCTGCGCGCTGAAATCCACGACCGCGACCGGCTGCTCTTCACCACCACGCGGCGTTATTCGGTGCTGACCGGCCGCCGCGACGATACCGACCTCGTGCTGGAGCGTGTGGACGCAAGTCCGGGCAGGCCGGAACCGGAAGCCGGCATTGACGGGCGCTGGCTGGTGCAGGACATCAGAGGTGAGCGGGTTCGCGGCCGCCGCCAGGCAACGCTGGAAATTTCCCGCGAGGGCCGCGTGTCAGGCAATGCCGGCTGCAACGGCATCGGCGGCGAAGTGAAAATCAGCCGCAACCGCGTCGATTTCGGCCGGATGATTTCCACCCAGATGGCCTGCGCTCCCGATATCATGCGCCAGGAACGGCAGTTCATCGATGCGCTGGAGGGCGCGCGCTCCTTCAGGCTGGAGCCGCGCCGAGGCACGCTGGAACTGATCGACGGCCGTGGCCGAACGGCCATGCGCCTGCGCCGCGCCTGAGGCCGGTAGCGACCCCGCTGCAACGCCTGCCGCCGCCGTGCTGGCCGTGGAACATTCCATGTCGCTTCCGGCACGGCGCGGGTGCCTTTCCCGTTTTATGACTTTGGCTGCGTTCGTCTTGGCGCTTTGCTCTGCCGCCAAGCTGCGCTATGGAACGCGCCGAACTGCGCCGGTTCATCCCGGCGCGAAGCCTCTGAGGGAAAACGCATGACATCCTATGTTCTGACAGTAGCCTGCAAATCGACCCGCGGCATCGTCGCCGCGATTTCCGGTTATCTGGCGGAAAAAGGCTGCAACATCGTCGACAGTTCGCAGTTCGACGATCTGGAAACCGGCAAGTTCTTCATGCGCGTCTCCTTTATTTCGGAGGAAGGCGCTTCACTTGAGGCCATCACCGAGGGCTTTCAGCCGGTGGCGAAAAAATTCGGCATGGAGGCTGATATCTACCCGGATGGCCAGCGCATGAAAACGATGCTGATGGTGTCGCGTTTCGGCCATTGCCTCAACGACCTGCTCTATCGCTGGAAGATCGGCGCGCTGCCGATCGACATCGTCGGTGTCGTCTCCAACCATTTCGATTATCAGAAAGTGGTCGTCAACCACGACATCCCCTTCCACCACATCAAGGTGACGAAGGAGAACAAGCCGAAGGCCGAAGCCCAGCTGATGGACCTGATCGAGACCAGCGGCACGGAGCTCGTCGTGCTGGCCCGTTACATGCAGGTTCTCTCCGATGACCTGTGCCGCAAGATGTCGGGCAAAATCATCAACATCCACCACTCATTCCTCCCCTCCTTCAAGGGTGCCAACCCCTACAAGCAGGCCTATGAGCGCGGCGTGAAGCTGATCGGCGCAACGGCGCACTATGTCACCGCCGATCTCGACGAAGGCCCGATCATCGAACAGGACACGGTGCGCATCACCCACGCCCAGAGCGCCGACGACTATGTCTCGCTCGGCCGTGACGTGGAAAGCCAGGTGCTGGCCCGCGCCATCCACGCCCACATCCACCACCGCACCTTCATCAACGGCAACCGCACCGTGGTCTTCCCGCCAAGCCCTGGAAGTTATGCTTCGGAACGGATGGGATAAGCCCCGAGACCAGCCAGAGAGCCCGTGATCAGGGATTTGGCGCGAACCACAAGCGTGCTATGGTTCCCCGGCCGGTTCGCACCGGCCGCCGCTCTTTGAAATCGCAGCGATTTTTTGTAATCAGGACCTGCCAGCCCCGCAGGCTCTTCCCTCGCGCGTCGCCGTTCGCGCAATCCGCATTTTTTCCGCAGTCAATTCCGGGGCTTCAGACTCCGGCAGTCGCCTCCTTCGCGGAGGCGTGGATTGAAACCCCGCACGGTCACGGCTGACAAGCTTGTGGCGCTGGTCGCCTCCTTCGCGGAGGCGTGGATTGAAACTACAAAATCGGCTGGCCCCTTCCGGATGATCCAATGTCGCCTCCCTCGCGGAGGCGTGGATTGAAACTTGAACTGCACCACGATGATCTTTTCGGCATATGGTCGCCTTATTCGCAGGGGCGTGAATTGAAACCGCCTGGGCGTCGTCAACAACATCATCCAGATGCTGGCCTCTCTCGCAGAGGCCTAGGTTTAAACAGGGCATAGGTCAATTGATGGGCCGCCTGAATATGTCGCCCCCGGGGCGAGGATTGAAACGCCGCAGCACCCGCCAAACAGGAAGGCACAAAGCCCCTCACCTCATCCCACCAAACACCACCCGTGCCCTCAACCCGCGCCCGCCCGCACCATCCTCCAGCGTCAGCCGCCCGCCGAACAGCCCGGCGATCTCCTCGATGATCGCAAGGCCGAGGCCGGCGCCGGGGGCGGCGTTGGCTTCGCCTCGGGCGAAGCGCTGGCGCACCATGGCGCGTTTTTCCGGTGGGATGCCGGGGCCGTTATCTTCCACTTCCAGCCAGACCGTGCCCGTCTCCCCGCCGACGCGCACGGTGACTTCCGCGCCGCGCCCGGCATAGTTGATGGCGTTGGAAACGAGATTGCCGATCAGTTCGCCGATCAGGAGCGGTTCGGCAAGAATGGTCGCCTCACCCTCGCCTTCGAAACCAAGATCAATGCCGGCGTCGGCCGCACGCGGCACGAAATCGGCGGTCACGTTCTGCGCAACGGCCACGAGATCTATCGCGGAAAAATCGTGTTTTTCGCTGGAGCCGGCAGCATCGATATTGGCCATGCGCAGAAGCTGGGCGAGGATATGTTCGGCATGCGCCACTGACGCACCGCCCTTCAGCGCCGCCGCCTGCGCTTCCTCTAAACTCCCCGCGCGGGCGGAAAGGGCGAGCTGGGTGCTGATGATGGCAAGCGGTGTGCGCAGCTGGTGGCTGGCATTGCCGGTGAAATGCCGGAGCGCGTCCAGCGCCGACTGCAGCCGCACCATGAAGGAATTGACGGTCTCCACCAGATTTTCCACCTCCACCGGCACGGATTGACGGATGGGGTGCAGGTCGTTCGGGCTGCGCTCGGCAATGGCTTCGCTGAGCCGGTAAAGCGGCCTGAGCGAAATCGTCACCGCGATCCAGACGATGATCGCCGCCCCCACAATCATCAAAAGCAGCCGCAGCGCGGAACGCAGAATGATGGCCTGCGCCAGCCGGCTGCGGGCAATGGTGGTTTCGGCAACCGTTACGGAAAACGGCACGGAATTGATGCCGGTGGAAGCAAAACGCCTGATAGCGGCAATACGGATCGGCTCGTCGCGAAACACCGCATCGCGATAGGCGGGCGTATCGCCATTCGTGTTCTCCACCGTCGGCAGGTTCTGGTAACCGGTGAGGAATTGCCCGTTCGGCCCGTCGACCCGGTAAAACACCCGGTCCTGCGCCGCAGATGTCAGCATTTCCAGCGCGACATAGGGAATGTCGACTTCCAGCGAGCCATCCTCGGCCACCACCACCCGCTCGGCAATGGCAAGTGCGGAACCGGAAAGCACCCGGTCGGAGACGACATTGGCGGTGTTGACCGCCTCGCGCCAGGTATCGGTCAGCGCAATGCAGCCGATGATGGCGGTGGAAATGAGAAGCCAGCCTAAAAGTCGCCGCCTGAGCGAATAGGCGGCCTGTCTCATTCAGCCATCTCCGGCAGCTTTTCCAGATAATAACCGATGCCGCGCGCCGTCTTCACCGTCAGCCCGTGGGGGGCAAGCCGCTTGCGCAGACGGCTGACATATTGCTCGATGGCATTGGCGGAAATATCGTCGTCGAAGCCGGTGAGCGACTGTACGATCGCCTCCTTGGCAACCACCTTGCCGGCCCGCATGAACAGCACTTCCAGCAGCGCCACCTCGCGCGCCGGAATATCAAGCGGACGCCCATCGGCCGAAAAGGTGCGTGATGTGAGATCGAACAGCACCTTGCCAAAACTCAGCGCCGAGGAGCGCAGGCCAGCATTGCGGCGCAGCAGCACCCGCACCCTTGCCTCGAATTCGGTAATGTCGAACGGCTTGATCATGTAGTCGTCGGCACCGAGATCAAGCCCCTTGACCTTTTCCTCCGGCGTGCCGCGCGCCGTCAGGATCAACACCGCTGCCTTGTCCTGGCGCGAACGCATGGAGCGCAGCACTTCGATACCGTCCATTTCCGGCAGGTTGAGATCGAGAATGACCAGATCGAAACTTTCAGCCGCAATCGCCGCATCGGCGGAAGCGCCGTCGGAAACCACGTCCACCGCATAGCCGCTGCCGCGCAGCAGCGCCGAAAGACCTTCCGACAGCACCTGATTGTCCTCGACCAGCAAAATACGCAAATCTTCCTCCTGCAGCATTCCCGAGTTTAACCAAGCCCTTACCGCTTGTGAATGGCAAGCGCCTGCGGCATGATCTTTTCCATGCGTATCTGTCTTCTTCTTTGCCTCTGTCTCTGCATGGCTTCACCCGCGCTTGCGCAGGTTGCCGTTTTTCCGGCCCCCTCAGGCAAGGCGGATGCCGAAACGCTGGTGGTCTATTCCTCTCTGGATGAACCTCTGGCAACGCCGATGATCGAAGGTTTCCAGAAGGCCAATCCCGATATCGCCGTCCATTACGAGGATATGCTGACCGGCGAAATCTATGACCGCATCGTCAAGGAAACCGATGCCGGCAAAAAAACCGCCGATTTCGCCTTCTCTTCCGCCATGGATCTGCAAGTAAAACTGAGCAATGACGGTTACGCCCAGCGCTCGGATCTCGCCATGAGCGCCCGCTGGCCCGCCTGGGCCAACTGGCGCAACACCGCCTATGCGCTGACCTTCGAGCCGGCGGTCTTCGTGTATCACAAGCCGAGCTTCACCACCGAAAAGCCGCCCGCCACCCGCGCCGAATTCGTCAATTATCTCGAGCACCACGCCAAGGAGGTACATGGCCGCATCGCCACCTATGACATCGAACGCTCCGGTGTCGGGTTCCTGTTCATGTCGCGGGATCAGGAGCAGTTCGGCGATATATGGAGTGTCATCAAGGCCATGGGCGCGGCGGGCGTGAAGGTCTATTCCACCTCCTCGGCCATTCTGGAGCGCGTTTCCGACGGCCGTTTCGTGCTGGGCTACAACATTCTCGGCTCCTATGCGGCGGACTGGGCCTCACGCCACCCCGATGTCGGCATCGTGCTGCCCAAGGATTATACCGTGGTCATGTCGCGCATCGGGCTGGTGCCGGAAGCCGCCGCCAATCCCGAACTCGGCCGCCGTTACCTCGAATTCTTCATGTCCAAGGAAGGCCAGACGATCATGGCCCGGCAATTGCAGATCCCGGCCGTCAGCCCGGAAGTGGCGGGCGAAAACACCGCCAACACCATGCAAGCCATCCACGGCGCACAATTGCGCCCCGTGCCCGTCAGCCCCGGCCTGATGGTCTATCTGGACCAGGTCAAGCGCAGCCGTCTGATCGAGCGCTGGAACGAGGCGTTGCGCTCGCAATAAAGGGTTGAGAATGCCGAGTGCTGGAGTTCTCCTCATCCCTGTGCTTGTCACAGGAATGAGGGTGGAGTGAGCGCCCAAAGCAAAGTCGCAGCACACACCGTTGTAGACGCCCGACACAAATTAATAGAGAGTAAATGCGCTAGGACTTGCGTAGCGTCAGTTAGATGACAGCTTTTTGTGATGCTCTGCAATCCTTCTTCATTCCGTGGAGGCGGAAGAAGATGCGGGAGGAAATCTTGAGGATTGCCAAGGCCCTGCGCTGAGTTCTCAGCGCCGGCACAGATGCGCCCTGAAGCCCCCTTCCGCATAAACGAAAAACGACGCCCAAAAGGGCATCCTGAGGAGGGTTTTCTAAGTGAAACATTTTCTTATCGGCACATTTCTGGCGGGCGTGATCGCTCTTCCGGCGGTTGCAGCGGATTACACCATCATTGCCCCGGCCAACCCCGGCGGCGGCTGGGACCAGACCGCGCGTTCCCTGCAGACCGTGCTGCAGGAAGAAGGCATTTCCAAGAGCGTTCAGGTGCAGAACGTACCGGGTGCCGGCGGCACCATCGGCCTTGCGCAGTTCGCCAGCCAGCAGAAGGGCAATCCGAACGCCCTCATCGTCGGCGGCTACGTGATGGTCGGCGCGATCCTCACCAACAATGCACCGGTCACCCTCAAGGACGTGACGCCGATTGCCCGCCTCACCGGCGAATATGAAGCGATCGTCGTTCCGGCATCCTCGCCGCTGAAGACCATCGGCGACCTCGTTGACCAGCTCAAGAAAGACCCCGGCAGCGTGTCCTGGGGCGGCGGCTCCGCCGGCGGCACCGACCATATCGCGGTTGGCCTGATCGCCAAGGCAGCCGGCGTCGATCCGACCAAGATCAACTACATCGCTTACTCCGGCGGTGGCGAAGCACTTGCCTCGATCCTCGGCTCGCAGGTTACGGCCGGCATTTCGAGCTATGGTGAATTCGAAAGCCAGGTAAAGGCCGGCACGCTGCGTCTGCTTGCTGTTTCCAGCGAAGAGAAGCTGGAAGGCGTCGACGCACCGACGCTGAAGGAAAGCGGCCTTGATGTCGTCGTGCAGAACTGGCGCATGGTCGCCGCTCCTCCCGGCCTGACGCCGGAACAGGAAAAGGCCGTCAATGCCGACGTCGAAAAGCTGGCGAAGTCCGCCAAGTGGCAGGAAACCCTGAAGACCAAGAGCTGGATGGACACCTATCTCGCCGGTGACGAGTTCAAGGAACAGCTTGCCAAGGACACTGCCGCCACCGAAACGATCCTCAAAGACATCGGACTGGTAAAATGAGCCAGGGTTCCAACCCTTCACAACATCAAAAGCGCCGCCCTGACTGGGCGGCGCTGGTGATTGCCATCGCCCTCGTCGCCATCGCCTGCGTGATCTTCTGGGACAGCGCCCGTCTCGCCAGCGTCACCGGTTATTCGCCGGTCGGCCCGGCAACCGTGCCTTATGCCATAGGCTTCTGTCTTGTCGGCCTGGCGCTCTGGACAGCCGTTGAGGCCTGGCGCGGTGATTTTCCCGAACGCGACAGGCAGGAAATCGCTCCGGTCGTCTGGGTCATTGCCGGTCTCGCCGCTCAGATGCTGCTGCTGAATGTGGCGGGTTTCTCCATTGCCACGGGTCTGCTTTTCGCCTTCACGGCGCGCGCCTTCGGCAAACGCAAGCTCTGGTATTCGATCCCCATCGGCGTCGTCCTGAGCTTTGCCATCTGGTTCATTTTTGCGCGCCTGCTGCAGCTTTCGCTGCCCGCCGGACCTCTGGAACGGCTGTTCTTCTAACAGCCATTCCAGCCAAATTCGAGATCACAGGAAACCGCAGGCGCGCGATGACGCACGCCAGCCGTTCCGCCCGCCCATCGGGTCCACTTTGGGGGACATCTGTCCATGAGTACGTTTGAATTCCTGCTGCACGGTCTTGAGGTTGCTGCCCAACCCATGAACCTGCTCTATGCGCTGATCGGCGTCACGCTCGGCACCGCCGTCGGCGTTCTGCCCGGTATCGGCCCGGCGCTGACCGTTGCGCTGCTTCTGCCCGTCACCTACCGGCTCGATCCCGCCGGCTCGCTCATCATGTTCGCGGGCATCTATTATGGCGGCATGTATGGCGGATCGACCACCTCGATCCTGCTCAACACGCCGGGCGAAAGCGCCTCGATCGTCACAGCGCTCGAAGGCAACAAGATGGCCCGCAAGGGCAGAGGCGGCCCGGCCCTTGCCACCGCCGCCATCGGCTCCTTCGTCGCCGGCCTCATCGCCACCATCGCGCTCGCCTTCATCGCGCCCTATATCGTCAAGCTGGCGCTGGTTTTCGGCCCGCGTGAATATTTCGCGCTGATGGTGCTCGCCTTCGTCACCGTTTCCTCCGCTTTCGGGGATTCGGCACTGCGCGGCCTCACCTCGCTGTTCATCGGCTTTGCGCTTGCCATCGTCGGCATCGACCAGCTGACCGGCCAGACCCGCATGAGCTTCGGCGTTCCCGATCTGCTCGACGGTGTGGAAGTGACGACGCTTGCCGTTGCCATGTTCGCCATCGGCGAAACGCTGTTCATCGTCGCCCAGGGCAGCACCGGCCCCGACAAGGTCGAAGCCGTCAAGGGCTCGGTCTGGATGAGCGCGCAGGACTGGGCACGCTCGTGGAAAGCCTGGCTGCGCGGCACGCTGATCGGCTTCCCCATCGGCGCCATGCCGGCGGGCGGTGCTGAAATCGGCACCTTCCTGTCCTATGCCACCGAAAAGAAGCTGACCAAATATCCGGAAGAATTCGGTCATGGCGCCATCGAAGGCGTCGCCGGTCCGGAAGCCGCCAACAATGCGTCCGCCGCCGGCACGCTGGTGCCACTGCTGACGCTGGGCCTGCCGACCACGGCAACCGCCGCCATCATGCTCGCCGGCTTCCAGCAATATGGCCTGCAGCCCGGCCCGCTGCTGTTCGCCACCAATCCGCAGCTCGTCTGGGGCCTGATCGCCAGCCTGTTCATCGCCAACCTGATGCTGCTGGTGCTCAACCTGCCGCTCGTTGGCCTGTGGGTGAAGCTGCTGACCATTCCGAAGCCATGGCTTTATGCCGGCATCCTGCTGTTTGCGACGCTCGGCACCATCGGCGCCAACCCGTCGGTGTTCGAACTCGGCATGCTGCTCGCCTTCGGTATCCTCGGCTACATCATGCGTATCTTCGGTTATCCGATTGCGCCTGCGGTCGTTGGTCTCATCCTCGGCCCGCTTGCCGAACAGCAGCTGCGCCGCGCGCTTGCCATCGGTCAGGGCGACCCGACGGTGCTGTTCACCTCGCCGATTGCCGTTGGCCTGTTCATCGTCGCGGCAGCCGCTTTCATCATCCCGCTGATCATGCGCATCCGCGGCCGTGGCGAGGTGCTGACGCAGCTTGCCGCCAACGAGGACTGAGAAACCAGGAACCTCCCAAGGCAACTGGCCCCGCATCCTGCCGGATGCGGGGCTTTTTTATTCACATCAACGGGATATCTGGCGCAGAGGTGACCATGATATAATTCCGGTCCAACCCCAGGAGAAAACCATGCGCAAGATCGCGATCATGATGGTTCTGGCCCTTGCCGGCTGCGCCACCGCCGCTCCCGACGTGGAGCCCATTCCCGGCAGCATCACCTATGGTGGCCAGCCCCGCACCAAACTGACCAAATCCCCCATCGGCAGCACGCTCAGCAATGAATTTGTCATGGGTGACGGGCGGCTGGCGATCGAGACCTACCGGATACAGCCGGACCGCTCCCTGAAGCTGGAGAGACGCGAAATCGTCGGCGACTGGCCGCCCGAGTGAGGCGTGCGGCCACAGACCGGGTTTGCGACGTGAGTGAAAACGGTGTTTCCGTCATGCTCGGGCTTGTCCCGAGGATGACGTCCGGAGAGATTGCAAACCATGCTCCACCGTCTCCACATTTCCCGCTCACCGCAATTCAGAACCGTTCTAAAACATATTTTTGATTTCCGCCGACCTTGTCAATAAAGCTGATAACGAACATCAAGTTAACCCGACGGAAAGCTTTCCGCCGGTCCAGAACCATATTGCAAGGGACATATTCGTGGCCATCAACTTCACCTTCCCCGTTCGGCTGCTGGCGGCAGCGGCCTTCAGCCTTGGCGCGATGACCGCGGGCGCGCAGGAAATGACGATCAAGCACGCGCAGGGCGAGACCGTACTGAAAGCGGCACCGAAGAAGGTTCTGGTTCTGGATATTCCCTCGCTCGACAATCTCGATGCGCTGGGCGTCGAGCCGACAGGCGTGGTCGGCTCCAACCTGCCGGCCTATCTGCAGAAATATGCCGACGACAAATATCTGAAGGTCGGCACGCTGTTTGAGCCCGATTACGAGGCGATCAATGCGGCTGAAGCCGATCTCGTCATCGTCGGCGGCCGTTCGCGGGCGAAATATCCTGACGTTTCGAAGATCACACCCGCCATCGACATGTCGATCGATTCCAAGGAATTCATCAACAGCGTCAAAGGCAACATCACCAAGCTCGGCGATATCTTCGGCAAGCAGGAAGAGGCAAGGAAGCTCGATGCCGCCCTCGACGAAAAAGTCGCCAGGCTGAAAGAGATCGCCCCGAATTCCGGCACGGCGATGATCCTCCTGACCAATGCCGGCAAGGTCGGCGTGTATGGCCCGAGCTCGCGCACCGGCTGGCTGCACACCGAAATCGGCTTCAAGCCGGTCGCCGCCGACATCGATGACCGCTTCGACCGCGGCGACGTCGTATCCTTCGAATATCTGGCCGAGGTCAATCCCGAATGGCTGTTCGTGATCGACCGTGATGCCGGCATCGGCCGTGCCACGGACCCCGGCAAGGCGGCCGCACAGGTGCTGGACAACGAACTGATCCACCAGACCAATGCCTGGAAGAAAAAGCAGATCGTCTATCTCGATCCGCAGGCGGCCTATATCGTCAGCAGCGGTTATACGGCGCTCAACACCCTGCTCGATCAGGTCTACAAGGCCGTCTCCGAGAAGAAGTCGTAAAGACTGCCGGGTATCCAATCCTGAAGGCTGCTCCACACCCGACGTCATCCTCGGGCTTGACCCGAGGATCCATCGCGCGTCAGGTTGTGGATCCTCGGGTCAAGCCCGAGGATGACAAAGGAGAGGTCGAACAACTGTTTCGACAGCCTGCGAAGCCACCGGGAGCTTTCACCATTTTCGAAAAACCGCCGAAGTGAAATCTCTGTCTCTCATCTTTGCCCTGCTGCTAGCGCTGACGCTCGCCATCGTCAGCCTGTTCGTCGGCGTAAGCAACCTTTCGCTCACAACGCTCTTCGCACCTGATACGAGCGCGGATGCGCTGCGCGTGCTGCTCGTCAGCCGGATTCCGCGCACGCTGGCGCTCATCTTGGCCGGCAGCTCGATGGCGATTGCCGGTCTCATCTTGCAGATGCTGGTGCGCAACCGCTTCGTGGAACCTTCGACGGCCGGCACGACCGAATCCGCCGGTCTCGGCCTTCTCGTCGTCACCCTGTTTGCACCCGAAACGCCGATCTTCGGCAAGATGCTGGTGGCAGCCGTTTTCGCGCTCGCCGGCACGGCGCTTTTCCTGCGTATCCTGAGACAGGTGCCGCTGCGCGATGTGCTGCTGGTGCCGCTGATCGGCATCATGCTCGGCGGCGTCATTTCCGCCGTCACCACATTCTTCGCCTATCGTTTCGACCTGCTGCAATCGCTCGGCGCATGGATGACGGGGGATTTTTCCGGCGTGCTGCGCGGCCGTTATGAGTTGCTGTGGGTCGGTTTCATCTTCGCCATTGCCGCCTATCTCGCCGCCGACCGCTTCACCGTGGCCGGCATGGGGCGCGACTTCACCACCAATCTCGGCCTCAACTACCGCCGGGTGATGGCGCTCGGCCTCACCATCGTTTCGCTGGTCAGCGCCGTCGTCGTCGTCACCGTCGGCATGATCCCCTTTCTCGGCCTGATCGTGCCGAATGTCGTCAGCCTGATGATCGGCGATAATATGCGCCGCTCCGTGCCCTGGGTGGCAACGCTTGGCGCGGTCTTCGTGCTCTCCTGCGACATCATCGGCCGGACCGTGCGCGCGCCTTACGAAATACCGATCGGCACCGTGGTCGGCGTCATCGGCAGCGCGCTGTTCCTCTATCTCCTGCTGCGGAAACGCCACCATGCGTGAGAGACACCCCGACCGGCGTGCAAAAACCGTTCTGCTCGTGCTTGCGGCATTGGCACTGATCTCCATGGCCGCCTTCATGACGCTCGGCGCAAAAGGCAGCTGGAGTTTCGTGCTGCCCTTTCGCGGCATCAAGCTTCTGTCGCTCTTGCTGGTGGCCTATGCCATCGCCGTCTCCACCGTGCTGTTCCAGACGGTCACCAACAATCGCATCCTCACCCCTTCGGTAATGGGTTTCGATTCGCTTTACGTGCTGATGCAGACCGGGCTGATCTTCGTCTTCGGCTCGGCAACCGTTGTCATGATCGATCCGCAGCTGAAGTTCATCGTTGAAACCACGCTGCTCGTCACCTTTTCCGCCCTGCTCTACCGCTGGCTTTTCGTCGGCGCGGAACGCAGCCTGCATCTTCTCGTACTGGTCGGCATCGTCTTCGGCGTCTTTTTCCGCAGCCTCTCGGGCTTCATGCAGCGCGTGCTCGACCCAAACGAATATACGGTGCTGCAGGATGTGCTCTTCGCCAGCTTCAACTCCATCGATCCCACGCTTCTGACGATCTCGGCGATCATCATCGGTGTCGTGACCATCATCGGGCTGCGCCTCATGCACACGCTCGACGTCCTCTCGCTCGGCCGCGCGACGGCCATCAGCCTCGGCGTCGACTATAAACGCACGGTCACCATCATCCTCGTGCTGGTCTCCGTGCTCGTCGCTGTCTCAACCGCACTCGTCGGCCCGGTCATGTTCTTCGGCCTGCTGGTCGCCGCCCTTGCGCATTATCTCACCGGCAACAGCAAACACGCCTATGTGCTGCCGGCGGCGATCCTCATCGCCATAATCTGCCTCGTCGGTGGCCAGGTGGTGCTGGAGCGGGTCTTCGCCTTCGATACGGCGCTTTCCATCATCATCGAATTTCTGGGCGGCATCGTCTTTATCGGTCTTATTTTGAAGCGGGGTGCGCGATGATCATCGCCAGTCAGATCAGCAAATCCTATGGCGATACGCTCGTTGTCGACGGCGTCTCCGTCTCCATTCCGGCAGGCGGCGTCACCTCGATCATCGGCCCGAACGGGGCGGGAAAATCGACGCTGCTTTCCATCGTCGCGCGGCTGATGTCCATGGATGCAGGAACCGTGACGGTCGATGGTCTGGATGTGAGCAAGACCGCTTCCGATACGCTGGCAAAACGCCTCTCGATCCTGCGGCAAGATAACCACATCTCCTCGCGCCTGACGGTGCGCGATCTCGTCGGTTTTGGCCGTTACCCCTATTCAAAGGGCCGCCCCACCATGGAAGACAAGGTCCATATCGACCGGGCGCTGGAGTATCTCAATCTCGAACCGCTGGCCGGCCGCTTTCTGGACGAGCTTTCCGGCGGCCAGCGCCAGCGCGCCTTCGTGGCCATGGTTCTGTGTCAGGACACGGATTATGTGCTGCTCGACGAGCCACTCAACAATCTCGACATGAAACATGCCTCCAGCATGATGAAGATCATGCGCAAGGCAGCCGACGAATTGAAGAAGACCGTGGTTCTGGTGCTGCACGACATCAACTTCGCCTCCTGGTATTCCGACACCATCATCGCCATGCGCGAGGGCCGCATCTGCCATCAGGGGCCGGCGGAAGAAATCATCCGCCCGGAGATTCTCAAGGACATCTACGACATGCCGATCCGCGTCGAGGACATAGACGGCCGGCGCATCTGCCTGTTTTACGAATGACATGATGATTGCGCAGGATTTTTGCCGCTGCGGTGCTTAACATGGAACAGGGCCACAGGCCCGGACGTTAATCGACAGACTTTTCCAAAGCGGCATTCCGTCCGCAACTTCAGGAGACATCGATGAAGACGCACAAGACGAAAAACGATCTGCCTTCCAACGCGAAATCGACCGTGATCGGCATTCTGAATGAATCGCTGGCCTCGGTGATCGACCTTGCGCTTATCACCAAGCAGGCGCACTGGAACCTGAAGGGCCCGCAATTCATCGCCGTCCACGAACTTCTCGACACGTTCCGCGCCCAGCTCGACAATCACGGCGACACGATTGCCGAACGCGTCGTGCAGCTTGGCGGTACCGCACTCGGCAGCCTGCAGGCCGTCTCCTCGACGACGAAGCTCAAGGCCTACCCAACCGATATCTATAAAATCCACGACCACCTCGACCAATTGATCGAGCGTTATGGCGAGGTGGCGAACATGATCCGCAAGGCGATCGACGATTCCGACGAGGCCGGCGATCCGACAACGGCCGACATCTTCACCGCCGCCTCGCGCGATCTCGACAAGGCGCTGTGGTTCCTTGAAGCGCATGTGCAGGAAAAGAGCTGAGCGGAAATCCGCCCGCCAAACAGCAAAGCGCCCGGATCATCCGGGCGCTTTTTTTTCATATTCAAGCGTCAGTGGCGCCGCAGAACGGCAAGCCCGATGTCCCGCAGCATCTCATGATCGAGAATGCCGCGCTGGGCGCTGCGGATCAGAACCGCTGCGCACTCGTTGGCAACGTGGCTGCTGCGATCTTGAAGGCACTCGAAACATACGCCATCGAAAATATTCTGCAGATCGGTGATCTGCTCCGGCGACAACTGTGCGCCAACCCGTTCAAAAGCTGCATACGACAAGGCTCATCCTCCTGATGATATGCCAAGTATCGTTTCTTCTTTTCGTGGACATGAAATTTGTACACCCGAACGAATCACTTGTCGAATCAGATTTTAACCAAATGTAAACAGGTAATTTTCTGGCCCTTTGGCAGGCGATTCGCCTTTCACCGCCACAATAAAGGCCTGCCGAAACAATGCCTTCCGCCGCCATGGGGCTTCCTGAGGCCGCGACGGACCGCCCGTTTCGAATAAAGCCCCAGACAGAAGGATTTCCACCGAAACCGCAAAAGAAACTGTTGCATTCCAAAATCGATTGAGCGATATAGCACCCGTCGCCGAACTTCGGCGGTCCGCAGTCCAGCGAACTACCCCGGACCAGCGGTTTTTGAGCGGGTGTAGCTCAGGGGTAGAGCACAACCTTGCCAAGGTTGGGGTCGAGGGTTCAAATCCCTTCGCCCGCTCCAGTCTTCCAGATCAGACAGATAGATTTTCACCGTCCCGGATGTGAGACGCGTCGTTTTTGCGGCTGTAGAAATGTATCGCCGTGCCGAATGTACGGAGTTTCCCACGCAAGAGGAAACCGGGAAGAGCGTTCCCTCCCCGGTCGTCATCATCAGGCAGCCTGATCCCAGACGGGCGCCAGCCCATCCGGCGAAACGATGCGGCCATTCGGTCCGGCGAGCGCACGGATCGCCGCCATTTCATCGGCGGAAAGCTCGAAATCGAAGATGGCGAGATTTTCATCGACACGGGCTTCGTTCACGGTTTTCGAAAGGGCAACGACACCCTGCTGCTGCACCAGCCAGCGCAGAACCACTTGCGCCACCGACTTGCCACGGCCTGCGGCAATCTCCTTCAGAACCGGATCGGCGAACACCTTGCCGTCAGCCATGCCGTAATAACCCGTCACCGACATGCCCGCTTCTCTGGCGGCCGCCATCACCACGTCCTGATCGATATAGGGGTGGTATTCGATCTGGTTCGTGACGATCGGAGCTTTGGAGAGCTTCACCGCCTCGGCCATCAGCGCCGTATTGAAGTTGGAGACGCCGATATGGCGGACCTTGCCCGCTTCCTTCACCGCGTTCAGCGCACCGATCTGTTCGGCAAGCGAAACCGCCTCGTTCGGCCAGTGCAGCAGCAGCAGATCGACATAATCGGTCTTCAGCTTTTTCAGGCTCTCATCGACGGAAGCGAGGAAAGCATCATGTTTGTAGTTCTCGACCCAGACCTTGGTGGTGAGGAAGATATCGCCCCGCGCAATGCCGGAAGCGGCGATGGCCTCTCCGACCTCGGCCTCATTGCCGTAAATCTGGGCCGTGTCGATATGGCGAAAACCGGCTTTCAGCGCATGGGGAACGATGCGCAGGACATCCGGGCCGGGAATGCGGAAGGTGCCGAAGCCGAGGGCAGGAATGGAAGCGCCATTTGCGGTAACATCAAACATATATTTTCTCCTTTGAAGTGGCCCGGCCGACTTGGGAGCGGCCGGGAATTTCATGAAAAGTTCAGGCGGTTTTCAGCGTCAGCGCGGCGCGGCGATCGAGCGCGCTGCTCCAGAGGGTCAAGAGCAGGGCCACGGCGACGAGGATGGCGCCGACCCACGGGGTTGCGGCAAGACCCATCGGCGATTCCACCACCAGACCGCCAAGCCATGCGCCAATGGCGATGCCGAGATTGAAGGCGGCGATGTTGAGCGCCGAGGCGACATCAACGGCACCGGGGCGATGTTCCTTGGCAAGCTGCACCACATAAAGTTGCAGGCCGGGAACATTGGCGAAGGACAGGAAACCGAGCGCGGCAAGCGTGATGAGCGTCAGCACCGGCGAGAAGGCCGTGAAGGAAAAGACGAGCAACACGATGGACTGCGCCAGGAAGAGGCCGATCAGCGCCTTGACCGGGTTATGGTTGGCGATCCTGCCGCCGCCGATATTGCCGGCCGCGATGGCGATGCCATAGAGCACGAGGATCAGGCTGACGCTCTTTTCCGAAAAGCCGGTCACATCCTGCAGGATCGGCGCAAGGAAGGTGAAGGCGACGAAGGTGCCGCCGTAACCAAGCGCGGTCATGGCAAAGACGATGAGCAGGCGGCCGGAACCGAGAACGCGGACCTGATCGAGCAGGCTGGCAGGCGGCGCCTTCTTGAGCGTGTTCGGCAGAAGGGCGGCAATGCCGAAGAAGGCGATGACGCCAAGCGCGGCAACGGCCCAGAAGGTCGCACGCCAGCCGAAGACCTGGCCGATATAGGTGCCGAGCGGAACGCCGGTGACGATGGCGACCGTCAGCCCCATGAACATCATGGCAATAGCAGAGGCGCGGCGGTTTTCCGGCACGAGATCGGCGGCGATGGTCGCGCCGACGGAGAAGAAGACGCCGTGGGCGAAAGCGGCGATGACGCGGGCGACAAGCAGCATCTCATAGCTGGGTGACAGCGCCGCGGCGCTGTTGCCGATGATGAACAGGGCCATGAGGCCAAGCAGCAGCGGCTTTCTTTCGATCCTGCCGGTCAGCGCCGTCAGGATCGGTGCGCCGAAGGTGACGCCCAGCGCGTAGACGCTGACGATAAGGCCGGCGAGCGGCAGGGTAATGTTGAGATCGGTCGCCACCGTCGGCAGAAGGCCGACAATGACGAACTCCGTGGTGCCGATCGCATAGGCCGCGATCGTCAGGGCAAATATGGCCAATGGCATGACGAATACCTCTTCGCCCAGCGGGATCGCGGGCGTTCTGGACAGCGATGCTGTCTGGTTGGATCGTTTGGACAGCGACAGCGGTGCTGTCCGGTTGGATCAAATCTATGAACCGCAATATGGGCGAAGGGGACTTGCATGATAATCGGCAAAGATGGATAAATACCTTTGAATTAATTTCACAAGCAGAGCAGCGATGGACAATCGGGCCGGAGAAATGGAAGTCTTCGTGGCGGCGGCTGAACTCGGCAGTTTTTCGGCTGCCGGGCGCAGGCTGAAGCTTTCACCCTCGGCTGTGAGCAAGCTGGTGACGCGGATAGAAGACCGCCTCGGCACCCGTCTTCTTGCCCGCTCCACGCGTGTGGTGACGCTGACGCCGGAGGGGGAAGTCTACCTTTCCCGCGCAAGGCGCATTCTGGCCGACATCGCCGAAACGGAACAGATCGTGGCAAGCGGCGGCAAGGTGGTGCCGCGCGGCCTGCTGCGCGTCAACGCCACGCTGGGCTTCGGCGAACGTTATCTCCTGCCGCTCGCACCGGAATTCCTGTCGCTTTATCCCGAAATCGAGCTGGATATCTCGCTGACCGACGGCGTCATCAGCCTGATCGAGGAACGCACCGATATCGCCATCCGCTCCGGCGCGATGGGAGATTCGTCCCTGAAGGCGAGAAAGCTGAAGGAGGTGCGCCGCATCATCGTCGCCTCCCCCGCCTATATCGAACAACACGGCATGCCGGAAACACCGCAGGATCTGGCGCAGCACAATTGCTTCAGCTTCAATTTCAGCCGCAGCCTCAACGAATGGCCGTTTCGCGACCCCGGCTCGGCGGAAGTCTATCGCCTTCCCGTCACCGGCAATGTCGCGGTCAACAGCGGCATGGCCATGCGAAGGCTCTGCCTGACGGGGTTAGGGCTCGGAAGGGTCGGCGAGTTTCATATCGAACCGGATATCGAGGCCGGCCTGCTGGTGCCGGTGCTGGAAGACTATAATGCCGAGGAGATGGAAGTGATCCACGCGGTTTATGCCGGCCACGAACACCTGGCCGCGCGCGTGCGCGCCTTTATCGACTTTGTCGCGGCAAGGGTCGGGCGGTGACTGGCCGCCTCAGACCAGACCGTGCACCAGCTTGGCCAGCCAGTCGACAAAAACGCGCACCTTGTTGGTCACATGCCGGGTCTGCGGA
Source organism: Rhizobium sp. UGM030330-04 (assembly GCF_003208455.1). NCBI lineage: Bacteria > Pseudomonadati > Pseudomonadota > Alphaproteobacteria > Hyphomicrobiales > Rhizobiaceae > Rhizobium > Rhizobium sp. UGM030330-04. Next base: position 331,324 of record NZ_QKML01000002.1, read on the forward strand.
TAGACCACATAGATCGGCATCGCTTCGCGCCGCCATTCGGAAAGCACCGGCACCAGTTCACCTCGCGAAAGCGCGTCCTTCACCATGAAGACGGGAAGCTGCACGATGCCCATGCCGGCCAGCGCGGCATTGAGATAGGTACGGCTGTCATTGACCGAGACGACATAATTCGGGGTCAGTTCGACGCTGCGCACGCCATTGTCGAAGGAAGCCGGCATGATCTGGCCGGTGGTGGCATTGAGATAACCCACCGAATAATGATCCGTCTCCAGATCCTCCGGCACGCGCGGCATGCCGAAGTTTTCGATATAGGATGGCGAGGCGAATGTCTCGAACCGGAGTTCGCCCACTTTGCGGGCAATCAGCGACTGGTCGCGCAGCACGCCAACCCGGAGCGCACAGTCGACATTCTCGGCAATATAGTCGACCAGCCGGTCGCCGACGCCGAGATCGAGACGGATTTGCGGATAACGCTGGTAAAATTCGCAAAGATGTGGGATAACCACCAGGTCCGCAAAGACACCCGCCATTTCCACACGCAATCGACCGGATGGCTGCACCTGCGCGCTGGACATACTGCCATCAAGTTCTTCGATTTCCGACAAAATCTGTGAGGCCCGCTCGTAATAGAGAGCGCCGTCTGTCGTCAGCATCACCCGCCGCGTGGTGCGGTTGAGAAGCGTGGTCTGCAGATGCGCCTCCAGCGCCTGCACCATATTGGTAACAGTAGTTTTGGGCATGTTCAGCGCGGTGGCGGCGCGGCTGAAATTGCCGGTCTCGACGACGCGCGTGAAAACCCGCATGGCGGAAAGCTGATCCATTGGTTGCCTCAGGAGGAATGATTATCCCTGATTTCGGAATAGTGTATTCAATTTGACGTACTTGATCGTTTCGATCCGAACAATAATATGCATTTCAGATTTTGCAATATGATCCGCCTATTGGTGGCGGCGCAAAGGATCTGGATTCATGAAGGCGCATTGGGAAAACATGGGCAGCAGCGAGGCGTCCGCGCCGAAGCTATCCGTGCGCCGTTATGAGGGGCCGTGCCCGTGCAGCCATCCGCCGGTCGTGCTTTATCTGCGCGGCGGCTCGTTTCTGGAACCCGGCGTCGAACCGGGCGGCAATTGCCCGGAGCTTCCGGTGGCGCGGGCGCTGGCGGAAAGCGGTGCCATCGTCGTCGAGGCCGATTACAGCAGGCCGTCCGGCAACGAATTCCCGATGGTGATCGACTGTGCTTTCGAAGCGCTCGATCACCTGAGCAGGGACCTCAAGCATTACGGCAGCGCGAAATCGCTGCTGTTCGTGGCCGGCGAAGAGGCTGGCGGTAATGTGGCGGCGGGGCTTGCCTTGAAGGCCCGTGACCGCATGCCGGGCAAGCTCGCAGGCCAGATTCTTCTGTCGCCCATGATCGACCCGATGATGACGACGGAATCCTTTCGCGACGCGGACAGGATCGGCATGCGTGAGCGCTGGGCGGATGGCTGGAGCCATTATCTCGCCAAGGCATGTGGGTTCTTCCACCCCTATGCCGCGCCCTGCCAGTGTACGCGGCTGAACCGGGTGGCGCCGGCGCTGATCTTTACCGCCGAGGACGACCCTCTGCGCGACGAAACGGTCGGTTATGCCGACAGGCTCATCGCCTCCGGTGTCAGCGTCCGGCAGCATGTTTTCCCCGCCGGCGCCGGCTGGACGGGGCTTTATCAAGGAGAGGGCGGCGGATGGGTCTCATCCGTCTGTTCGGAGTTCAGGACCTTCGTTGACCAGTTGAAACACTGAATACTGCATCGAGAGCATTTCCGGGAAAAGTGGCCACCGGTTTTCCGCCCGGAAATGCGACAGAACTAAAGAGTTTGAGCATGTCCAGTAAAAGTGCGTAGCGGTTTTACGCACCGATCATGCGACGAAACAAAGAGATAGAGAAACTGACCGGCTCGTGATCCGAGCCAAGGAGATACCCATGACGCTGAACACAAAGCGCCGGGCCCTGACGGGCGCCGGTATCGGGCTTGCTATGTCCGTTGCAGCCGCAGCGCTGTTTTTCGACCTGCCCACCAGCCGTGACGCGACGGCGGCTTCCACGCCCGCCGAAACGCCCGCAATCCCGGTCACCGTCGCCAAGGTGGAAAGCCGCGACGTCATGCGCTGGGAAGAATTTTCCGGCCGTCTCGAAGCCGTTGACCGGGTGCAGATCCGCTCCCGCGTCGCCGGCCAGATCAAGGCCGTGCATTTCCGCGAAGGCGCGCTGGTGAAGGAAGGCGACCCCCTCTTCACCATCGACCCCGCCCCCTATCAGGCCGCCGTTGCCGGCGCTGAAGGCCAGGTCGCTTCCGCTGAAGCCAAGGTCAGCCTTGCGAAGACGGAACTCGACCGTGGCCGCCGGCTTTCCGACAATCGCACCATCTCCCAGAGCGATCTCGACCAGCGTCAAAGCTCGTTTGCGGATGCCGAAGCCCAGCTTCGCGCCGCCCGCGCCGCACTGACGACGGCCCAGCTCGATCTTGGTTACACCGAAATCCTCGCCCCGGTTTCCGGTCGTGTCGGCCGCATCGAAATCACCGCCGGCAACCTCGTCGCCGCCGGCTCCACATCGCCGGCGCTGACGACACTGGTATCGGTCAACCCGATCTATGCCAGCTTCAATGCCAGCGAAGGCGTGGTGGCCAAGGCCCTTGCCGAACTGCCGCAGACGGACGGCGCCCTGCCGGCTCTCGAACAGATCCCGGTGGAAATCGGCACGCTTTCGGATGAAGGCACACCGATCAAGGGCACGCTGCACCTGATCGACAACCAGGTGGATTCGGCAAGCGGCACCATCGGTGTCCGCGCCGTCTTCGAAAATCCGGATGGCAGGCTAATTCCGGGCCAGTTCGTGCGGGTGCGCATGGGCGAACCGAAGCCGGAAAACCGCATCGTCATCAGCGACCGCGCCATCGGCACGGATCAGGACAAGCGCTTCGTCTTCGTGGTCGACGCCGAAAACAAGGTAAGTTACCGCCAGGTCAAGCCCGGTGCACCGGCTGATGGCCAGCGCATCATCGAAAGCGGCCTTGCCGCCGGTGATACGATCGTCGTCAACGGCCTGCAGCGCATTCGCCCCGGTGCCACCATCGCACCGCAGGCGGAAGACAAGGTTGCCTCGCAGTAACCCGCCTCTTTGATCAGTAAGCGTCCCGCCTCCCGCGAGACGCCCCTTCAGACAGAACCGGCCTTCACCGGCGGCAGGATTGCCGCCGGAACGGCCTTCGCATTCCCAAAGACCCGGAGAGGGACTGGATATGAATATTTCCAGATTTTTTGTCGACCGGCCGGTATTCGCTGCCGTGCTTTCGGTCCTGATTGTGGTGGCAGGCCTTCTCGGCATGCGCGCCCTGCCGATTTCGGAATATCCCGAAGTCGTTCCGCCATCCGTCGTCGTGCGCGCCACCTATCCCGGCGCGAACCCGACCGTTATCGCCGAAACCGTCGCGACACCGCTGGAAGAACAGATCAACGGCGTCGAGGACATGCTCTACATGGGCAGCCAGGCGACGTCTGACGGTGTACTGACGCTGACCGTCACCTTCAAGCTCGGCACCGATCCCGATAAGGCGCAGCAGCTGGTGCAGAACCGCGTGTCGCAGGCCGAACCGCGCCTGCCGGCGGAAGTCCGCGCGCTCGGCATCACGACAGTCAAGAGTTCGCCCGACTTCATCATGGTCGTCAACCTCGTCTCGAAGACCGACGCCTATGACATCACCTATCTGCGTAACTACGCGACGCTGAACGTCAAGGATCGCCTCGCCCGCATCGAAGGTGTTGGCCAGGTGCAGGTCTTCGGCGCCGGTGACTATTCCATGCGCGTCTGGCTCGACCCGCAGAAGGTGGCCGAGCATGATCTGGCCGCAAGCGACGTTTCCGACGCCATCCGCCAGCAGAACGTGCAGGCCGCAGCCGGCGTCATCGGCGCTTCCCCAAGCCCTAATGGTGTCGACCTACAGCTCAACGTCAATGCGCAGGGCCGTCTGACGACGCCGGAAGAATTCGGCAACATCATCGTCAAGAGCGGCGCCAATGGCGAAATCACCCGCCTGCGCGATGTCGCCCGCATTGAACTCGGTGCGGCCGATTACACGCTGCGCTCGCTGCTCGACGGCGAACCCGCCGTGGCTGTCGCCGTGCTTCAGGCTCCGGGCTCCAACGCCATCGAAATCGCCGACAATGTCCGCGCCACGATGGACAATCTGCAGCTGGCAATGCCTGATGGTGTGAAATACGAGATCGTCTACGATACGACGAAATTCGTGCGCTCCTCCATCGAGAAGGTCGTTGACACACTCCTCGAGGCCGTTGGCCTCGTGGTGCTTGTCGTCATCCTGTTCCTGCAGACCTGGCGCGCTTCGATCATTCCGCTGATCGCCGTTCCGGTCTCGATCATCGGCACCTTCGCCGTCATGTATGCCTTCGGATTCTCGATCAACGCGTTGACCCTGTTCGGCCTCGTGCTCGCCATCGGCATCGTGGTGGATGACGCGATCGTGGTCGTCGAAAACGTCGAGCGAAACATCGAAAACGGGCTCTCACCGCGTGACGCCACCTACAAGGCGATGCGCGAAGTGTCCGGGCCGATCATCGCGATTGCGCTGGTTCTGGTCGCGGTCTTCGTGCCGCTCGCCTTCATCTCGGGCCTGTCCGGCCAGTTCTACCGGCAGTTCGCGCTGACCATCGCCATCTCCACCGTCATTTCGGCAATCAACTCGCTGACGCTGTCTCCCGCGCTTTCGGCCCTGCTGCTGAAGGAACACGGTGCGCCGAAAGACTGGCTGACCCGCTTCATGGACCGGGCATTCGGCTGGTTCTTCCGCGGTTTCAACCGCGCCTTCGGCGCCGCCTCCAACGGCTACGGCAAGACCGTGGGCGGGCTGGTGACACGCAAGAGCCTGGTGATGCTGGTCTATATGGCGCTGGTCGCCGCCACCTACAGCATGTTCACGACAGTGCCGAGCGGCTTCGTGCCGGCGCAGGACAAGCAGTACCTGATCGGTTTTGCCCAGCTGCCGGATGGCGCGACGCTTGACCGCACGGAAAGCGTCATCAAGCGGATGAGCGATATCGCCATGGAACAGCCGGGCGTCAGCCACGCCATCGCCTTCCCTGGCCTGTCGATCAACGGCTTCACCATCGGCTCCAATTCCGGCATCGTCTTTGCGGTTCTCGACGACTTCGAAAAGCGCAAGACACCGGAACTGTCCGGCGGCGCCATCGCCATGCAGCTGAACCAGAAATATGCCGGCATTCAGGATGCCTTCATCGCTATGTTCCCGCCGCCGCCGGTCAACGGTCTCGGCCAAACGGGCGGCTTCAAGCTGCAGATCGAGGATCGCGCCGGCTACGGTTACCAGACGCTCGACGAGGCGGCGAAAGCCGTGATCGCCAAGGCATACCAGACGCCGGAGCTGGCGGGTATCTTCTCCAGCTATCAGATCAACGTGCCGCAGCTCTTCGCCGATCTCGACCGCGCCAAGGCCGAACAGCTTGGCGTCTCCGTCAGCGACGTCTTCCAGACGCTGCAGATCTATCTGGGCTCGCTGTATGTCAACGACTTCAACGCCTTCGGACGCACATACAGCGTGCGCGTTCAGGCCGATGCGCAATTCCGCGCCCATGCGGAAGACATCGGCCGCCTGAAGGTTCGTTCGGCAACGGGTCAGATGATCCCGCTTTCGACACTGCTGAAGGTGAATGCGACGACGGGACCGGAACGCACCAACCGTTATAACGGCTTCCTTGCGGCCGATATCAACGGCGGGCCGGCACCGGGCTTCTCCTCGGGACAGGCACAGGCGGCGATTGAAAAAATCCTTGCTGAAACCCTGCCCGCAGGCATCGACTACGAATGGACGGACCTGACCTACCAGCAGATCCTGGCCGGCAATTCCAGCATCGTGGTCTTCCCCCTGGCGCTGCTGCTCGTCTATCTCGTGCTCGCCGCGCAATATGAAAGCCTCACTTTGCCGATCGCGATCATCCTGATCGTCCCGCTCGGTGTACTTGCGGCCCTCACCGGCGTCTGGCTGACAGGAGGGGATAACAACATCTTTACGCAGATCGGCCTTGTCGTCCTTGTGGGCCTTTCGGCGAAGAACGCGATCCTGATCGTGGAATTCGCCCGGGAACTGGAATTTGAAGGACGAACGCCGCTTCAGGCGGCCATCGAGGCAAGCCGGCTTCGCCTTCGCCCGATCCTGATGACCTCGCTCGCCTTCATCATGGGCGTGGTACCACTGGTCATCTCCACCGGTGCGGGTGCTGAAATGCGCGCCGCCATGGGTGTGGCGGTGTTCTCCGGCATGATCGGCGTGACGTTCTTCGGCATCTTCATGACACCGGTTTTCTACGTGCTGGTGCGCAAGCTGGCGGGCAACCGCCCGCTCATCCAGCACAAGCAGGAAGAACCGGCCAATTCGGACTACAAGCTCGAAAAGGCCGGCTGAAACCCTACTCCCATCCACCGCAACCTTCGACGCAAGGCCGCCGCGCATCATCAGATGCGCGGCGTTTTTCATGGGCGGAAACATCCATGCGAGCCTCCTGAAATGGAATCAGTTTCAAATGCTTAGGCGGCAAACATGCCTATATTGCCGTACGTACAATCCGCCAAAAAACAATATATCCATCTCAGCAGACAAGGCAGGAAAGAAACAATGCTATTTTATGCTTTGTATTTTGTGGTAATTTTAAAGAACAGGGTGATTCGGACTAAATGATTTAGTTCAGGGGCGACATGATGGAGCAGGACGACGAAAGCTGGGCAACCACCGTTGCCTATTCGATAGTGATGCATGAGGGTCTTGATCTCGCGCTTTCCGCGCAGAATCTGGACAGGGGCAAGACCAGAAACAATCGTGAGCGGCTGATGGAAGCCATTCGCACGTCATTGCTCGAGGCCCGCTCACGCAGCCACCTGACGGCGGCGCAACGGCTTTAATCCGGCCCCGCCAGTGCTGGCGCTTGCCGCACACCAGACCCCGGCGAAATCAGGCCTGAAGCAGATCGGTCCGGACTGCGGCCTTCAGCGGCAGGTGATCAGAAGCGATCCGCGCCAGCGCGCTGTCATGCGCCTCCACCTGCTCGACCAGACCTTCCCGATTGGCGATGATCCTGTCGAGCGCCAGCACCGGCAGGTTGGAGGGAAAACTCGGCACCGCCGGCGGCAGCGCGCCGAAAGCATCCCGGAACGTGTTGAGCGACGAGCCGTTGCCGAGGCGCCATTCGTTCAGGTCTCCCATGAGGACGGTCGCGCATTCGTTGCGCGCTTCCAGCAGCCCGATCAGCGCCTTCGCCTGCTGGGCACGGGAATGCCTGAGAAGGCCGAAATGGGCGGCGATGACCCGCAGCGTGCCACCGCTTTTCAGGTCCAGCTCCACGACAAGCGCCCCGCGCGGCTCCAGCCCCGGCAGTTTCAGCGTATGCACGTCCCTGACGGCGCCTTCCCTGAACAGCACGACATTGCCATGCCACCCATGCGCCTTCACCCCTGCCTGCACCGGCACGGGGATGAGGCCGCTTTCCCGTTCCAGCCGGGCAAGATCGAGCAGGCCGGTTCGCTCGCCAAAACGGCTGTCCGCCTCCTGAAGGGCAATGATATCAGCGCCGATTTCCTGAATGACGCGGCTGGTGCGATCAGGGTCGAACTTGCGGTCGCGGCCGACACATTTATGCACATTGTAAGAAGCGATGACGGGGAAGGAATGGTCTTTCGCCGCCGGCATCACGTTCTGCCGCTGGCGGCGGTCGCGCAGCGACTGCATGACAAAGGCGGGCAAACTGCTATTTGCCGCCAGGGCCGTTTTTTCGCTGTTCAGCAAACCGTTTTTCTTCACGCGTCAATGTCTCCGCACATCCAAGGCTCTAAAGATAGGGCGAAGCGAGCCACAGGACACGCTCCACGAAACGAACAACGAATGGGCGCGCATTCAGTTCGCTGAGCCGCACCGGCAAGGCGGTCGCACGCGCATCCCGGATGCGCTCCCCGATCACCCCGGCAAACGCCTCATCCATGACTTCGAGATCGATCTCGAAATTCAGCCGCAGCGAACGCGGATCGAGATTGGAAGAACCGATATAGGTCCAGCGCTCGTCGATCACCAGAAGCTTGGAATGATTGAAAGCCCCCGTCGCCCGCCAGATGCGGCAATAATTCTTCAGCATCTGATCGAACTGCGCCGTCATCGCCCTGTCCACAAGCACCAGATTGTTGCTTTGCGGCACGATGATATCCACCACAACACCCCGCCTCGCTGCGGTAATCAGCGCCGAAATAAGCTCCCGATCGGGGAGAAAATAGGGCGACATGATAAGAATGGAGGAGCGCGCCACCGAAAAGGCGCCCATCAGCATCTTGTGACTGGTCTCGATGCTCTTGTCCGGCCCTGAGGAGGAGACGCGTGCGACGATCTGCGAACCCGGCACGCCGTCGGGAATGGCGATATCCCAGACCGGGGCATCCAGAAGTTCTTTCGTGGTGAAGCGCCAGTCCTCCGCCGCGATGGAGAAAAAATCCGACACCACCGGCCCGGTAATCTTGAAATGCGTGTCGTGCGACTGCTTCTCGCCGCCGAATTCCACGGTGAAGCCCTCGCGGATATTCATGCCGCCACTAAACACGATGCGCCCGTCCACCACGAGAATCTTGCGGTGGGTGCGCAGATTGGCATAGGGCAGCCGCAGCCCCATGATGACATTACCGTTGAAGACATCGGCGATGATGCCCTTTTCCCTGAGCGTCGGCAGGATGCTCGGCACGGAATAACGCGCACCCACGGCATCGATGAGCACCCTGACTTCCACACCTCGCAATTTTGCCCGCGCGAGCGCGTCGACGAAGCGGGCGCCGATCCTGTCATTGTCGAAAATATATGTTTCGAGAATGATCGACCGCTTCGCTTCGCCGATCGCCTCCAGCATGGCGGCATAAGCGACGTCACCCGTCACCAGCGGCTCGATGGTGTTGCCTGTTGTCAGCGCGTGGCGCGTCACCCGGTCACCCAGCGTCTTCATTGCCTCGAAACGACGGCCGAACCGGGTGGCGACCAGTTCCCCGTCCGCATCGAAACGCGCCACGCGGTCCATGATCTCGTCCTGCATGAAAGACCGCTGCTGCGTGATATTCGACCGGCGAATGCGGTTGATGCCGGCAATGGCATAGATGACCGCGCCGACGATCGGAGACAGCACGATGACGCCGACCCAGCCGAGTGCGGAGCGGACCTCCTCCTTCGTCATCGTGGCATGTACGGCCGCCACGGTTCCCATCAAAATGGAAAGAACGGCAAGGATATGGGGCCAATAGGCGATGACGAGATCGAGCATATTACAACTATAGGGCATCGGACCGAAAAGTGTAACGCGCTTTTGCGAGAACCCAGTGCGCCAATAAAAGGCACCTCGCCCATCGCGCAATGACAGGAAGGCAACCCGGCAGGCAGGAACGCCCGGCCCCGCCCATCCTTTTGCGGGACAGACCCTTGCGGGATTAACGGTGGAAACCGGCCTTGCGATATGTCATGAGAGCGCATCTTGATCTCTAGGCAGGGGCGCTTGCGCGCTTCTGCGACATTTGAAAGCAAGAAGGCCGTGATGCAGGAAAATACACAGGGCGCTGTCATCGTCATTTCCAGCCACGTCATGCGTGGTTCGGTCGGTAACCGGGCGGCAGTCTTTGCGCTGGAGACACTCGGTTATCCCGTCTGGGCGGTACCCACCATTGTCATGCCCTGGCATCCCGGCCATGGCCCGTCCACGCGGATGCGCTTTCAGGACGACGACTTCGACAAGGCCATGACCGACCTTGAAAACGCCAAATGGGTCGGCGAGGTCAAGGCTGTTCTGACCGGTTACTTCGGAAGCGCGGCGCAGGTTCGCTCCGTCGCAAGGCTGATCCGCAACCTCAGGGAAAAGAACCCGGGGCTGATTTATGCCTGTGACCCGGTCATGGGCGATCTGGGAGGGCTTTACATTCCCCTTGAGACCGCCGAAGCCATCCGCGACCACCTCATCCCGCTTGCGACCGTCGCGACACCGAACCGTTATGAACTGGCCTGGATGAGCGGCGCCGAGCTTGAAACCAACAACGCCATCATGGATGCGGCCCTCGCACTCGGCCCGCCGAAAATGCTGGTCACCTCGGCCGTGCCGATGATGACGGGCGGCACCGGCAATCTCTACCTCAGCGGCCGCCACGCACTGCTTGCCGAACACCGTGCCATCGAGAATGCGCCGAACGGCCTTGGCGACCTGATGTCGGCGCTGTTCCTCGCCCGCCTGCTGGAAGGCATGGACGACGAAAAGGCACTGCAACTGGCAACCGCCAGCGTTTTCGAAATTCTGGCGCGCACGAAAAAACGCGAGATGAACGAACTGACGCTGGAGACAGACTCTTCAAGCCTCTCCACACCCATGGCCATGGTGCAGATGCGTCATCTCTTGCATCCTTCACGCAGCAAGCGCAAATAGCGGCTAAAGCATTTCCAGGAAAAGTGGCCCTCGGTTTTCCGTCCGGAAATGCGGCAACAGGAAGTTGGAGCGGTTTCGCGGTTCGAAGAAAAGCGAAAATGCTCTAAAGGATTGGTCTTCAACGCGCCAGGTTCGCCCCGTGATCTTGGTCCAAGCATAACGGTACTGCGATAGATGAAAGATTTTCCGGAAACCCTTCTCAACGGCTACAAGAACTTCATGAGCGGCCGCTATGTCGACGAACGCGAAAGATATCGCGTTCTGGCCGACACCGGACAGAAACCGCAGACCCTGTTCATTGCCTGTTGTGACTCCCGTTCGGCGCCGGAAACCATTTTCGACTGCGGACCGGGAGAGCTTTTCGTTGTCCGCAACGTCGCCAACATGGTGCCGCCCTTCGAGCCTGACGGCCAGTACCACGCCACCTCGGCAGCCATCGAATATGCCGTGCAGGTCTTGAAGGTGAAGGACATCGTCGTCATGGGCCATGGCCGCTGCGGCGGCATTCAGGCAGCGCTCGATCCCAATCTCGAGCCGCTGTCTCCCGGCGATTTCATCGGCAAGTGGATGAACATGGTCAAGTCGGCGGCCGAGCAGATTCAGAGCAATGACGTGATGACCGCTTCCGAACGGCAGACGGCGCTGGAACGCGTCTCCATCCGCACCTCCATCGCCAACCTGCGCGGCTTCCCCTTCGTCAAGGCGCAGGAAACCGCCGGCAAGGTGAAGCTGCACGGCGCCTGGTTCGATATCTCGACCGGCGAATTGTGGGTGATGGACGGCAAAACGGGCGACTTCCGCCGCCCGGATCTGTGACTGAAACGTGTAGTCGCCGCCAATAACATTCAACTTCGTCACCCCGGACTTGATCCGGGGTCCAGTGCGATCAAGTCCTTGATCGCGTAAGCCTCTTTCACGGCGCAGACGCGCCATGGCTGGATGCCGGATTCAGTCCGGCATGACAAAAGTGGGCCTTTAGTCCTTGGAAAGCGACCTTATTGGCCGTCGATCGCCTTGCCGATGAAGGCAATGGCCTGCTGATAGACGCTTGCGGCGTTCCAGCCCTGAATGGCGGCGTAATTTGCCTGTCCCTGCTGGTAACCCGCACCGCGCTGCCAGCCATGGCCGACAAGGAAGTTCGCCGTGGAGGCCAGCGCATCGGCGCGCGAGCCGACGAGATCGATGCGGCCATCGCGGTCGAAATCCACGCCATAACGCACAACATTGAGCGGCAGGAACTGCGTCTGGCCGATTTCACCATGAGCCGCACCCTTGGCGTTGACGTTGAGCGAACCGCTGCCGACAAGCTTCAGCGCCGCATAAAGCTGCTCGGTGAAATAATCCGACCGGCGGCAGTCGAAGGAGAGCGTCGCGACGGCGGAAAGCGTATGCTGGTTGCCCATGAAGCCGCCAAAGCCGGTTTCCATGCCCCAGATGGCGAGCAGCGGACCGGCCGGCACGCCATAGGCGCGCTCGATGGATGCAAAGAGAGCGGCATTGTTCTTCTTCATGGTCTTGCCGCGCGAGATGATCGTCTGACCGCCGCGCTTCTGCATGAACTGTTCGAAGGACAGCTTGAAACTGTGCTGGCCGCGATCGGCGCGGATCGTCGCCTGGTTGTAGGAGACGCCGGAGAAAGCACGGTCGAGCACCGAAGCGCTGACGCCACGGCCCGCCGCTTCCTTCTTGAAAGCGCCGACCCAGGCATCGAAGCCTGCCGAAGTGTTGCCGCATTGCGCAGCCATAACCGGCGTCGCTGCCAGAACCGAGACCATGGCCACACCAGCCAGAATTGCCTTCATTGCCCGCATCAAAATCTGCCTTCGATATCCTTTGGGGAATTCATCCCGAGAACCAAACCATCGCTGCTGTATGATTCAGGTGCCAAATTGCCTTTTGGCGGCCTAAATTGCCTTTCGGCAGCAAGGCCTGCAAATAAACTGGCTGTGATCATCGCCAATCGAAAAACCCGCCTGCCCCACACAGAACAGACGGGTTATACTTAACGAACCTTAAAAAATGGTATCAGGCAGCCGCCTTGCGGGGCTTGATGAAACCACGATTGATCAGGAGTTCGGCAATCTGGACGGCGTTGAGAGCCGCACCCTTGCGCAGATTGTCGGAAACAACCCACAGGTTGAGGCCGTTTTCGACCGTCGCATCTTCGCGGATACGCGAAATATAGGTCGCGTCCTCACCGGCGGATTCAACCGGAGTGATGTAGCCGCCGTTTTCACGCTTGTCGATGACGAGGCAACCCGGCGCTTCGCGCAGGATGTCACGGGCCTGATCGGCGGTGATCTCGTTTTCGAACTCGATATTGACCGATTCCGAATGGCCAATGAAGACGGGAACGCGCACGGCCGTGCAGGTGACCTTGATCTTCGGATCGAGCATCTTCTTGGTTTCGGCCAGAACCTTCCACTCTTCCTTGGTGTAGCCGTCTTCCATGAAGACGTCGATATGCGGAATGACGTTGAAGGCGATGCGCTTGGTGAACTTCTTGGCCTCGACCGGATCGGCCACGAAGACGGCGCGGGTCTGCTGGAACAGTTCGTCCATGCCTTCCTTGCCGGCGCCGGAAACCGACTGGTAGGTGGAGACGACGACGCGCTTGATCTTGGCGAAGTCATGCAGCGGCTTCAGCGCGACAACGAGCTGTGCCGTGGAGCAATTCGGGTTGGCGATGATGTTCTTCTTGGTGAAGCCCGCAACCGCATCGGCATTGACTTCCGGAACGATCAGCGGAACGTCCTGATCGTAGCGCCATGCGGAAGAGTTGTCGATGACAACGCAGCCCTGCTGGCCGATCTTCGGCGACCACTTCTTGGAAACATCGCCGCCGGCCGACATCAGGCAAATATCCGTGTCGGAAAAATCGTAGTTCTCGAGGTTCGAGACCTTCAGCGTGCGATCGCCGTAGGAGACTTCCGTGCCCTGGGAGCGGGCGGAAGCGAGCGGCACGACTTCATCGGCGGGGAAACCGCGTTCGGCCAGGATATTGAGCATTTCGCGACCGACGTTGCCGGTAGCGCCTGCAATTGCAACTTTGAAACCCATGATCAAGCTCTCTTTCTGTCTCTCCTCTTTTTGGTGAGGTGGGAACCCGCATCAGATCGCGGCTTCCTCGATCCCCAGCCAAACCGGGGAGAGAGCGGTGGCCAGAGACGTTAGACGGTTTTAATCGTCGTTTTGGCCGTAATTCGGGTAGAATGAGAAAGGCGCGGATCATCGCCGGCCAATTGTGCCGGTCCTTCCATGACGAACATGTCTGCAACATGCATGCGCAAGGTGATGCTCCTTCTTCGCGAGAAGCTATTAGAAGGTTTCTTGTTTGTGTCAAGAAAAAAGGCGAGCCTGCTGCCCGTCGATGCGGACGGACCAGAACGGCCCTGCGACATTTTTGCACATTATACATTAGACTAAAGTCATAATCCGAAAGCATCGCTCTTATTGGGGTTAATTTTCTGTCACTCTGACACTCTGCGCATTGCAGCCGCAAGGCGAGCCCGGAGGAGAGAGATGGGCTCTGCAATGCGTCGATTGGACATCTGTGGAGGACAGAAAATGGCAAATGTTGCAGCCGCAAGCGGCGCCGCCCGTCCCATGACGGGTGAGGAGAAGAAGGTGATTTTCGCCTCTTCTCTCGGAACAGTCTTCGAATGGTATGATTTTTATCTGTACGGCTCGCTTGCGATCTATATCGGCGCGAATTTCTTCAGCCAGTATCCGGAAACGACACGCAACATCTTCGCGCTTCTGGCCTTTGCCGCCGGCTTCCTCGTGCGCCCCTTCGGCGCGCTGGTGTTCGGCCGCCTCGGCGACATTGTCGGCCGCAAATATACCTTCCTCGTCACGATCCTGATCATGGGCGTTTCGACCTTCCTCGTCGGCGTCCTGCCGAGTGCATCGCAGATCGGCATTGCCGCCCCGATCATCCTGATCGCGCTGCGCATGCTGCAGGGTCTGGCGCTTGGCGGTGAATATGGCGGTGCCGCAACTTACGTCGCCGAACACGCGCCGAACGGCCGCAGGGGTTATTACACCTCGTGGATCCAGACGACCGCGACGCTTGGCCTGTTCCTTTCGCTGGTTGTCATCCTCGGCGTGCAGTTCGCACTCGGCAAGGAAGCCTTCGCGGCCTGGGGCTGGCGCATTCCCTTCCTCGTTTCGGTTCTGCTGCTTGGCGTATCGGTCTGGATTCGTCTGAAAATGAACGAATCCCCCGCCTTCAAGAAGATGAAGGAAGAGGGCAAGACCTCCAAGGCTCCGCTCAGCGAAGCTTTCGGCCAGTGGAAAAACGCCAAGATCGCCCTGCTCGCCCTCGTCGGCGCCGTCATCGGTCAAGCCGTCGTCTGGTACACCGGCCAGTTCTACGCGCTGTTCTTCCTGCAGAGCATCCTGAAGGTGGACGGGCAGTCGGCCAACATCATGGTCGCGGCAGCGCTCATCCTCGGCACCAGCTTCTTCGTGATCTTCGGCTGGCTTTCCGACAAGATCGGCCGCAAGCCGATCATCATGGCCGGCCTCGTCCTTGCCATGCTGACCTACTTCCCGCTGTTCAAGGCACTGACATGGGCAGGCAACCCGGCGCTGGCGCAAGCCCAGTCCACCGTCCGCGCTACCGTGACCGCAGCACCCGGCGACTGCAAGTTCCAGTTCAACCCGACGGGGACTGCGAAATTCACCACATCCTGCGATATCGCCACCTCGTTCCTGACCCGCAACTCCGTGCCCTATGACGTGGTTGCCGGAACGGCCGGCCAGCCGGCCAGCGTCAAGATCGGCGATGCAACCATCGCCAGCTACGATGCGATCGCAGCCGGCGCGGATGCGGCGGCACAGGACAAGGCCTTCCAGAAGCAGGTCAACATCGCCCTGCATGACGGCGGTTATCCGCTGGTGCGTGGTGCGGCACAGGTGCCGGATGCGAAACTGGACGCCTTCATTGCCGCCAACCCGGAACTCGGCCTGAACGCCGAGGCGGTTCGCGCCACCGATAAGAAGATGGTTGCGACCGACAAGCTGGTGGCGGACAAGCTGCTGACCTCGTCCGAGACCGGTGGTGCGGCGGAAATGGCCGTCTACACCATTGCCGGCGGCGGTGCCTTCTCCATGGTGGCCGACCCGGCAGCCGTGAACTGGATCGTCATCATCGCGGTCCTGACCGTCCTCGTGATCTATGTGACGATGGTCTATGGCCCGATCGCGGCCCTGCTGGTCGAACTGTTCCCGACCCGCATCCGCTACTCCGGCATGTCGCTGCCCTACCACATCGGCAATGGCTGGTTCGGCGGCCTTCTGCCCGCCACCGCCTTTGCGATGAGCGCGGCGAAGGGCGACATCTATTATGGCCTCTGGTATCCGATCATCTTCGCGGGCATCACGCTGGTCGTTGGCCTGCTGTTCCTGCCGGAAACCAAGGACCGCGATATCCACGCCATGGATTGAGCCATATACCAATCGACATTTTCGAAACCCGGCGCGCAGGCGCCGGGTTTTTTTATTGCGCGGCGCGCCGGAATGTCGAAAGAGCCTGTCGCAGCAGGCTGTCATTCCGTCGCAGGCAAGACAAAATCAATATGGAGACAAAGCCCCCCTGAATAGGATATGACCCCCCTATATTATCAGGCAGAGGGAGAGCCATTTTGAGAATCGGGACGCCTAAGGAATTATATGAGGGCGAGGCGCGCGTCGGCATGACGCCCGACAGCGCCCAGGCATTGCAGAAACTCGGATATGATTGCATCGTTGAGGCCGGTGCGGGCAAGGCGGCGGGATTTTCCGACGACGCCTATCGCGCAGCCGGCGTCACCGTCGTCGATAGCGCGGATGCGCTTTACGCCGGATCAGACATCATCGCCAAGGTTCGTCCGCCGGAAACGTCGGAGATTGATCGCCTGTCTTCGGACAAGACGCTGATCTCGTTCTTCTATCCCGCCCAGAACAAGGACCTTCTGGAGCAGGCCAAGGAAAAGGGCGCCAACGTCATCGCCATGGACATGGTGCCGCGCATTTCCCGCGCCCAGAAGATGGACGCGCTGTCCTCCATGGCCAATATCGCCGGTTATCGCGCGGTGATCGAGGCCGGCAATAATTTCGGCCGCTTCTTCACCGGTCAGGTCACCGCCGCCGGCAAGGTGCCGCCCGCCAAAGTGCTGGTCATCGGTGCCGGCGTCGCCGGTCTTGCCGCCATCGGCACGGCCACCTCGCTCGGCGCCATCACCTATGCCTTCGACGTTCGCCCGGAAGTGGCCGAGCAGATCGAATCCATGGGCGCTGAGTTCGTCTATCTCGATTTCGCCGACCAGCAGCAGGACGGCGCCGCCACCGGCGGTTACGCCGCCCCCTCCTCGCCGGAATTCCGCGAGAAGCAGCTTGAGAAGTTCCGCGAACTCGCACCGCAGATCGATATCGTCATCACCACGGCGCTCATTCCGGGCCGCGACGCCCCGAAACTGTGGCTCGCCGACATGGTGGCGATGATGAAGCCGGGTTCTGTCATCATCGACCTCGCCGCCGAACGCGGCGGCAATTGCGATCTCACGGTTCCCGACCAGCGTGTCGTTTCCGACAATGGCGTCATCGTCATCGGCTACACGGATTTCCCGAGCCGCATGGCGGCGCAGGCTTCGACGCTCTATTCCACCAATATCCGCCACATGATGACCGATCTGACACCGGCTAAGGACGGCAAGGTCGTTCACAACATGGAAGACGACGTCATCCGCGGTGCGACCGTTGCCTATCAGGGTGAGATAACCTTCCCGCCGCCACCGCCGAAAATCCAGGCGATCGCCGCGCAGAAGCCGAAGGAAAAGGCCAGGGAGCTGACACCCGAGGAAAAGCACGCCAAGGAACGGGCCGAATTCAAGGCGCAGACGAAGAACCAGGTCGGCCTGCTCGTCGCCGGCACGGCCATCCTGCTTCTCGTCGGTCTTTATGCGCCGGCAAGCTTCATGAGCCACTTCATCGTCTTCGTACTGGCCTGCTTCGTCGGTTTCCAGGTCATCTGGAGTGTCAGCCATTCGCTGCACACGCCGCTGATGGCGGTGACCAATGCGATTTCCGGCATCGTCATCCTCGGTGCGCTGCTGCAGATCGGTTCCGGTAACTGGCTGGTGGTGATCCTCGCTTCGCTTTCCGTCCTGATCGCGACGATCAACATCGTCGGCGGTTTCCTCGTGACACGGCGCATGCTCGCCATGTTCCAGAAGTCCTGAGCCGGGTGGGGGACATTTCATGACCATTGGTATCGTTTCCGCGGCCTATGTTGCCGCAGCCGTTCTCTTCATCCTTTCTCTTGGCGGTCTTTCCGGACAGGAAAGTGCCAAACGCGCCGTCTGGTACGGCATAACGGGCATGGGTCTTGCCGTTGTCGCAACGGTCTTCGGGCCTGATGTCGGCATAGGCTTCATCGTCCTGTTGATGATCGCGGGTGGCTCCGTCCTCGGTTATTACGTCGCAAACCGCGTACAGATGACCGAAATGCCGCAGCTTGTGGCCGCCCTTCACTCCTTCGTTGGCCTCGCCGCCGTCTTCATCGGCTTCAACGCCCATATCGAGGAAGCGCATGTCGCCTCGCTCGATGAGGCGGCGCGCTCGCTGCTGACAGGCTTTTCCGCAATCCTCGCCCATAAAACGCCGGTGGAACTGGCGATCATGAAGGTCGAGGTCTTCCTCGGCGTCTTCATCGGCGCGGTCACCTTCACCGGCTCGGTTGTCGCCTTCGGCAAGCTTGCCGGCAAGGTGGACGGTAAGGCGAAGAAACTGCCGGGCGGACACATCCTCAATGCCGGCGCCGCGATCCTCTCGCTCGTGCTGCTCATCATGTATTGCAATGGTGCCGGCGCCTGGACGCTGGTGCTGATGACGCTTGCCGCATTCTTCATCGGTTACCACCTGATCATGGGCATCGGCGGCGCCGATATGCCAGTGGTGGTCTCGATGCTGAACAGCTATTCCGGCTGGGCGGCGGCGGCGATCGGTTTCACGCTCGGCAACGATCTCCTGATCGTCACCGGCGCGCTGGTCGGCTCCTCGGGTGCGATCCTCTCCTACATCATGTGCAAGGCCATGAACCGCTCCTTCGTCTCCGTCATCCTCGGCGGCTTCGGCAGCACCACGGGTCCGGCGATGGAAATCGAGGGCGAGCAGGTGGCAATCGACGCCGAAGGCGTGGCGGCTGCTCTGAATGACGCTGACAGCATCATCATCGTACCGGGTTACGGCATGGCGGTGGCACAGGCTCAAGGCGCAGTCTCCGAACTGACCCGCAAGCTGCGCGCCGACGGCAAGACCGTGCGCTTCGCCATCCACCCCGTCGCGGGCCGTCTTCCCGGCCATATGAACGTGCTCTTGGCCGAAGCCAAGGTGCCCTACGACATCGTGCTGGAAATGGACGAAATCAACGACGACTTCCCCAATACCGACGTCGTCATCGTCATCGGCTCCAACGACATCGTCAACCCGGCAGCCCAGGACGATCCGAATTCGCCGATTGCCGGCATGCCGGTACTGGAAGTGTGGAAGTCGAAGCTCGTCATCGTCTCCAAGCGCGGCCAGGGAACGGGTTATTCCGGTATCGAGAACCCGTTGTTCTACAAGGACAATACCCGCATGTTCTACGGTGACGCCAAGAAGTCGATCAACGACCTCCTGCCGCTGATCAAGTAACGAAAAGGGCGTTTCCGGGAAACCGGAAACGCCCTTCGAATTTCTGAGAAACGACGATACGTTTCGTCCGTCATGCCGGACTTGATCCGGCATCCAGCCACGGCGCGTCTGCGACGTGAGAAATAGGTCTTACGCGATCAAGGACTTGATCGCGCTGGACCCCGGATCTAGTCCGGGGCGACGGTGTGCGGATGCTATGGCCGCGCCAAACAGAACCGTTCCGCGGGATGTTGTCGATAGACCGCCTTCAAAGCACCCGGTAACGCCGGTTGAAATACATCAGCGCTTCTTCGCCCTCATTGATCTTCATATCGACGACATCGCAGATGAGGATGTCATGCGTGCCACCGTCATGCGCTTCGCGGATACGGCAATCGAAGGAAACGAGCGCATCTTCGAGAACCGGGGCACCGGTTTCGAGCACGCCCCAGCTTCCGGCGGCAAAGCGTTCATCGGCGGGCGTCTTGCCACCGAAAAGCGTGCTCAGCACCTCGTGATGTGCGGCAAGCGTATTGACGCAGATGACGCCATTGGCCTTCACCACCCTGTAGGCGGAAGCATTGCGGTTGAGGCAGACGAGAAGCGTG
This sequence comes from Rhizobium sp. UGM030330-04, assembly GCF_003208455.1. Lineage (NCBI taxonomy): Bacteria > Pseudomonadati > Pseudomonadota > Alphaproteobacteria > Hyphomicrobiales > Rhizobiaceae > Rhizobium > Rhizobium sp. UGM030330-04. The sequence continues at coordinate 351,081 of NZ_QKML01000002.1, forward strand.
GGCGGATTGTCGGAAACGCTGCAAACGGCCGTCGCGGCAAAGCCCGCGCGGCCTGCCGCACCGTTGGTGGTGACGATATTGACCGCCGCACCGAGCCGCGCCATGGCGTTTCTGTATTCGAGGCTGCGCTCCTGTGCAGTCTTCGTCTCCATTTCCGCTTCCTTTTCAAGAGACTTCATCTGCATCTAACCCATCCTTCCTTAACAGGCCATCAAGCCAGCACGCAGGCGTCTTCGAAGGCAAGCCGCGGCAGGCGGCCGAAAAGCTTCGACGGATCACCATGGCCGAGATTGATCAGGAAATTGGATTTCCACGTCGTGCCGGCAAAAAATGCCGCATCCACCTTGCCCTTGTCGAAACCGGACATGGCCCCGGTATCCAGCCCCAAAGCCCGGGCCGCGAGGATGAGATACCCCGCCTGAAGCGTGGCATTGCGGAAGGCGGTTTCTTCGGCCACAGCCGGACTGGAAGTGAACCATGAACGCGCATCGGCATGGGGAAACAGTTCCGGCAGCTTTTCGTAAAATTCAGCGTCGATGGCGGCAATAACAGTCACCGGCGCGGCCATGGTCTTTTCCAGATTGCCGGAAGACAGCGCGGGCTTCAGCTTCTCCTTGGCTTCCGCGCTGCGCACGAAGACGAAACGCGCCGGCGAGCAATTGGCCGAGGTCGGCCCCATCTTCGTCAGGTCGTACAGCGCCTTCAGCGTTTCATCGCTGACCGGCTTGTCCGCCCAGCCATTATGGGTGCGTGCTTCGGTGAAAAGCGTTGCCAGTGCCGCGTCATCGAGTGCTTTCGTCATCTTGCTCTAAAATCCTGTCAGAATGTTCGGGTGGCCGGCAGCAGGAACTGCAGAAGCCTTGTGTTGAAAAGGTCGGTTTCGGTGATATTCACCGCATGCGCGCCGAAATCGAGAAGGCAAAGTTCGCTCTGCCGCAGGCCCTCCGCCAGCCGCAGCGAACGGGTATAGGGCACCAGAAGATCGTCCTTCGTCGCCACCACCAGCACCGGATTGTCGATCTCGCCAAGCCGGCTATCGATATCGAAAGCCCGAAGCGCCGCAATACGCCGCAGCACATTTGCCTTGCCCTGGAAATGCGCGACGCCATGGGCATCGTCCCGCGCCAGACGCTCCTGATGTTCCGACATCCATGCGGCCGGATAGAGAAACAGCGGCTGGGCTTTCACGAATGCCTCGACGCCGGATTTTTCCAGAAGCTCGATCCGTACGTCAAAGCAGCGTCCGGAATGCGGATCGGCCTTGCTCCAGGCATTGATGAGCACCAGCCGGTCGATGAGGCGGGGCTGGCGCAGCGCGATATCGAGACCGATCAGGCCGCCAAGCGCATGGCCCATGAAGTGAAATTTTTCGAGGTTCAGGGCCGAGACAATCTCCAGCACGTCATCCGCCATCGCCGATATGCCGCCCTCTGCCGGCACCTCGCCGCCGGTCCTGCCGGTTCCGCGATGGTCATAGGTGACGATGCGGAAATGGTCGGAAAGGGCATCGATCTGCGGCGTCCAGTAAGTGCCTGATCCGCCCAGCCCCGAAGACAGCAGGATAGTGGCCGCCTCAGGATCGGTCCGGCCATGAACCTCGAAATGCATCATCTGCCGTTTCGCCCTATTTGCCGATATGGGCGACGGTGGCGATTTCCACCAGCGCGTCGGGCTTCACAAGGCCGCACTGGATGCAATAACGCGCCGGCTTGTCGCCGGGGAAATATTCGGCGTAGACCGTGTTGACGGCCTGGTAATTCGCCCAGTCGGTGATGAAGATGTGGTTCATGGTCACGTCCTCCATCGTGCCGCCGGCGGTTTCGATGACAGACTTGATGGTTTCGAGAACATGGCGGGTCTGGGCGCTCGCATCACCCACATGCACGACGTTATTGTCCTTGTCGAAGGGCAGCGTGCCGGACACGTAAACCACGCCGTCGGCAAGGGTTCCCGGCGAAAAGGGAGCGATGGGTTTGCTGGTACCGGCAGGCACGATAATCTTTTTCGGCATTTCGTTCTCCTCTTGTGTTGAATATCAAGCGCTGACGGGTGCGGCCTGCGAGATGACACCGCAGAAATCATTGACGGTGGCGACCCAGCCGAAAAACTTCTCGACATTGTAGACCGTCGCCTGCTGGATAAAGTCTGGACCGAGATGATGCGTGGCATCCTCCAGCATCACCCCGAAATATTCGAGATGGAAGGCATCGCGCAGCGAGCTTTCCACGCAGACATTGGTGGCAATGCCAACGAATACCAGATTGCGGATACCGCGGGCGCGCAGAACGCTGTCCATATTGGTGTTGAAGAAACCGCTGTAACGCGTCTTCGGCACCAGAATATCGCCGGGTTGCGGCTGCAGCTCGTCGACAATGGCATAATCCCATGTGCCCTTGGCCAACAGCTGGCCCTGCAGTTCCGGCCTTTTGCGCATGGTCTTCAAGGCATTGGATTTGTGCCAGTTGGGCGAACCCGGGCCGCCCGCCTCGACATAATCCTTGTCCCAGCCATTCTGGAAATAGATGACCTGCACGCCCGCCGCACGTGCTGCATCCAGCGTTTTCTTGATGTTGGCGATGGTGCCCTTGGCCCCAGATATATCGAACCCGGCCAGATCGACATAACCGCCCTCCGTCGAATAGGCGTTCTGCATGTCGACCACGACAACGGCGGTCTCGCTGGGTTTCAGGGTGATAGGCTCCGGCCTTGCGGGAAGCGTGACGCTTTCCGAACGACTTTCCGGCCCCTTGTAACCCGCCACAACGGCTTCGCTCATTCCGCAGCCTCCAGTCCGGCCTGAACATGCGCCCGGCTCTTCATCAGCGGCTGCACATATTTGCCGAATTTTTCGACGCCTTCGAGGAAGTCGTCGAAGGTCAGCATCACGCCACCCGTTCCCGGCACTTCGCTCATCTCATCCAGCATGGCCGCCACTTCCTCATAGGAGCCGATCAGCGTTCCCATGTTGATGTTGACCGCCGAGACGGGATTGGACATATGCCGCACATTGGTGTCGGAGCCGGATTTGGTGTCGACGGCGCTTTGCAGGCCGAGCCACTTGATCGCGTCCTCATCCGCACCCGCCTTGTAATGCTCCCACTTCGCCCAGGCGTCTTCGGATTTTTCCTCGGCAAGCACCATCGTCAGCACGACGGATTTCACCTCGCGGCCAGACTTTTCCGTTGCTGCCAGCAGCCGCTCATTGGTGGGCGCGAAGGCCTTCGGTGTATTGACGCCGACACCGAAGCAGAAGCTGTAATCGGCAAACTTGGCCGAAAACGCCATGCCGGAATTGGAGGAGCCAGCGCAGATGAGCTTCACATCACCCTGCGGCACCGGCTTCATGCGGCAATCTTCCATCTTGAAAAACTTGCCGTTGAAATCCGATTGCCCGTCCGTCAGCAACTCTTTCAGAACGGTGGTGTATTCGCCGAGATATTCGTAGCGATCACCGAAATAATCATCGCCCGGCCACAGTCCCATCTGGCTGTATTCCGGACGCTGCCAGCCGGTAATCAGATTGATGCCGAAACGGCCGCCGGAAATGGAATCGATCGTCGTCGCCATACGAGCAACAATGGCAGGCGGCATGACCAGCGTGGCGGCCGTGCCAAAAAGCTTGATCTTGGAGGTGACGGCGGCAAGGCCTGCCATCAGCGTGAAGGATTCCAGATTATAATCCCAGAACTCTGTCTTGCCGCCAAAGCCGCGCAGCTTGATCATCGACAGCGCAAAGTCGAAGCCATATTGCTCCGCCTTCAGTGTGATCGCCTTGTTCAAGTCGAAGCTCGGCTTGTATTGCGGCGCGTTTTCAGAAAGAAGCCACCCATTGTTCCCGATCGGGATAAAAACACCAACTTCCATTTTGCTGTTCCCTTTTTACGTCAGGTGTCTCCTGACTTGACAAAAGAGTAGCAGGTTCCGTGCCAGACCAAATAAAATAATTTTATCAAATGGATAAAATTTTGGGGCGCATCGAGCCTTGATCAAAAGGCAAAATTTTTATCATTTGGTAAAAATATTTGCCTGTTTATTCGGCAAATATAGAGAGCGATACGTCAAAGGCGAGCGGCCCTCACCACAATCCCAGACCGATGTAGGAAATCCGAAGGCTCTCCTTCGTCATGCCGGACGCGATCCGGCATCCAGCCACGACGCGTCTGCGCCGTGAATAGAGTCTTTCGTGATCAAGGACTTGATCGCGCTGGACCCCGGATCAAGTCCGGGGTGACGGCGCTGGGGTGTTAACACTCAATCAAACGCGCACGCGCGACGGGGCACTTCTGTGCGATGAGGACAACAATCGCGCAGCTATGCCAAAACCTCAACCCAGCCGCTGCTGCGCGTAGGCATGGACGGCCCGGAACGCAGCCTCGGCGCCCGCGACAACCCGCTCTTCCTCTTCAACCGTCAGCGCAATTTCATCCAGCGCTGCGGTGAATGTGCGCCAATGCAGGCCGCGCCCTTCCGGTGCGCCGGCCAGATGGCGCGCGCCGAATTCTTCGCCAAGACCGAGCTTCGCCGCATCTTTCAGCAGGAAAGCCGCACCGAGATTGGAACCTTCGACCACATAAAGCCAGCCCATCGCCTCCGGCAGATCGAACGGCGTTTCGCCGGTGAAACGCGCAGCCCTGGCTTCCGGAATAGCGAGCCCGAGATCGGCAAGGTCCTGCTCGATCATGGCGAGACGGCGGCGGCCTTTAAGGTCAGGAAGCAGGCTGTCAAGCGTGGCATTGGAGAAGAAGGCGTCGAGATCGCGATGGAAAAGATATTGCGTTTCGACGAATTTGCCGAAGTTCTCCCGACTCTCGAACGGCTTCGAAGCCATGATGAAGGCATCGAGTTCACCATGCGCCTCGCGCGTCGCTGCTTTCAGTCTCTTGACGCGGCTCTGTTCGATCTCGGCTACAGGCGCTGAAGGCTCCGCAATAGTCATGGTGATGGTCCCTTTATCCCTATATTCAGATTGCCTGATAAAAATCTTTACTCGAACAGTCAAATTTTATTTTCGCATTTTTTCGCAAGCCCTGACAAGGAATGTGCCCTGAGAGAAGCGGTACGAAAGGGCATCCGCTTCAATTCCCTGCGATGGCTCCATGCGTCACGGCAGGAAGACAATGCGCCACGCGATCCGAAATCCGAATCTCCCTCCGCCCGACACCTCAAACAGTCATCCTGCAATTAGATATTTACAACTAACATGTCAGTACGCTATCAATCCGTGGTCACCTTGGAGGAGCATCTTAATTGACCCAGAAATTTGGCCTTTCGGCAGCCCTGACAACCCCGTTCAAGACGGACGGAACCGTCGATATCGACGCCATGATCGCTCATGCCCGCCGCTGCCTTCAAAACGGTTGTGACAGCGTGACACTGTTCGGCACCACCGGTGAGGGATGCTCCGTCGGTAGCCGCGAACGGCAGGTCATCCTCTCCCGTTTCATCGAAGCCGGTATTGCGCCGTCCCGCCTTGTCACCGGCGTTCTCGTGGATTCCATCGAGGATGCGGCGGACCAGTCGGCCGAGGCCCTGGAAGCCGGTGCCCGCAATATTCTTCTCGCCCCGCCCTCCTATTTCAAGAATGTCAGCGATGACGGCCTGTTCGCCTGGTTTTCGGCGGTTTTCGCAAAGATCGGCAAGGGCGCCCGTGACATCCTCGTCTATAACATTCCTTCCGTGACCATGGTGACACTGTCGGTCGAGCTGGTGGGAAGGCTGAAAAAGGCATTCCCCGGCATCGTCACCGGCGTCAAGGATTCCTCCGGCAACTGGAGCCATACCGAACGCCTGCTGAAAGAGCATGGCGACCTCGTCATCCTGATCGGCGATGAGCGCGATCTGGCGAAGGGCGTTCGCCTCGGCGGCCAGGGCGCAATCTCGGGCGTCGCCAATTTCCTGACACAGGAAGTCCGTGCCATGGCCGTTGACGGCAAGGACGACAAGCGCGTTGAAGATCTTGTTGTGGAACTTCTGAAATTCCCGGTTACGCCAGCCGTCAAGGTGCTGGTATCACATACGACAGGGGAGAACATCTGGCCGGACGTGCGCGCGCCGCTCGTCGCCATTTCACCCGAGGACCGGCGGCAGATCGAAGGCGCTTTCGACGCGCTGTTTCGCAAACAGGCCGCTTGAACAGACCTTGAAAGGTTGAGCATGGACGATACCGGCGAACAGACATTGCGGGAACGGGCGTATGAGAGCTTTACGCATCACCTTCTCTCGCGTGATGTTCGCCCGGGGCAATTCATCTCGCAACGCCGCCTCGTGGAATTGACGGGTCTGCCGCTGGGGGCGATCCGGGAGGCCATTCCGCGGCTGGAGGCGGAAGGGCTGATCAAGACCGTGCCGCAGCGGGGCTTGCAGGTCGCCCATATCGACATCAACCTTATCCGTGAAGCATTCCAGTTCCGCATCTTCCTTGAAAAGGAGGCCGTGGCGCTGTTCACCCGCTCGGCTTCAGATGAGGCCATCGCCAAGCTTTTGAAACAGCATCGCGATATTGCCGAAGCAGCTGAAAATAGCGGAGAATCGCCGGAGCTCGATCAGCATGCCCAGCAGGTGGACTGGGGCATGCACGATGCCTTCATCGATAGTCTCGGCAATTCGATCATATCAAATGCCTACCGCGTCAATTCCATCAAGATGCGCCTCATCAACCAGGAGCGCTTTCGCATCGCCGGCCATGTGAAGTCGGTGATGAAGGAACATCTCGCCATTCTCGAGGCCATCGAGAAACGATCCGTTGAAGACGCCGTGGAACGGCTGACCGCCCATATCCGCAACGCAAGGGACAGGGCGCTGGCGGTATAGGGCAATTCCGGAGAAGCCATGGGACGGCTTCAATTCGGGATTGCAGGAAAATAAGCAACAAGCCGGGGTGAGGAGAATTTCCGGCTAATCTGGAGGAGAACTGACATGACGCATTCATTGCTCAACCCCACGCGTCGCGCCTTTCTGGCAGGCACGGCCGCGATTGGCGGCAGCGCGATGTTCGGCATTCGCCCGGCATCGGCGGCGGTGAACTGGAAAAAACACGCCGGCACCACGCTTGAGGTCAACCTCGTCAAAAGCCCGCGCAGCGAAACGCTGATCAAATATCTCGGCGAATTCGAAGAACTGACCGGCATCAAGGTCAATGCCGAGGCAACGCCTGAACAACAGCAACGCCAGAAGGTGGTGATCGAGCTTTCCTCCGGCAAGCCGAGCTTCGACGTCGTGCATCTGAGCTATCACGTCCAGAAGCGCCAGTTCGAAAAGGGCAAGTGGCTGGCCGATATCAGCGGCTTCCTGAAGGATCCGTCGCTCACCGATCCGTCGCTGGTCGAAAAGGATTTCGCTGAAGCCGGCATGTTGTTTGCCAAGGATAGCGACGGCGTGCTGCGCTCGCTGCCCTTCTCGGTGGATTACTGGATCGTTTACTGGAACAAGGAACTCTTCGAAGCCAAGGGCCTGAAATACCCTGAAACCTTCGAGGAACTGGTAACGGCGGCGGAAAAGATCACCGATCCCGCCACAAACACCTATGGTTTCGTCGCCCGTGGCCTGAAGAACGCCAATACTCCAGTCTGGACCTCGCTGATGCTGGGTTATGGCGCAAAGCCGATCGGTGCGGATGGAAAGATCGACACCGAATCCAAGGAAGCGGTGGAAGCGGCAGCGCTTTACCAACGCCTGATGACCAAGGCAGCACCTCCCGGCGTCTCCGGCTTCAACTGGGCGGAAGCGCAATCGGCCTTCCTGCAGGGCAAGATCGGCATGTGGTTCGATGGCGTCGGTTTTGCGCCGCCGATCGAGAACCCGGAAAAATCCCGCGTCGTCGGCAAGGTCGGTTACGGCGTCATGCCGAAAGGCCCGGCAGTTCAGGCCGCCGGCACGTTCGGCGATGGTCTCGGCGTCGTCGAAGCCAGCAGCAAGAAGGAAGCCGCTTATCTCTTCTGCCAATGGGCGATCTCGCATGAAATGGGCGCGCGTCTGTTGCAGGCCGGTGCCGGCGTTCCATTCCGGCAGTCCATCCTCGAAGACCAGAAGGTCCGCGAAGGCGTGAAGATGCCGGCCGCCTGGCTGGATGCCGTTGTCGGTTCCGGCAAGGTCTCGCAGCTTGCGCTTCCCGTCATCATTCCGGTGACGGAATTCCGCGACATCTACGGCGTCGGCCTCACCAACATGATCGGCGGCGCGGACCCGGCAGCCGAGCTGAAAAAGGCGACGGAGCAATTCGCACCCGTTCTGGCACGTAGCGAGGGATAATGGCCTCCGTGAGCATCGAAAACACCAAGACAGGCGTCAGTCGTAGAGAAGGGAGCAGGCCGGCAAGGCTTGCTCCCAACTACTGGCCCTTCGTCATACCGGCACTTATCGTCATTCTGGCTGTCATCGTTTTTCCATGGGTCTTTACCCTGTGGATGAGCGTGCACCGCTGGACGCTCGGACAGGAGCAGAGCTTTATCGGTTTCGAGAACTATATCCGGCTCGCCGGCGATATCAGGTTCTGGGAATCGCTCTGGCACACGCTCATCTATACCGTGCTGTCGGTGGTCGCCCCGCTGTTCCTCGGAACATTGGCGGCACTGGTTTTCGATGCGCAGTTTCCGCTGCGCGGTTTTCTGCGCGGCGTTTTCGTCATGCCGATGATGGCGACCCCGGTCGCCATCGCGCTCGTCTGGACCATGATGTTCCACCCGCAGCTCGGCGTCCTGAACTATCTGCTGTCGCTCATCGGCATCGGACCGCTGGAATGGATCTACAACCAGTCGACCGTCATTCCCTCGCTGGTGCTGGTGGAAACCTGGCAGTGGACGCCTCTGGTCATGCTGATCGTGCTCGGCGGGCTGGCTGCAGTGCCGCGCGAACCCTATGAAAGTGCTGAAATTGACGGCGCCAACGCCTGGCAGAAATTCCGTTACCTGACCATGCCGATGATTGCGCCGTTTCTGATGATCGCCGTCATCATCCGCTCCATCGATGCCGTCAAAAGCTTCGACATCATCTATGCGATGACGCAAGGCGGGCCTGGCACGGCGTCTGAAACCATCAACATCTATCTCTATAATACGGCGTTTTCCTATTACGACATCGGTTACGGCTCGGCCATGGCCGTTGTCTTTTTCATCATCATCGTGGCGCTGTCCTTCGTGCTTTTGATGGTGCGCCAGCGCTCGCAGTGGAACGAGATGGAGGATCGCTGATGTCTGGAAAAATCCTGAAACGCAAGACACTCGATCGCATCGGCCTTTTCTTCGTGGCGCTGGTGATGATCTCACCGGTCATCCTGTTCTTCATCTGGATGATCTCGCTCTCGCTGAAATATGAGATCGACAACGGCGCCTATCCGCCGATCCTCATTCCCGAACGTTTCGCTTGGTCGAACTATGTGAAGGTGTTCGAGGAGAATAATTTCTTCCTCTATTTCTGGAACTCGGTGCTCGTCACCGGTGCGGCCACCATTCTGGCGCTCGTCATCGGCGTACCCGCCGGTTACGGCATCGCCCGGCTGAAGGCGGAAAAATCCGCCGTCGTCATCATGATCGCCCGCATGACGCCCGGCCTCTCATTCCTCATTCCGCTGTTCCTGCTGTTCCAATGGCTGAACCTCTTGGGCACACTCTGGCCGCAGATCATCATCCATCTTGTCGTGACGGTTCCGATCGTCGTCTGGATCATGATCGGTTATTTCGAGACCACACCGAAGGAACTGGAAGAGGCGGCAAGCATCGATGGCGCATCCTCCTGGCAGGTGTTCCGGCTGGTGGCGCTGCCGATTGCCAAGCCCGGCATCGTCGTCTCCTTCATCCTCGCGGTCATCTTCTCGTGGAACAACTTCGTCTTCGGCATCGTGCTGGCCAGCCGTGAAACGCGCACCCTGCCGGTCGCGGTCTACAACATGCTGTCCTTCGAACAGGTCAGCTGGGGGCCGCTTGCTGCAGCCGCGCTCATCGTGACGCTGCCGGTGCTGCTGCTCACCATGTTCGCACAGAAACAGATCGTGGCGGGTCTCACCGCCGGCGCCGTCAAGGGCGGCTGAACCCACGAAGGGCATTCCATGCCCTTACTCTTTTAACGCAATTCCGGACGCAAAACCGCGACACACTTTTGCTGGAATTGCTCGTAACGGGAACCAAAACATGGCACCGGTCAATATTCAAAACGTCCAGAAGCGCTTCGGCTCGGTCAACGTCATCCACGGTATCGATATCGACATCAAGGACGGAGAGTTCGTCGTCCTCGTCGGCCCTTCCGGCTGCGGCAAGTCCACCCTGCTGCGGATGATAGCCGGACTGGAGGAACTGAGTGACGGCGAAATCCACATTGGCGCGCGCGAGGTGAGCCACCTGCCCGCCCGTGACCGCGATATCGCCATGGTCTTCCAGAACTACGCGCTTTATCCGCATATGACGGTCAAGGATAATATGGGCTTCGCGCTGAAGCTGAAGAAGGTCAGCGCCGAGGAAACCAGAGCCAAGGTCGACAGGGCCGCCGCCATTCTAGGGCTGGAAAAGCTGCTGGACCGTTATCCGCGCCAGCTTTCCGGCGGCCAGCGCCAGCGTGTCGCCATGGGCCGCGCGCTGGTGCGCGATCCGCAGGTTTTCCTGTTTGACGAGCCGCTTTCCAACCTCGATGCCAAGCTGCGCGTGCAGATGCGCGGCGAGATCAAGGCCATGCACCAGCGCATCGGCACGACCACCATCTATGTCACCCACGACCAGGTGGAAGCCATGACCATGGCCGACAAGATCGTGGTGCTGCATGATGGCGTCATCGAGCAGATCGGCGCGCCGCTCGAGCTTTACGACAATCCCGCCAATCTCTTCGTCGCCGGTTTCATCGGTTCGCCGGCCATGAATTTCATTCGTGGTCGGGTGGAGGAAGGCGTCTTCCGCACCGCAAAGGGCCTCAGCCTGCCGCTGCCCGCCAATGCCGATATCGGCAAACTGGGCGGCCGCGACCTCGTCTACGGCGTGCGGCCGGAACATATCCGCGCCGCCGAGACCGGCATCGAAGGCCGGGTAGAACTGGTCGAAGGCACCGGCTCGGAAATCTACGCCAAGCTGAACTGCAAGGGTGACGAGATCGCCTGCCTGTTCCGCGAGCGCCTCGATGTCCGCTTCGGCGATACGATCCACATTGCCATCGATCCGGCAACCGTGCATCTGTTCGACAAGGACAGCGGCAAGCGTATCTGAACACGGCAGGAGCGAAGAGAATGGTAAAGGAAGCGGGCGGCAAGCATGTGCTCTGCGTGGGCGCCGCCGTGCTCGACACCCTGTTCCGTGTGCATGACATGCCGAAGGGCGAAGGCAAGGTCCTGCCCTATGAGATGCTGCAGATTGCCGAAGGCATGGCGTCGAGCGCCGCCTATGCCGCCCATCGCATGGGCGGCCGCGCTAGCCTCTGGGGTGCGGTGGGCGACGACGAAACCGGCACCCGCATCCTGCGCGATCTCGCCGAAGGCGGCATCGATGTTGCCGGCATGACCATCGCCGCCGGCGCGCGCTCGGCCCTGTCGACGATCATCATCGATGACCGGGGAGAACGGCTGATCGTGCCTTTTTACGATCATCGTCTGCATGAGAAAAAACGCTCCTGCACGCCGGCAGATATTGCCCCGTTTGATGCCGTTCTGGTGGATGTGCGCTGGCCGGAACTGGCACTCGATGTGCTCACCGTGGCGCGCGCACTTGGCAAACCGGCCATTCTGGATGGCGATGTGGCGCCGGTGGAAACGCTGGAGAAGCTTGCGCCCGCCGCAACCCATATCGTCTTTTCCGAACCCGCCGCCGCCCGGCTGACCGGACTTGAAACGGTGAAGGACATGCTGCCGGTGCTGCATTCCCGCTACCCGCAGACCTTCGTCGCCGTCACCGCCGGTCCGCAAGGCTGCTGGTGGACGGACGCCGGTGATCCCACGGTGCATTTCCAGACGACCATGCAGGTCAAAGCGGTGGACACGCTGGCGGCGGGCGATATCTTCCACGGCACATTTGCGCTGGCGATGGCTGAAGGCATGCAAAGCCGCGCCGCCATCCGGCTCTCCTCTGTCGCCGCCGCGCTGAAATGCACCGTCTTCGGCGGTCGCATCGGCGCACCGACGCGCGAAGAGACGGAAGAGGCGATGCGGCAATGGCTGGAGCGTGAAGGCGAAGCCGCGCTGCGCGCCTCCTGAGCGCATCCATTGCCCGCATAAAACTATTCCATTTTTGCGATGCCGTTTCCCGGCGAAGTAGTCTAACGTCAAGTCAGAGCAAAGCTTTTCATGAAGCCGCGCCTGTTCCACCTTGAGCCTGCATTCCGCAAAAGTGATCGCCCGATGCATCAGACGACCCGCCCGAGACTGCGCGATATCGGTTTCCGGCCCGGCCATTTCGAAACCGGCCCGCTCAACGCCATCACCGATGTCGAAGGCGTGACCATCGGCCATTCGACCGTCATCGAAGGCGACACGATCCGCACCGGCGCAACCGCGATCCTGCCGCATGGCGGCAATCTGTTTCAGGACAAGGTGCCCGCCGCCTTCGCCGTCTATAACGGCTTCGGCAAATTTGCCGGCTCCACCCAGATCGAGGAACTCGGCGAACTCGAAACACCTGTTATCCTCACCAATACGCTGGCGACAGGCCGGGCCATCGAGGCGATTAACCACCATACACTGGCGCAGCCGGGCAATGAGAAAGTCGTCTCGATCAATGCCGTCGTCGGCGAAACCAACGATTCCCGCCTGAACGACATCCGCGCCGGCCGCCCGACGGTCGAGGAAATCTCGGCCGCACTGCAAACCGCGGCCACAGGCCCCGTGGCCGAGGGCGGCGTTGGTGCCGGAACCGGTACGGTCGCTTTCGGCATGAAAGGCGGCATCGGCACGGCATCCCGCATCGTCACTATCGCCGGAACGACCTATACGATCGGCATTCTTGTCCAGTCCAATTACGGCGGCCATCTGCTGGTCTGCGGCAAACCCTATGTCAGCCCTGCCCATAAGGATAAGGACGGCTCGATCGTCATCATTGTCGCCACCGACGCGCCGCTCTCCTCCCGCAACCTGAAGCGTCTGGCGGCCAGAAGCTTCGGCGGGCTGGCGCGCACGGGTGCAGCACTCAGCAATGGCTCCGGCGATTACGCTCTGGCCTTTTCCACCGATGAGCGGCTGCGCCGCACGCCCGCGCGCCGCAAGGCCGTCGCAGACTATCCAGAACTTTCCAACGATGCGATTTCGCCGCTCTTCGAAGCAGCGATTGAGGCGACGGAGGAGGCGATCCTCAATTCGCTCTGTACGGCAACAGCGACCACGGGCTTCAATGCCGGCACCGGCAAGGTGTCCACGCTCGAGGCCATTTCCATCGACGCCCTTAAAACCCTTCTTTCAGCCTGACTTTTCCAGACGGAGTTTTCATGACTAGCCCATCCGGTCGCATCGTTTACGTCAACGGCGAATTCCTGCCCGAAGCGGACGCCCGCCTCTCCATCTTCGACCGCGGTTTCCTGTTTGGCGACGGCATTTATGAAGTTACCTCCGTTCTGGAAGGCAAGCTGATCGACAGCGACCTGCACATGGCCCGGCTGGAGCGTAGCGCCCGCGAAATCGACGTGCCGCTGCCGGTCACCACGAAAGAGATCGTCGAGGCGGAACGCCGGCTGATTGCCGACAACAATCTCGTCGAAGGCATGATCTATCTGCAGCTGACGCGTGGCGCCGAAGACCGCAATTTCCTGTTCTCCGCCGATCTGAAGCCGACGCTGGTCATGTTCACCCAGGCCAAGAAGCTGATCGGCACCCCGGTCGAAGAAGCCGGCATCGCCGTCAAATCGGTTCCCGACCAGCGTTGGGAACGTCGCGATATAAAGACCGTCTGCCTTTTGCCGCAGGTCATGGCCAAACGCATCGCCAAGGCTGAAGGCTGCGACGAGGCGTGGATGATCGAGGATGGTTTCGTCACCGAAGGCGCGTCCTCGACCGCCTACATCGTCACCGCCGACAAGAAGATCATCACCCGCGGCAACAGCAACAAGACGCTGCCCGGCTGCACCCGTCTTGCCGCCCTGCAACTGGCCAAGGAAGCCGGCTTCACGCTGGAAGAACGCCCCTTCACGCTGGAAGAGGCGTTGAATGCCGACGAGGCCTGCCTGACCAGCGCCTCCAACTTCGTGGTTTCGGTCACGAAGATCGACGGCAAGCCGGTGGGTAACGGCAAGCCCGGCCCGATGGTGAGCCGCCTGCGCGCGCTCTATCTCGAAAACGCCCGCCGCACGGCCATCTGATCGAAAGCGTTTTGTTTGTCGCATTTCCGGATGGAAAACCGGGGGCCACTTTTCCCGGAAATGCTCTAACCTTCGAGAACCGCCCAGATGCGCTCAACCACGGGCCGGCGGTTCTCCTTGGAACGATAAAGCCTGATATCGACGGCAATATCGAAACTTGAATCGGCGGCGCGCACCAGAGCGCCGCTATCCAGTTCGTGCCGCATCAGGCTTTCCGGCACCCAGGCGACACCCCAGCCGGCCATCGCCATGGCTTTCAGCCCCACCGACATGCTGCCCTCATGCACCCGCTCGAATTGCGGCAGCCGCGCGCTCAGGAGATCGCGCAGCAGCGGCCCGAAAAACGAGGCCTTTTCATAATCCAGATAGGCAAAGGGTTTTCGCGCATTTTCCACCAGCGCATGCAGCGGTGAACCATCTTTCGCCGGCGCGGAAACCGGAATGATGTTTTCTGCACCCAGCACGCGGAATTCGAAGGTCTGCGCATCGAGCAGCATCGGCACTTCGGGATGGGCATAGGTCAGAAGGAAATCACTCTGCCCGTCCACCAGCGAATTGAGGTTTTCCTCCATGCTGCCGGAATCCGGCCGCAGAACTGAAAACAGCGGTCCGGCCGTCTCGTTCACCCGTTTCAGCCAGTCGGGAAAGAAGGTGAAGGACAGGGTATGCAGCGCCGTCAGCCGAACGGTTCTGGCATCGGCCCCTTCTTCCTGAAGAAGCGTGCGCCGTGCATGGTAAAGCTGCTTCAGCGTCTCCTGCGCCACCGGCACGAATTTCACCCCGGCCTCGGTGAGCCGCGACGGATAGGAAGCGCGGTCGACCAGCGTCGCCCCCACCCAGGCTTCCAGCTGCTTGATGCGCCGGCTGAAGGCGGATTGCGTCACATGCCGCTCATCCGCCGCCTTCGAGAAATTGAGCGTTCCGGCCAGCGCCAGGAAATCCTCAAGCCATTTGACTTCCAAGGGCCTGTTCTCCCACAAAGATGTTGTCCCGGCCTGCCGGGAACACGGGTCTTTATTAGGAGCATTCAGGCGTCTTTGAAATCCCCTTTACCGCGCGCGGGAATATTCGATCATCCGCGCCCGGCTGGACACCAGCTCGATCCGGTCGTCACCCAGCCGGTTGAGGCAGACGCGCTTCGTCCACGGCCCATCGATGAGCGTGAACAGAAAGCGGCCATTGCCGAGCGCTTTCAAGGGCATGCTCCGGCGCGTGGGGCCGATGCCCATCGTCAGAGAGGAACCGCTGATGATAAATTCCGCTCCCTCATCCGAGCGCCACAAGCCCGAAAGATCGTCCGGCACGACATGCTGGCCGACCGGCGGGAAGCGGCGAGCGGCGTGACCGGCCTCGCCGACAATGGCGGCACCATCCAGCCTGAGACGCATCGGAGAGGATGCGGAACGGGAGGAGACCCAGCCATCGGCATCTTCATAAAGCGTGTCGTCGCCATCGATGAAAGTGGATGTGCTGTCTTTGATCTCCAGCCACCACGGCCCGCTTTCGGTGACATAGAGGCCTTCCGGCAGGCTGGCGGCAGGCTTGGGCAAAGGCAGGCCGGTCAAAGCCGCCATGCCTTCCAGCGCGATCTTGAAACCATTGGTATCCTCACGGTTCGACACCACGACGAAGCCAGTGCCGTTTTCCGGATCAAGCAGAAAGTAGGTCTTGTAACCCGGATGCGAACCGCCGTGACCGACGAAACGCCTGTCTCCGAGATGCGACCAGCGCAGGCCGAGGCCATATTCGCTCATCCGTCCATCGGCGAGCGGCCGCTCAGCCGAAAGCGCATCCAGAACACCCGCGAAGCTTCCCTCGCCCCGCATCAGCCCCTGCAACCAACGGGTAAGTGCTTCGGCGCTGCCCGCAAGGCTACCCGAAGCGGAAATATGCAGGCCGGCGGCCGAAAGCTGCCAGTTGTTTTCAGCCTTCCAGTAGCCCGGCACCAGCCCGTCGACAGGATCGTTCCAGACATCCGGCGCCTTCAGAAACACGCCGAACGGGCCGGAAATCTGTGTCTGCACAAAATCATCGAAACGGAAACCGCGACGCTCCAACGCCGCCTCCACCAGCCGGTAACCGGTATTGGAGTAGGACACCTCACTACCGGCAGGGAAATTCAGCCGGTTGAGCCGCGACAGATAGTCGAGAAGCGGTCCGGCCTTCGTTTCGGTATAAACGGAAAGGCCAAGCAGCGAGAGGCATTCACGCGTATCCGGCAGGCCACCGCTCATATCCAGCGCCTGCCCCACCGTGACGTCGCGGAGCGGCGACTGCAACTCCGGCAGATGTTTACCGAGTGGATCGTCAAGGCCGATCAGATCGGAATGCGCAAGCACCATGGCACAGAAGGCATGTTTGGTGACCGAGGCATACCGCACCACGCTCTGCGGCGTAAAGGGCGCGAAGGTCGAGAGGCTCTCGACACCGCCGGCATGGGCAAAACGGATGCCATCGAGATCAAAACCGATGACCGCCCCGCCCGGCTCATTGTCCGCCCATTGCGAGACAAAGCTCTCAGAAAGGGTTGAAGCGGCGTTCCAGTCGAATTCTTTTGGCATGGCTCGGTCTCGTGTCTTGTCGTCTCTACAGAAAGCCTCGGCATCGCCGCTTGTTTCTTCTCCCCGAGGGGGAGAAGAAACTCGTGGCACCCGCTCGATTTATTGGCAACGTAGACTCAGGCCGGTTCTTCCAGCCGGATACTCAGGCTACGCAGCTCTTCCGTATGCGGATGTTTGGTCCGGCCATCTCGCAGATCGCCGGCACTCAGCTGCTCCACCATGTCCCCGTTCAGCATCACGCCAACCTGCGGGCACAGATGCGCAATGACCGCGAGATTGTGGCTGACGAGAATATAGGTGAGGTTGCGCGCCGCGCGCAGGTCCTGCAACAGGTTCAGGATTTCCGCCTGCACCGACACATCGAGTGCCGAAGTCGGTTCATCGAGCAGCAGCACCTGCGGATCGGCAATCAGCGCGCGGGCAATCGCTACGCGCTGGCGCTGGCCGCCGGAGAGCTGGTGCGGAAAACGGAAACGCACCGCCTGCGGCAGCGCCACATCGGACAGGGCCTGCTGGATGCGTTTTTCAATATTGTCCATGCCGTGCACCAGCGGCAATTCGCTGAGAATACGGTCGATGGTCTGGCGCGGATGCAGCGAGCCATAGGGGTCCTGAAACACCATCTGCACCTGCCGGAAGAATTCCGGCGTGCGCTTCAGCGGTGCATCCTTGCCGGCAAAGGCGATGCGCCCTTCCCAGCTTTCGTTGAGGCCGGCCATGGCGCGCAGGATGGTGGACTTGCCCGATCCGCTTTCGCCGACGATGCCAAAGCTGCCGCCCTTTTCCACCGAAAAGGACACGCCCTTCACCACTTCGCGGTCGCCGAACTTGATACGGAGATTATCGACGTCGATCATTGGCTGGACCACGCTGCATCACGGTTGAGAACGGGAAGACGCTCGCGCGGATGCGTCAGCGAGGGAATGCAGTTCAGAAGTCCCTTTGTATAGGGATGTTCGGCTTTCAGGAGTTCGGACGCCTTCAGCTCTTCCATCACCCGGCCGGAATACATGACGGCGACGCGGTCGCAGAAATGCGAAACCAGCGGCAGGTCGTGGCTGATGAGGATAAGGCCCATGCCGCGTTCCGACACCAGTTCCTCGATCAGCCGCAGGATTTCCGCCTGCACCGTGGCATCGAGCGCGCTGGTCGGCTCGTCGGCGATCAGCAATTCCGGATCGGGCGCCAGCATCATGGCGATCATCACGCGCTGGCCCATGCCGCCGGAAACCTCATGCGCATAGGACGAGGCAACCTGACGCGGATTGCGGATTTTCACCTGATCGAGCAGGCCGATGGCCGCTTCCATGGCGGCCCGCTTGCTGCCGCCCTTATGGGCGCGCCAGGCTTCCGCGATCTGTGCACCCATAGTCTTCACCGGGTTCAGCGAATATTTCGGGTCCTGCAGAATGAAACCCGCCCGCTTGCCGCGGATCTGGCGCATCTGCCTTTCGCTGGCGGACAGCACGTCGATGCCGTCGAAGGCGAGCTTGTCGGCGCGGATATCCGCATTGGAGGGCAGAAGCTTCATCAGCGCCCGCGCCGTCAGGCTCTTGCCCGAACCGGATTCGCCGACAATGCCGAGCTTTTCAGTACCGAGCTTCATGGACACGCCACGCACCGCCTCGAAACGGCTGGTGCGGGTCTGGAAAGCGATCTTCAGATTTTCGATTTCGACCAGCATGGCTCAATGTCCCTTCGGGTCGAGAACGTCACGCAAGCCATCGCCAAGGAAGTTGAAGGCGAGCGAAACGAGGAAGATGGCGATGCCGGGAATGGTGGCGACCCACCATTGTTCGAAGATGAAGCGCTTGGCCGTCGCAATCATCGCACCCCATTCCGGCGAAGGCGGCTGTGCGCCCATGCCGAGGAAGCCGAGGCTGGCGGCGGTGATGATGATCGAGCTCATGTCGAGCGTGATACGCACGATAAGGCTCGGCACGCAGAGCGGCGCAATGTGACGCGCAATGATGCGCCAGGCGGAAGCGCCGGTCAGGCGATAGGCCGCGACGAAGTCGCTGCCGCGCACCGTCATGGTTTCGGCGCGGGCAAGGCGCGCATAGGGCGGCCATGCGGTGAGCGCGATGGCGAGAATGGCGCTTTCAACGCCGGGCTTCAGCGCCGCGACGAAGGCTAGCGCGAGGATGAGGCGCGGAAAGGCCAGGAACACATCCGTCACCCGCATCAGCACCGTATCGACAATGCCGCCGAAATAACCGGCGATGCAGCCGATGGCGAGGCCGATGGGTGCCACGAGAACGACGACGGCAATGACCATGCCGAGCGTGACGCGGCCGCCATAGAGAATGCGCGAGAGAATGTCGCGGCCCAGCTCATCCGTGCCGAACCAGTGTTCGGCGCTAGGGAATGCCAGGCGGTTGCCGAGATTCTGCGTTGCCGGATCAAAGGGCGCGAGCAGCGGCGCCAGAAGCGACAGCGCGATGAAGAGGACGATGATGGTCAGACCGATCACCGCCAGCGGATTGGACTTGAGGTTGAGCCAGATGCGATACCGGTTTCCCCAGGCAGCCTGTGTGCGGGAATGCGGCGTCTCATCCAGCGCCCAGTTTCTGAAATTAGCTAACATCATCGAACGCGAGGATCCATAACTCTGTAAAGCACGTCTGCGAGCAGGTTGAGGGCGACATAGATGAAGCCGATCAACAGGGTTGCTCCGACGACCGGGTTCATGTCCGCGTTCATGAGCGAGACGGTGAGGTATTGACCAAGGCCCGGCCAGCTGAAGACGGTTTCCGTCACCACGGCACCTTCGAGAAGGCCGGCATAGGTGAGCGCCAGAACCGTGACGAGCTGCACGGCGACCGTCGGGAAGGCGTGGCCCCAGATCACGGTCATGGCCGAAAGCCCCTTGGCGCGGGCGGTGATGACATATTCACCCTTCAGCGCGTCGATCATGAAGGCGCGCGTCATGCGGGTGATATAGGCCATGCTGAAATAGGCGAGAATGCAGACGGGCTGCACCATATGGGCGATGGCGTCGTAAAAGGCGTCCCAGTCACCGGCAAGCAGCGTGTCGACCGTCATCAGGCCAGTGACCTGCGTGATCATGCCGTCATAGATGATGTCCTGCCGGCCCGGTCCCGGTGCGACGCCAAGCGTGGCGTAAAAGACGAGCAGCGAAATCAGCGCCAGCATGAAGACCGGCACGGAGTGACCGGCAAGGCAGACGACGCGGATCACCTGATCCGTCAGCTTGCCCTGCTTCACGGCGGCCCAGACGCCGAGCGGAATGCCAATCAGCGCGGCCAGAATGAGGGCTGCGGTAGCAAGTTCGAACGTGGCGGGAAAAACGCGCTTGATATCGATCCAGACCGGATTGCGGGTCAGGATCGAATTGCCGAAATCGCCATGCAGGACCTGCGTGACATAATGGAAGAACTGCACGACCAGCGGCTGGTCGAGGCCCATTTCGGCCCGCACCCGCACGATGACGTCTTCGGGCGCGTTATCGCCGACCGCCGCGATGACGGGATCGACGGGCATGACGCGCCCGATCATGAAGGTGATGACCATCAAACCGAACAGCGTCAGGAGGACGCTGCTCAGTATCGACGATATGCTTTTAACGCGCTTGTTCAATGTCACGCTTTCTTCGCATCGTGGTAGGAATTGCCCTCGGAGAGAACGCCGAGTTCGAAGCCTGAAACGCCCTTGCGGAAAGCTGCCGTCTTCGTGGTCTGGAACATGAACACGAACGGGCTGTTTTCCATGTGCTCGCGCTGCAGGGCTTCATAAAGCTCCACGCGCTTTGCCGGGTCCTTCTCGTCACGGGCGGCTTCCGCCTTGGCGGCGAAGTCGTCGTTCTTGAAGCGCGAACGCCACAGGAAGGGCTTCGACTTGGCGTCGTCGCCATTGTCCTTGTTGATGTTGAAGACATCGGCGTTGGAATGCGGATCGAAATAATCCGTGCCCCATGCGGACAGCGCCATCTGGTGTTCGCGGGCGCGCATCTTGGTCAGAACCTGACGGTTTTCAGCCGATTGCAGACGCACCTTGATGCCGATATCGGCAAGGTTGGCCTGAATGGCCTGCGCCAGATCCGGGTAAGGCTGGGCGGAATAGTGGTCCATGCTGATCTCGAAACCGTCGGCAAGGCCGGCTTCGGCCATCAGCGCCTTCGCCTTTTCGACATCGCGCTGGAACGGAATGTCGTTGACAGCGCCGGGGAAGCCCTTCGGCTCGAAGCTCTGGTGGATCTCGTGCGTCAGCGGCACGATGTTTTCCTGCATGCCCTTATAATCCAGCGCCCACTTGATCGCCTGCCAGACCTGCGGCTTGGCAAGGTTCTCATTGCCCTGGTTGAGCGAGATCAGCACCAGCGAGGCGATGGACTTGCGCTCCAGTTCGATATTGGCGTCGTCCTTGACGGTGCGCAGCTGCTCCGACGTCAGGTCGCGGGCAATGTCGATATCGCCCTTCTGCAGCATCAGCAGCTGGGAAGACGGATCGGTGACATGGCGCAGCACGATACGCTTGATATTGCCCTTGTAAGGACCGTTCGGGTTGACAGTGAGTGCGACGCTTTCGCTCGGCTTCCAGGCCTGCAGCATGAAATCGCCGGAACCGGCGCTGTTCTTCTGCAGCCAGCCATTGCCGAGGTCTTCACCCGACGCATTGGCAAGAACCGCCTTCTTTTCAACGATCGCACCAATATTGGCGGAGAGGCAATAAAGCAGGAAGGAGATGGCGGTCGGCTTTGCCGTCGTCAGCTTCACCGTCTTGTCGTCGGCGGCAACGATGGTCGTTTCGGCATTCTCAGGCGTGAAGCCGAACTGGCTGATGATGAAGGCCGGGCTCTTGTTCATCTTGATGGCGCGCTGCAGCGAGAACGCGACGTCTTCCGCGGTCACTTTCGCACCGCTCGCGAAGGTCGCTTCGTCACCGATGACGAAGGTGAAAACCTTGCTGTCCGCATCGGCTTCCCAGGATTTCGCGATAACCGGATCAACCTTGGTGGAATCTTCACGGTTGGCGCGCACCAGCTTCTGATACATGTTGGAGATGATTTCACCGCCGACGGCTTCGAAACCTTCATGCGGGTCAAGGCTCGTCATATTGTCCAGCTGCTGCGCGACGACAAGAATGTCCTTCGGTGTCGCGGCAAATGCCGGAATGCGCGCATAGGACAGGAACGGAACGGCAGCGCCGGCAATCAACAGGTTGCGTCTTGAAATCATCGAAAATCCCCTTTCGGACCTTATTTTTCGGAAAACGGTGGGTTTGCCCCAATCCAGTCATTTTTTTTATGTTTTCCCGCGATTACCACGAGCAAACGAGGCCCGACCAATTCCAAATTTGGCAGAGCCTATGCACGGATTGCATTTGCTCCCGCCTTGACCTTTCCTCTACCAATTCCCAAAAGTCTGAATAGGCGCGCATCCGCGCCCTCCCCCTATCCGAAGGTGAATGACCATGACCGATGAAAAAACCGTACCCGTCTTCGACGGCCACAACGACGTGCTTCTGCGGTTATGGCGGTCGGGCAATGCCTCTCCCGAGACCCTGCTCATCGAGGGTGACACGGTTGGCCACATCGACCTGCCACGCGCCAGGAAGGGTGGGCTGGCCGGCGGCCTCTGCGCCATCTACGTACCTTCGCCCAGCATGGACAAGGACGCCAACGGCGACTACCCGACACCCGATGAGGCAGATGCGCTGAAGGCAACGCTTGCCATGGCCGCTCTTTTGTTCCGTGCCGAGAAGCAGTCGAAGGGCGCGCTGAAGGTCTGCCGCACGGCCGCCGATATCCGCGACGCCATGGCATCGGGCGCTTTTGCCTCGGTCTTCCATATCGAGGGCGCGGAAGCGATCGGCGCTGATCTCGATGCGCTGCATGTGCTCTACGAGGCGGGCCTTCGCACGCTCGGACCGGTCTGGAGCCGCCCGAACATTTTCGCTTATGGCGTTCCCTTCCGTTTCCCCTCGACGCCGGATATCGGCCCCAGCCTCACCGATGCCGGCAAGCGGCTGATAAAGACCTGCAACGAACTGAAGATCATGGTCGACCTGTCGCACATGAATGAGCAGGGTTTCTGGGACATCGCCAGGATTTCAGACGCGCCGCTCGTCGCCTCGCATTCCAACGCCTATGCCGTGTGCAACCACAGCCGTAACCTGACGGACCGCCAGCTGGACGCCATCCGCGATACGGGCGGCCTTGCCGGCATCAATTTCGGCGTGCTTTTCCTGCGCCAGGACGGCGTGAAGAATCCGGATACCGACCTGAGCGAACTCGTCCGCCATGTGGATTACATCGTCAACCGCATCGGCATCGAGCATGTCGCGCTCGGTTCGGATTTCGACGGCACCACCATTCCCGCCGCCATGAAGGACGCAGCCGATTTGCAATTGCTGGTCGAAGCCCTGCGCAAGGGCGGTTATGACGACGAGGCGCTTGCCAGGATTTGCCACGGCAACTGGGTCCGCGTACTCGAAAAAACCTGGGGTGCATGAGGCATAAATTGCATTTCATCTCCGGCGCAGGGCGCCGGAGACACGAAGCGGCAGGCCTTCAAGCCTTTGCCGCTTTTTTCCTGCCGCTCGCCCGGAAGGCCAGAAGCCCGGCGACGACACCGATCATCGCCCATTTCATCGGCAGCACATCCGCCGTCTCGCTGCGGATCGGCAGCACGGTCACGGTGCCCGGACGGGATTCATACCCCATCTGCCCCTTTGCCTTGGCCTCCGCAATCTGCTGCGGCGAAACGACCCATTCGGCACCGCGCATCTTGTCCACCGCCATGTATCCGCCGCCCGCCACGAGGGCGACGACGAGCGAAAGCGCTATTCTTGTAGGCGTGTTCATCTGCATCTCCTTCAATCAAAAGGAGCGTGTAATGGCATCAAACGCCACCACCAGGCAACCGCAGCGGTCAATTTTGTCCCTTTGGGAACAATCCCCAAAATCATGCATTCTTTAGTTGCATTTCCGCCGTTAAACTGCGCGTAATTCCCGAATAACCGGAGGCAAAGTTCACATCGACACTTCATGCTTTTCTGCTAATCACATTTCCTCAACCGAAACGAATTAGCGACACATTCCTGTGGTTCGCCAAGCTTGGGAACGGGCGCTGGACAAAGCAAATGGCAGACAAGAGCGAAACCACACAAATCGATGTCACGGAATCCGCGGTTGAGAGCTTTTTTGCCAGAAACCGCCCCTATCTGACTGCGATCGCCATCACGCTCGTCTTCGTGATGATGACATTTGCCATCTATCACCTGACGTCCGAAGTCCGCTACGATGACGTCATCGACGCGCTGACGCAGACCTCGGCTTCCGCCGTCCTGCTTGCCATCCTCTTCACGGCGCTCAGCTTTCTGGCGCTGATATTCTATGACGCCAATGCCATCGAATATATTGGCCGCAAGCTGCCCTTTCCGCCCATGGCGGCAACCGCCTTTGCCGCCTATGCCATCGGCAATACCGCCGGTTTCGGCCCCTTGAGCGGCGGCGCGATCCGCTTTCGCGCCTATTCGCGGCTCGGGCTGTCGCCCGGCGAGATCGCTCGCGTCATCGCCTTCGTCACCCTGTCCTTCGGGCTTGGGCTGCTTTCGGTCAGCGCCATCTCCACCTTCATCGTCGCGCCGCGCATCACCGCCATCATCGGTGTCGACGCCCTGATCCTGCGCGCGGCGGCACTGGCCGTCATCGCGGTCCTCGTCGTGGCGGCCTATGTCGGGCGCAACGGCCACGCCATCCGGCTTGGCGCATGGCGGCTTCGCCTGCCGGACAGCCGGACATCGTCGCGGCAGTTCCTCGTTTCCGCCTTCGATATCGCCGCCTCCGCCTCCGTGCTTTATGTGCTGCTGCCCGAGACGCATCTCGGCTGGCCGACATTCTTCGCCATCTATGCCACCGCCGTCGGCCTTGGCGTTCTCAGCCATGTGCCGGCCGGTCTCGGTGTCTTTGAAACGGTGATGGTCGCGGGTCTCGGCAATGCGATCAGCGTCGACCAGCTGCTCGGAAGCCTCGTTCTCTACCGCGTGATCTACCACGTCCTGCCGCTGCTTGTTGCCATTCTGGTGATGCTCGTTTCCGAAATGAAGCAGTTCGCGGCAAAACCCGTGGTCTCCGATATCAGCCAGCTTGCCGTGCGGCTCGCACCGCCGCTGCTGTCAACCTTCGCGATGATCCTCGGCACCATGCTGATCTTTTCCAGCGTGACGCCCACCCCGGACGGCAATCTGGATTTCCTGTCGAATTTCGTGCCGCTGCCGATCATCGAAGCCGCGCATTTTCTCACCAGCATTCTCGGCCTGGTGCTGGTCGTCGCCTCGCGCGGTCTCGGGCAGCGGCTGGACGGCGCCTGGTGGATCGCCCTCGTCGCCGCCTCCGTGGCGCTGGTTCTCTCCATACTCAAGGCGATCGCGGTCTTCGAAGCCGCCATCCTCGGTGTCTTCATCGCCGCCCTCGCCGCCAATATGCGCAGCTTCAACCGCCATGCCTCGCTGGTGAAACAGGCGCTGGGACCGAGCTGGCTCGCCGCCATGGCCGTCATCATCGCCGGCGCGGCCACGATCCTGCTCTTCGTCTATCGCGATACGGATTACAGCCATACGCTGTGGTGGCAGTTCGAATTCTCCGAGGAAGCCCCGCGCGGCCTGCGCGCGCTTCTCGGTCTCGTGCTTGCGTCGTCCACCATCGCCATCTTCAGCCTGATGCGGCCGGTGGCCTACCGACCGGATGCCATCAAGGCCGATGACGTCGCCAGCGCAACCGGCATCGTCATGACACAGGATGCGGCCGACGCCAATCTGGTACGCATGGGCGACAAGCACGTGATGTTTTCCGAAAGCGGCAACGCCTTCATCATGTACGGCATTCAGGGCCGCTCCTGGATCGCCTTCGCCGATCCGGTCGGCGATGAGGACGATTTCCCCGATCTCGTCTGGCAATTCGTGGAAGCCGCCCGTTCGGCGGGCGCACGCGCCGCCTTCTACCAGATTTCGCCTTATCTTCTGTCCCATTGCGCCGATGCGGGCCTTCGCGCCTTCAAACTCGGTGAATTGGCGCTGGTGGATCTTACCGCCTTCGAACTGAAGGGCGGCAAGCTCGCAACCCTCCGCCAGTCGCTGAGCCGTGGCGCACGCGACGGGCTGACCTTTGAAGTGGTCGAAAAAGCGCATGTGGCGGATATTCTGGACGACCTGAAACAGGTCTCCGACGGTTGGCTCGCGCACCATAACACGCGGGAAAAACGCTTCTCGCTCGGCGCTTTCGAGCCGGACTACATCCTGTCGCAGCCCGTCGCCGTGCTGCGCAAGGATGGAAAGATCACCGCCTTCGCCAATCTGATGGTGACGGACACGAAAAAGGAAGCAACCGTCGATCTCATGCGCTTTTCTCCAGATGCGCCGCGCGGCGCGATGGATTTCCTCTTCGTCAGCATCATGCAATATTTGCGGGAGGCGGGCTATGAGAGCTTCAATCTCGGCATGGCGCCCATGTCCGGCATGTCGAGGCGCGACGCGGCCCCCGTCTGGGACCGCATCGGCAGCACGCTGTTCGAACACGGCGAACGTTTCTACAACTTCAAGGGACTTCGCGCTTTCAAGGCAAAGTTCCACCCGAAATGGGAACCGCGTTATCTCGCAGTTCAGAACGGCGCGGACGCCGCTCTGGCGCTGATGGATGCGACGGTTCTGATCAGTGGCGGTGTCAGAGGAGTGATCGGAAAATGAAAAAATCCACCATGCTGAGGGCAGCCCTTGCCGCCTCCGCCCTGTTCGCTTCCACCCCTGTTTTTGCGCAGGACAAGCCCGCCTATGAGACCGGCATGATCCCTGCCGAGCACATCATGGTGCCGGACGGCGATATTCTCGCCAGCGTCTTCCTGATTTCCGACGCCGACGGCTGGACAGCCGCCGACGAGACCCGCGCCAAGGCGCTGGTGGAAAAGGGCGCCGCCGTGGTCGGCATCGACTTCAAGGAATATCTGAAGGCGCTCGAGGCCGATGACGACGAGTGCATCTACATGATCTCGGATATCGAGTCGCTGTCGCAGCAGATCCAGCGCACCGCCGGTACCAGCAGCTATCGCCAGCCGATCCTTACCGGCATCGGCAAGGGCGGAACGCTGGCGCTGGCGATGATCGCGCAGAGCCCGGTCTCCACCGTGCGGGAAGCCATCGCCGTCGACCCCAAGGCAGGCCTGCCACTTGAGAAAATCCTCTGCACCCCCGCCACCAAGGACAAGGTGGACGGCGAAACGGTCTATGGCCTCACCGACGGCCCGCTGCCCGCGCCAGTCAGCGTGCTGTTCACGCCCGGCGCGGATCAGAAGGGTCGCGACCACGTCAGCGCGCTCGTCAAGCTGCATCCTGACATCGACGTGACGGACGTGGAGGACAAGGCGGACGAGGTTCTGACCCAGACCCTTTCCGACCAGATCGATGCCGCGGGTGACACCGACAGCCCGCTTGGCCTGCCGATCAAGGTTCTGGAAACGAGCCCTGTCATGGACACCATGGCGGTGATCTATTCCGGCGACGGCGGCTGGCGCGATCTTGACGAAGAAGTGGGCGGCGCGCTGCAGAAACAGGGCATTCCCGTAATCGGCGTCGATGCCCTGCGTTATTTCTGGAAGGAAAAGCAGCCGCAGGAAGTGGCGGGCGACCTTGCCCGCATCATCGACACCTATCGCAAGCAATGGAAGGTTCGAAACGTCGTATTGATCGGCTATTCCTTCGGTGCCGATATCATTCCTGCAACCTACAACCTCCTGCCCGACCGCGCGAAATCACATGTCGTGCAGCTTACCCTCATGGGATTGTCCACGGAGGTGGATTTCGAAATCTCCGTGCAGGGCTGGCTCGGCGTTGCCGGAGAAGGCAAGGGCGGCAAGACCGTGGATGATATCGCCAAGATCGATCCGAAACTGGTGCAATGCATCTACGGCACGGAAGAGGAAGATGAAGACCCCTGCCCCGGCCTGAAGGCGAAAGGCGTGGAAACGCTCGGTATCGAGGGCGGCCATCATTTCGATGAGGATTACGAGGCACTGGCCAACAAGATCGTGGCGGCACTGAAGACCCGGCTGCCGAAATAAGCCTCCCTGTCCCGACAGGCTTCGCAGACATTTCGAAGCCGCGTGAACAATCCCGCCGGGCCTCGTCCGCGTGAACCATGGAAGCCGGCAGTATTTGGCGGCTTCCAAGCGGGCGACGCGCCGGAAACCCTCTCTCACGGTTTCCCGCATCACCGCCGTGCTTGCGGAATCAATTAAACTATTATTCAAAAGAAACCGGCCGGCGGCGAATGATCATGGCATTTCCTCAACCGTGCTTCAGTTGATTGCCAACCATGGATTTTATATTTTCGGACCGGTTCAGGGAGCCGCCGCATGCCCGCCTTAAAGCGAAAGACAAAAACACCCGTCCTCGTGGAACGTATCGACCAGTTTGTCGCCCGCGTCAGGGAGGCGATGAAGAGCGACGATGCGGTGCGCAACAGAAAGATCCGCGACCTGTGGGACGCCGAGGTCCGCTACCATTTCGACAATGGCCGCACGGAAAAGACACTCGAACTCTATATCATGAAATACCGTTACGCTCTGAAGGCCGAATTCGGCGTCAAGAGCACCCCGCTCGCCATCTGCAACATGAAGAAACTGCGCGAGCGGCTGAAGACCTATATCGAGCGGGCCGACTATCCGAAAACCGGCGTCGCCACATCCATCGTCGAAAAAATCGAGCGGGCTGAATTCAACACCGCCGGCCGCAAGCCGACGGTTCTTCTGCGCATAGCGGATTTCATTGCGGCGATGAACGGCGTGGCCACGAAAGAGGAAATGCAGGCCCTGTGGAACGCCGAACTCGGCACCATGAAGGACAGGGCGCAGACGACGATCATCTCCTACATCACCAGATATCGCAATGCGATCCGCGAAGCCTTCGGCGACGACCACCCGATGCTGAAGATCGCGACGGGCGATGCGGCGATGTATGACGACGCCCGCCGGGTCAAGATGGAAAAGATCGCCAACAAGCACGGCGCCCTGATCACATTCGAGAATTACCGGCAGGTTCTGAAGATTTGCGCCGATTGCCTCCAGTCCGCCGATCCGCTGATGATCGGCATCGGCCTGATCGGCATGACGGGACGGCGCCCATACGAGGTTTTCACCCAGGCCGAGTTTTCACCCGCCCCCTATGGCAGGGGCGTTTCCAAATGGAGCATCCTGTTCAACGGCCAGGCCAAGACGAAGCAGGGCGAAGGAACGAAATTTGGCGTGACCTACGAAATTCCGGTCCTTGCCCGGTCCGAAGCCATCCTCTCCGCCTACAGGCGCCTGCGCGAAAGCGGGCAGGGAAAACTGTGGCACGGTATGTCGATCGACGATTTTTCGTCGGAAACCCGCCTGCTGCTCCGGGACACGGTTTTTAACCTGTTCGAGGATTTCTGGCCGAAGGAAGAGCTTCCCAAGCCCTATGGCCTGCGGCACCTTTATGCCGAGGTCGCCTATCACAATTTCGCGCCACCCCACGTCACCAAGAACAGCTACTTCGCCGCCATTCTGGGGCACAATAACAACGACCTCGAAACCTCGCTGTCCTACATGACCTACACGCTGCCCGAAGATCGCGACGATGCGCTGGCCCGCGCCAGACGCATCAACGAGCGGACATTGCAGCAAATGGCAACGGTCACGCCGGTTTCCCGCAAGGCGTGACGGGCGAGCCGCGGGTTTTCAGTCCCACGGCTCGCGACTTCATTCATCAAACCCGCTCGTCACCGGATGTGCGGTAAAGCAGGGTCAACACGGTCAGCAACAGACCCACCAGTGCGACCGAACCGAAAATGTAGAAATTCCACTCCGGGGCCAGCCCCCGCTGCAGGACGAGGCCGCCAATCATCGGGCCGGCAATACCGCCCAAACGACCGACCGCGAGCGAGAAACCGAGACCCGTACCGCGAATATGGACGGGATAGAGCCGGCCGACCAGAACATTGGCAAGGATCTGGGTTCCGATGGTTCCGGCACCGGCAAGCCCGACAAAAGCATAGAGCAACGGTCCCTTATTCACCGTCAGAGCCCAGATAGAGGCCGCACCGATGGCGAACAGAACCGCAACGACCACCTTGACGTTGCCCCTGTCGGCAAAACGTCCGCCCACGAGGATGCCGATTGCCGCGCCGACATTGAGCATGACGGAAAAGCTGAGCGCCGAACTGATATCGTAACCCATCTTGTTCATGATGGTGGGCAGCCAGTTGACCATGCCGAAGGTGAGAAGCAGCGAGCAGAAGTGAATGCCCCAGGCATTCAGCGTCGAAATCAGCCGGCCTTCCGAAAACAGCGCGCCGACGCCACCCTTCTGGATTTTCGCATGCGGCACGATGCGTTGCAGGCCGTAGCTGTCGCAGATGCCGTCTGCCTCCGCCTGCCGGCCCTTGCTTGCCAGCCATTCCGGCGATTCCGGCAGAAACCGCATGAAGATCGGCAAAAGCACGAGCGGCAGTCCGCCGATCAGCATCAGCGGCCGCCAGCCATAGGTCTCCAGCAGAAGGATACCCATGACGCCGGAGATGATGCCGCCGATCAGATAACCGAGGAAGGACAGGGAATTGGCCTGCGCCCTGCGCTTGGGCGGTGAAAATTCCAGCACCAGCGCCGTTACCGTCGGCAACAGCGCGCCGAGCCCGAGACCGGCGAAGAAGCGGGTGGTTTCAAAGGCAAGAAAATTCGGTGTCATGGCAGAGGCGATCATCATCGCCGAAAATCCGGCAAGGCTGATGAGGACAACCTTGCGGCGGCCGATACGATCAGCCATCGTGCCGGCGAAAAGCGCGCCGAGCAGCATGCCCACCAGCGTCAGCGCGGCGGCCCGCCCAACCATGGCGGGATTGAGCGCCCACGCCCCCTCTTTCAGCAATGCCGGCGCAACCGCGCCATAAACGACCAGATCGTAACCGTCGAACATGATCATAAGACCGCATGTCGCGATGACGCCAGCCGGGTTCTTCGTCCGCGCCGAAGCGGCGCTCATATAATTCGTGGACATGTTCCTCCCTTTCACGCGTGAACGCGCCATCCGGTATGGATTGACGTCTCCCGTTCATGCGATAGCTCCGCGAGTGCCCGGCTTGCTCCACCCTGCTATGTGTCTTACTCCTGTCAAGACACATGCCGCCGATATCACCCGTCTTCGATTAAATATTGCAAATGCAATTTTTGCAAATGCAATATTGACGATTGCCAGATGCGAGACCTGGCCGAAATCTCAGTCAGGTTTCAGCCCGGAAATCCTCGACAATGTCGGTGTCCAGCGCAGGATACGAACCTGCCTGTAGACACCGTGAATGACAAAAGGATCGGCATCGCTGAAAGCGGTCATATCCTCGATGCAACGGGCCTCGGCGATGATGAGCGCGGCGGTGGTCTTACCGCTTTCCACCCGCATGGGACCGGAGGCCAGAATCCTGAAACCCTCGGGCGCGGCCTTTTCATCGCGCAAATGGGCCTTGTGAGCCTCCATCTGCGCCGTGCGTTGCTCGATAGCGGCCGGATCGCTTTCAGCAAAACGCACATAAAGTTCCATCTGGCCACCGCTGCTCATCGCGCCAGCACGAAGTCGTGGTTCACCGACCAGAACCAGCCGCCGAGGAAACCCAGATCATGCGCCTTTTGCGCATCCTCCACCCGCTGGAAATCGGCCAGCAGACTCTCCTTCACACCAAAGACCGCATCCGAACGGATGTAGGGATCGTCGGGATCGAAAATATGCGTGACGAGCGTGCCATAACCTTCTGCCGAGACGATGTAGTGCAGATGCGCCGGCCGGTAAGGATGGCGCCCCATGGCCCGCAGCAATTGCCCGACCGGGCCGTCATCCGGGATCGGATAATATTTCGGTTTCGCCGCCCGGAACCAGTAACGCCCATCCTCGCCGGTGATGAAAACGCCGCGCAGGTTGAAATCGGGCTGGATGCCCTTCTGCTGCACGTCGTAGAAACCCTCGTCATTGGCCTGCCAGACATCGATGCGCGCGCCGGCAACCGGTGCACCGTCGGTATCGAGAATGCGGCCGGTCACGACCATATCCTCACCCTTGCCATCGAGGCAGATATTGGCGCCCATCGGCATTTCCGGCGCATCGGCCACATGGAAAGGCCCGAGAACGGTGGATTCCGACGCGCCGCTCGGCTTGCGGTGGTTGATGGCATCGACCAGCATAGAAACGCCGAGAATATCGGAAAACAGGATCCACTCCTGCCGCCATTCATTGCAGATCTGGCCAACCTCGGTGAGAAAATGGATGGCCTTCATCCATTCCTCCTCGGTCGGTTCGATTTCCTTCACCGCCTCGTGCAGCTTGCGGGTAACGACCGCCATGATCTCCTTCAGGCGCGGATCGTCACAGTCGCGCATACGGGCAATCACCGTCTCCGCCGAACGCTCCTCAACGAAATAGCCATCATCACTGGTCATCTTCGTATCCGTCATGTCTTCCTCCCATCACTCCGGCCGCGCGCCGTCAAAGGCGCGCTGCAACAGGTCGCGGATCGCGGTTTTTTCGATTGGCCGCGGGCACCAATAGGGATTGGCCGTCGCAAGCTCGGCCATGGGGTCGAGATCACCCTGCTGCACACCAAGCGCTACGAGGCTCGCTGGCGCGCCGAGCCGGGCGGCAAAATCGAAAAGCCCGGCCCCGGCCCTGCCGCCGACACGTGCGGCAAGCGGCGCGAGCAGATCGGGCACTGCCTGCTCCACATAGGCAACGGTGTGCGGCAAGAGCACCGCATGGGTTTCGGCATGTGGCAGATCGAGACTGCCGCCCAGCGTGTGGCAAAGCTTGTGATGCAGGGACATGCCGACAGCACCGAGTACCGTGCCGCACAGCCATGCGCCATAAAGTGCCGTCTCGCGCGCCGTAATATCCTGCGGCTCGGCCTTCACGCCAGGAAGCGCCTCGACCATTGCCCGCAATCCCTCCACCGCCATCAGGCTGGCGATGGGATTGCGATCCCGAGCATAGAGCGCCTCGGCCGCATGGGCCATGGCGTTCAGCCCACTGGTCATGCTGATGGCCACAGGCAAACCGACTGTCAGTTCCGCATCGTAGATCACGACCTCAGGCAGGATTTCCGGCCCGCGCATGGTGGTCTTCACCCCGTTTTCGGTCTGGCCGAGAATGGGCGTCACCTCGGAGCCGGCATAGGTCGTCGGGATCACAATCTGCGCCGCATCGGTGCGCAGTGCAATCGCCTTGCCGAGACCGGTGGTCGAGCCGCCGCCCAGCGCCACGACACAATCCGCACCAGTGGCGCGATAGGCTTCGACCGCCTTTTTCGTCACCTCGACCGGCGTGTGCATGGCAGCCTCGGAGAAGACACCCACGGCAAGCTGGCCGAGCCGGGCGGCCAGCGCTTCCGCATCGCCCTTCTGCTGTGGTGTGGAGAGCACCAGCGCCCGCGACAGGCCAAGGCGGCGGATTTCCTCCGCCACCCCCGTCGAGCTGCCCGCTCCGAAGACGATGCGGGCAGGAGCTGCCATGTAGACGAAGGGCTGCATGGCTCAGGCCCCGTCGAGCTTGAACAGGCGGCGGGCATTGGTGCGGCCGATCTTCACCCGATCGGCTTCCGCAATACTCGTCGCGTTGAACCAGTCAGATGCATCGTTGATATTCTCGAACGGCCAGTCGGTGGAAAACAGGATGCGGTCGGCACCGATTTCCAGAATGGCGTCGATCAGCGTCTGGGTACGGAAATTGCCTGACGTCGTGATGTGGAAATTCTCGTTGAAATAATCCACGAAACGGCGCTTGGCCGGATAACGCGGTGGCAGCTTCACCCAGGCATTGCGGTGGTCGATACGCCACATCATGTAAGGCAGCCCCTCACCCATGTGGCCGAGAATGATGTTGAGGCGCGGATGCTCGTCGAACAGGCCGGACGCCATGAGACGCAGCGCGTGAACAGCCGTTTCCTGTGCAAAGGCCCAGGTGGGGCCGAGCAGCCAGGGATGGCCGTCATAGATGCGCGAATCCTGCGGCAGCGGGTTGCGCGGATGCAGGTAAAACGGCACATCGAGCTTCTCGACCGCTCCCCAGAAGGGGCGATATTGCGGCAGATCGTAATAAAGCGGCGTCTGGCCGTCGCCCTCCTGGCTGAAACCATTGACGAGCGCACCGACGAAACCAAGATCGTTGACGCAGCGCTGAAGTTCCTCCGTCGCCGCATCCGGGTCCTGCAATGGCAGGGCAGCGAAAGCCAGGAAACGATCCGGCCGCTTGGCGCATTCTTCGGCAAGCACGTCATTGGCCCGCCGCGCAATCTCGATCGCCTTCTTCTTGTCCGGAATGGCCTGCACCGCCGGCGCATTCAGCGACAGGATCATGGTCTCGATGCCATGCGCATCCATCAGCTTCAGGCGCGTATCCTGAATGTCGAGCAGGCGATGCTGCAGCTCCTTCCAGTAGTCGCCGGGTACAAAACCGGCCGAATCCTGAAGTGTTTCCGGGATTGCGAAATGCTCCTCGAGAGCGACCTTGCCTTGCATAGTATTTCCTCCGAAATTGCTGTTCACGTGCCGCTTGATGCGCGGTCAATATTGGCCCTTGGGTTCCAGCCCGAGCATGCTCTGGCCGATCATGGTGCCCACGGCATCCCAGTTCATGCTGATGTGGCGGCCAACCGCATTGGCATCGCGCCAGGCCCGCTGCACGGGGTTGGCAAGATCAAGCCCGACGCCGCCGGTGGAATCGTTCAGCGCCTGTACGGCGCGCAGCGCCAGCGACACCGCAAAGGCCTGGCCACGGCGGCTCAGAAGACGGTCATCCACCGTGAATTCCGCCCGACCTTCAATCCGGGCCTGCGCCAGCACCTGTGCGCGGGCCACATCGCGCAGCAGGATTTCGCAGGCCGCATCGACGCTCGCGGCCGCTTCGGCAACGCGCAGCTGAATGGTCGGGAATTCGGCCATGCGGTTGTTGCCGCCGGCCACCGCGCCGCGCGTCACCCGGCCGCCGACATGGTCGACATAAGCGACAAGCGCGCCCTTGGCCGCGCCAACGCCGGCCGCCGCAAGACAGGAGGGAATGCCGGTCAGAAGCGGCATGTTGAACAGGCCTTCCTCGGCATAATATTGCCCGCCGGGCGTCTTGCCGCTGGTGGCGTCCGGGAAGGTCAGAACCCGATGTTTGGGAACGAAGACATCATCGAGAACCAGCGTCTTGGAGCCAGTGCCGGCCAGCCCCACCACATGCCAGGTATCTTCAATGACATAGTGGCTGGCGGGAACGAGAAGGAAGGCGGGAACCGGCCTGCCCTCACCCTGCGGCGGCAGAATGGCGGCGCAGAGAGACCATTGCGCATTTTCGCAACCCGAGGCGAAGGCCCATTTGCCGCTGAGGCGATAACCGCCCTCGGCGACGTCAGCCATTTTCACCGGTGCGTAGGAACCACACAGCAGCGCGTCAGGGTTTTCACCCCAGACATCGGCCTGCGCCTCTTCCGGAAACATCGCCAGCAACCATTGATGGGCGGAAAGCAGGCCGGCCACCCAGCCCGTCGATGCGCAGGCCGCCGAAAGCTCGATATTGGCCTCGACCAGTTCAGCGAATTCACCGCCCTTTCCGCCGAAGGCGCGGGGTTTGACGATATCGAAATAACCGATGCCGCGCAGCGCCTCGATATGGCTGGCGGGCACGCGTCGCGCCTCTTCCGTCTGGCGGGCGCTCGCCCGGAAAAGATCGGCTATGTCGGCAACACGGCCGGTGAGGCGGACACGCGGGGTCGTTTGCGCCGGCTGCGGCGCATGGCTCATATCGTTCATGATTGTCTCCTTCCGGAAGTGACTTGGCCGGGAATTATCTGGCCGGAAATATCAGGCCGGCAAGCCAGCCGGACTTGCGGCGCAATATTGGGCGTTTTCGTAAAGCAGCGGCCGCGTCGTCTCGCGGACATCGGCCGAAACCACCTGCCCGATGAACACGGTATGCGTTCCATAGGGCATCGCCGCCACCCGGCGGCAGGCGATGGCCGCGTGGGCCGTGGGCAGATAGAGGACGCCGTTTTCGTGACGTTGCCAGTCACCGTCGCGGAAACGCTCTTCCGGCGACACCTTGCCGCTGAAAGCATCCGAGAGCGCGGCCTGATCCTGCGTCAGCACGTTGACGATGAAATCGGGCCGGCACAGCAGCAGTTCATGCAGCAGCGTGCGGTTGTTCAGGCAGACCAGAAGCGATGGCGGTTCCATGGAAACCGAGGTAACGGCGGTGACGGTCATGCCGTGATCGCGCTGATCACCGGAAGCGCAGGCAGTGATAACCGTCACGGTGGCCGGAAAACGGCGCATCGTCGTGCGGAAAGTTTGGCCGACGCCTTCCGGCGCAAGGCTGTTCGGGGCGAACAATGCTGATGTCATGAGATCCTCCCAAATCCTGCATTTCTATTTATTTGCATTTGCAATATTTGTCAATGCAAATGTTTTTTGTCATTTTATCCAACGGGGAAACCTGCCACTCCCCGGCCTTCTGGAGCGACGCTATTGAAACGGATGGATTGTGCCGGTACAGCCGATAGGCGCACATCAGCATCTGCGCAGATGGTTCTCAAACGGGGATTTGCTCGTGTCTTATCAGTTCACCGACTCGGTACCCTACCTGCTCAACTGGGTGGGCGTTCGGCTTGGCGAGCGTTTCTCGCTGAGACTGGTATCCTATGACATCACCCTGCCGATGTACCGCGTGCTGGCGACACTGAGACAGCAGGAAAGCAAGACGCTGACCGAACTTTCGGACATGGTGTCGGTGGAGATTTCCACGCTGTCCCGCCTGGTGGGGTTGATGGTCCGGCGCAACCTCGTCAGCCGTGAGCGGCCGGCCGACAATGCCCGCATCGTGCGTATCACGCTGACCGCAAAGGGCGAGGAACTGGCCGACGAACTGATGCCGATCGCGGCGATGTTTGAAAAAACCGCCATCGAAGGCCTCGATCCCGCCGAAGTGAAACTGTTCAAAAGCATCCTGCGCCATATCGGCCGCAACATTGCCGGTCTCTGACAGCGGCAAAGGACATCGGACGCGCAGCCATCCGCAGCTCGCTGCACAGTTTTCCGGTGCAATGTACTTGCAATGACCTGTTCCTATCCCTGCGGAAATTCACCGCAGCTGAAAGGAATTCCCATGTCCGACAGGTCATCACTTGCAGTCCCGGCAGCGATCATCCTCATCGCCGCCGCATCGATTGTGCTCACAGCCTGCGCATCGACCGTCATGAAAAGCTATATCGGCGCGCCCATCACCAGCGTGATGCTGGACTATGGGCCGCCGGACAATGTCTACAGCCTGGGCCCCGGCCAGCAGGCCTATCAATGGCGCAAGAACAAGACGCAGGTTGTGGCCGGATCATCAAGCGGTGAAGTACGCTCGACACGGCACGGCGAACGTTATGAAGTGTCCGAAACGCCGGGTTATGTCGAGCGCATCGATTGCTATTATACTTTCTACACCCGCAGCTCCGGTAACGACTGGTATGTGACGAGCTTCCGGCAACCCTCGCTCGAATGCGAATGATCCTCTTACCGTCCCGCCGCCCGTTCAATGCCATTCCCCGTTTGCCGCCGCCTTGGTCCTGAAAGCGGCGGCTTTGTTTGGATTTTCTTTTCCGGCATCTATCAGGGCGGCCAGATCAGAAACGATAGTTCAGGCCGGCCTTGATGACGTGATCGCTGACATCTGTCTTCGATCTGCCGCTGGAGGTCGTCGTCGACACATTTCCCGTGTTCACATAGTTATATTCAAACTTGGCCGACAGACCGCCGCCGAAACTCTGTTCGACGCCCGCTCCCACCAGATAACCCCGCTTCCAGTCATCCGGCCCTGTAACGCCGTTTCCATCCTTGAACTTCGTCGTGGTCAGGCCTGCGGTGCCGTAGAGAAGGGTACGGTCGAGCGCCACACCGGCCTTCAGCTTGGCGGCGCCACGGAAACGCTCTCTCAGGCGGCCATTCGGCACGCGCGCATCGTTGCCGAGATAGGAGCCTTCGAGTTCCGCCCCGACGACACCGGAGCCGAACTGGAAATTGTAACCGGCCTGTACACCACCCGTCAGACCACGGCCGCCGGCCAGAGGATTGAATCTCGGGGAGGCGACGCCGCCATGAGCGCCGATATAAGCCCCGCCCCAGGAAAAGGCCGGCGGGTTGGCATAATCGAATTGCTGGGCATTGTAGTTGGCAAGATCGGCGGAATAGGCACTGGTTGCTGCCATGACGGCGGCCGTGATGGTAACAAGCGATTTTGCGATGAGCGACATGAATGACTCCAGACGAAACCAGGTGCGTCACATTCTGACGCGGCAGGGTTTCCGTTCGTGTTGAAGAGCCGAAAACCGGCCCCCGTGGTCTCCTGTGCGGATGAGCGCAGCAGATACGGGTATTTTCCCCACGAGAATTACGTCTGGATTGCACGCAGATATTTTATCTAAAAATAATTGATATTTTTAATGCACTTATGCTCATTTCTTTAACTTAATTTTAAGAATCTCCGCGATCCGGATTGCGCCGGAAATGATTCATGGCCCAGCGCCGCTCCGTGGTGCGACGGAGCGAATCTCCAGCCGAACACAGAAGCCGGGATCAAGGTCGAGGAACAGCACCGTGCCCCGATGAAGCTCGGCCGCCTTCTGCACGAGATTGAGGCCAAGGCCGGCACCGGAGGAATTGGTGTTGATGCGATGGAACGGCTCGAATACCTGCTCGCGTTCCGCAACGGGTATGCCCGGACCTTCATCACAGACATCTATGGTTCCGGTTGCCCCAACCCGAACGACAATTGCGCCCCTGCCGCCGCCATGATCGATGGCATTGCGGATGAGGTTGACGACCGCCATCTCGATGATCGAGGTCTGAACCGTAAAGAGAACCTTTCCTTCGCTCGGTTCGAAATCGAACTCATAACCGGCATCCATCGCAATCGGCGCAAGATCGGTCGCGATGCGTTCGACGAGAACGTTCAGATCCTGCTCTTCGGCAGGCAGTTCCACCGCGCCCACCGCCTGCATCTCGAGAAGCTGATGCGCGACGCGGGTGAGGCGGTCGATATCCGCCCGCAGCTGCCGGCTCAACTCGTCATCGGGAAGAAGATCGGCCCGGACGCGCGCAATCGCAATCGGCGTCCTCAG
This sequence comes from Rhizobium sp. UGM030330-04, assembly GCF_003208455.1. Lineage (NCBI taxonomy): Bacteria > Pseudomonadati > Pseudomonadota > Alphaproteobacteria > Hyphomicrobiales > Rhizobiaceae > Rhizobium > Rhizobium sp. UGM030330-04. The sequence goes on from NZ_QKML01000002.1 coordinate 390,042, forward strand.
TTCATGGGCGGCATCGGCCAAAAAGCGGTTGCGGCGATTATAGCCCTCGTCCAGTTTCGAGAGCGCAACATTGAAGGCATCCACCAGCGGAATGATTTCACTCGGCACCTTCGAACGATCGATCCGCGCGGAGCGGTTCTCGAAATTGATCGATTGTGCCTCGGCTACCGTTTCCATGAGGCCGCTCAGCGAACGGCCAACCGCACGGGGCGTCACCAGCAATGTCGCAATACCCGTCAAGAGCAGCATGGGCACGACGGCGACAAGGATGATGAACCCCACGCCGGGCAGCACGGTCAGCCAGCGGATGGCACCATCGGCATCCTTTTCGAGATCCAGCTGCACATTGATCCACAGACTGATGCCGTCATTCGGGAAGCCTTTTTCCGTCCCGGCAATGAACTGCAGCCGCCCGGCCGGCGTATCGCGGTTTTCCATGGTGGCCCGGACTGTTTCCCCGGCCTCCAGACGCGCTCTCTCGATGCCCCGGGGAAACACCGCTTCCAGAGCGGCCGCCGGGATATCCCCATATTGCAGGACGATTTCGTCGGCGTCCCGCACCACGAACCAGAGATCGGGATAGCGCTGCTTCAGCGCTTCCAGATCGGGCGTCGCCGACACCTGTGCTCGACCCTGCCCATCCTTTTTCACGCTTTCCGCAATGATGCGCGCGGCCTCTTCATTGGCGCCTTCCAGCCGCGGATCGATGATCCAGATCCAGCCGACGAGAAGAATGACGAAAAGAACGAGAAAAAATGCCTGCAAGGCGAAAAGGCGCTTCATCAGCCCCCATCGCAGAGATCGGTTGCGCTCCGGTCTCATGTCTTTGCCCGGATGAGATAACCGATATTGCGCACGGCTCTTATCTCCACCGTCGCTTCGGCCTGCGCCAGCTTCTTCCGGATGCGCGAGATATGCGCATCGAGCGCATTGGACTCGATCTCATCGTCGAGCGTATAAACCGCCTCGATCAGGCTCGACCGTGTCACGATGCGGTTCGGACGCCGCATCAGCGCTTCAAGGGCCAGATATTCCCGACGCCGCAACTCGAGGACGGAACCGGCAACGCTGACTTCATTGCTTTTCGGATCGATACTGAGATTTCCGAAGCTGGTATATTTGTCGGAAATCGAAGGGCCGCGCCTGTGAAGGGCTCTTAGGCGGGCAAGCAACTCCTCGATTGCGAAAGGCTTGGCGAGATAATCATCCGCCCCCGCATCCAGCCCATCGACCCGGTGATCGACGCTTCCAAGCGCCGTCAGAACCAATATCGGTACGGAATGTTTCCGGCGGCGAAGTGAGGATACGAGGCTCAGCCCCTCGCCATCCGGCAGGCGGCGATCCAGAACCAGCACATCGTAGGAGCCATCCCGCGCAAGCGCATCGGCATCGCTGATGGTGCTGACATGATCGGCAAGCACATCACGCCGGCGCAGGGCCTCGAGCAGCGCACGCGCCATTTCGGGTTCATCCTCAAGAAGCAGGATTCGCAATGACTTTCCCCCAAAGACGAGCTCTTGCCGTCCTCACCACTGTTCGGTGAAGGTTGCAGGTAGATTGCAGGCGGGCCGACCTTCTTCTTGTAGCACCGCAACCAACATAATCCGACTGGCATCGCCGGTGTTTTGGCGACTCCACTTATTGCTGTCCCGTGTGTCGTCCGGGCATGTTGTGATCAGCAAACAGGCGTCAGGCCTCGGGGTTTGGCCTGTATCCGTGTCTCGCATAAAAGCGGTCAAGCTCGCGCTGCTGCGGCACCTCGCCGGTATAGATCGCGATATAGTCCGCAATCCTTCTCATCCGCACCGCCACATCCTCTTCGACCTGCATGGAAATGTAACCGATCTGCACGAGATAAGTGGTGCGGGCGCGCACGTCTGCCGTATTTTCAGGGTGGCCGTAACGCATGAACATGCGCGAAAGCGCCTCCATTCTCACCTGGTCGGCTTTGCGAAGCTCGGCAAGAATATCATCGGACTGCAGCGCCCAGCTGCGAACCGCGAATTCGAATTTGCTGTCAAAAAGCGAGGAATCCAGCCAGCAATCGAAAACATTCAGCATCGCCTCGGCCAGGGTTTCCGCATAGGCCTCCGATTGCCTGAGGATGCTTCCCGTGTTCTTGTCGCGCCAGCGGGACAACAGCGCCGCCAGCAATTCCTCCCGGTCCTTGAAGAACCAGTAGAAGCTGGTGCGCGAGAGATTGAGCTTTTTCGCCAGAGGCAGGATTTTGACGGAATCCACCCCGGATTCCAGCAGCGCCTCGTAGGCGGCCTCAAGCCAACCCTCCTGCGATCCACGCCAACCGGTTTCGTTCAATGTCGCTTCCATGACAATTGCGTAGCAAATCAGTCCCTGCGCGACAAGGCAAAGCGTACACTCTTGTCGAACTCACAAACACCAGTGTTTTCTTAATTGACACATATGTACATTTTTCTTAGCCTTGTGTCATAACCGTTTTGGAGCAGGCACATGTCGAACGATCCCCTTCTTCAGCCCTATCAGCTCAAGCATCTGACGCTGCGCAACCGCATCATCGTCACCTCCCACGAACCCGCCTACCCCGAAGACGGCATGCCGAAAGGGCGCTACCGCGCCTATACAGTCGAGCGGGCCAGGGGCGGCGTGGCGCTGACGATGACGGCGGGCTCTGCCGCCGTGTCGAAAGACAGCCCGCCCGTTTTCAACAATCTCTTGGCCTACAAGGATGAAATCGTTCCGTGGATCCGGGAAATGACCGACGCCGTGCATGAGGCCGGTTCGGCGATCATGATCCAGCTGACGCATCTTGGCCGCCGCACCCGCTGGGACAAGGGCGACTGGCTGCCGGTCCTCGCGCCATCACACCAGCGGGAAGCGGCGCACCGCGCCTTTCCGAAAAAGATCGAGGACTGGGATATCGAGCGCATCATCAAGGATTTCGCCGACGCTGCCGAACGAATGAAGGCGGGCGGCATGGATGGCGTGGAACTGGAAGCCTATGGCCACCTCATCGACCAGTTCGTCTCACCCCTGACCAACGAGCTTGACGGCCCCTATGGCGGCTCGCTTGAAAACCGCATGCGCTTCTGTCTCGACGTCTTCAGGGCGATACGCCAACGCGTCGGCGACGATTTCATCCTCGGGGTTCGTTACACCGCCGATGAATGTCTTGAGAACGGCACCGGCAAGGCGGAAGGCATCGAAATCTCCAGACGGCTGAAGGAGAGTGGCCTGATCGACTATCTCAACGTCATCAGGGGGCATATCGACACCGATCCCGGCCTGACCGACGTCATCCCCATTCAGGGCATGGCCAGCGCGCCGCATCTTGATTTCGCAGGCGAAATCCGCGCGGCGACCAGCTTCCCCATCTTCCATGCCGCCAAGATCCAGGATGTCGCCACCGCCCGGCATGCGATTGCCGCCGGCAAGGTCGACATGGTCGGCATGACCCGCGCCCACATGACCGATCCGCATATCGTCCGCAAGATCATGGAAAAGCGGGAGGAGGACATCCGCCCCTGCGTCGGCGCCAATTATTGCCTTGATCGCATTTATCAGGGCGGCCTCGCCTTCTGCATTCACAATGCGGCAACCGGCCGCGAGGAAACCATGCCGCATGAAATCACCCGGGCTGAGAAAAGCCTGAAGGTGGTGATTGTCGGCGCTGGCCCGGCAGGCCTTGAAGCCGCAAGGGTCTGCGCCGAGCGCGGCCACGCGGTCGTGGTCTTCGAAGCCGCCAGCGACGCCGGCGGCCAGATCCGCCTGACCGCACAGAGCGAACGCCGCCGTGAAATGATCGGCATCATCGACTGGCGCATGAGCCAGTGCGAGAAGCTCGGCGTCATCTTCCATTTCAACAGCTGGGCGGAGGCGGATACGGTTGTCGCCGAAAAACCCGACGTGGTGATTATCGCCACCGGCGGACTGCCGCATACCGAGGTGCTTTCGAAGGGCAACGAGCTGGTCGTCTCCGCATGGGATATCATTTCCGGCGACGTCAAGCCGGGCACCAATGTTCTCGTCTATGACGATGCCGGCGACCACACCGGGCTTCAGGCCGCGGAATTCATCGCCAAGGCGGGCGGCAAGGTCGAGATCATGACGCCGGATCGCTCTTTCGCCCCGGAAGTCATGGCCATGAATCTCGTGCCCTATATGCGTTCGCTGCAGAAACACGACACGACATTCACCGTCACCTACCGGCTGGAGGCGGCGGAAAGAAGCGGCAATCAGATCATCGCCCATGTCGGCAGCGATTATGGCGGCGTTTCGAAACAGCGCGTTGTCGACCAGATCGTCGTCAATCACGGCACAATCCCGCTGGACGAGCTTTATTTCGAGCTGAAGCCCGGCTCAAAGAACCTCGGCGAAATATCCTATGACGCGCTGATTGCGGGCGCGGCCCAGACCGTCGAGCGCAATCCTGCCGGCGCCTATCGGCTGTTCCGGATTGGTGATGCGGTCGCAGCGCGCAACACCCATGCGGCAATCTATGACGCGCTGCGCCTCGCAAAGGACCTCTGAGAGAGCTGCCCCGTGGCGGCCTCCTTCATAACTCAAGCGATACCGCGAACCGCTGACCGAATTGCGAAAACTGCAGTCGCCCGCCCAACCGGTCGATTGCCATCTTGACGATGGCAAGCCCAAGGCCGCTTCCACCCGGTTCCGATCGCGGCGAACGGTAGAAGCGCTGCAGCACCCGTTCCTGCTCCTCCACCGCGATCCCCGCCCCTTCGTCGATGACCACGACATTGACCTTGCCGTTTGCCAATTCCGCCCGGCATTCCACCGTCGATCCCTTCGGCGAATGCTGCACGGCGTTTTCCATCACGTTGCGGATCGCAAGACGAAGCAGGGACCGATCCGCCTCGATGAGGATCGTATCCGCCTCTTCCGAAAGCCGGCAGGTAATTTCCACCTCGCGCGCTCGCCTGAGCGGCTCCAGCTCCTGTATGACATCGAGGATCAGACGGGGAATGTCGACGCCGGCTTTCGTCGCCTGCGCTTCAGTGGCATCGACGGCAGCCAGGTCGATAAGCTGTTTTGCCATCCGGCTTGTCCGGTCGACGCTCTGCTCGATGCGCCGCAGCGCCTGTTGCTGCACCTCGGGATCGGTGGAACGCATGGCCACCTGCGCCTGCGTCTTCAGCCCGGCAAGCGGCGTCTTCAATTCATGTGCGGCATAGGTCGTGAACTCGCGTTCCCTTTCCCGCGTCGCCTGAACACGCGCCAGAAGGCTGTTCAGCGCATGGATCATCGGCCGAAGCTCCGATGGCGTTCCCTTGTCGGCAAAGCCGTGGAGCTCAGTCGCGTCGCGTGCTTTCATGCCGTTTGCGAGCTTTTGCAGGGGCGCAAGCCCCCGGGAAACACATAGCCAGATAAGGCCAGCCATCAGCGGCATGATGAAAAGCGCCGGATAAAGAAGCCCCTTGATGACATCGTCAACCAGCCGGTCGCGAACCTCGACACTGTCGCCCACCAGAACCCTGACACCGAGGTCGGGTTTCACGACCGCATAGACGCGCCATTCGATGCCGTTGATGACCGTATTCTGGAAGCCCGAGGCATGATCCGAAAGGGAAGCATCCGGGGCGCTGTCCGATTTGCTGAGCAGACGGCCGCTGATGGACCATATCTGGCAGGCGAGCTGGCGTTCGTAGGAGGGTATCGCCGCCGCATCAGCGTTCGCGTCCTCATCATGCGTCGGTGAATGGCCGTCTATCAGGCGGATATCGACCGGGCGGTCGCCGACGAGGGATCCGACCATTCTTGCCGATTCCACCAGCCGCGCATCGAGAACGTGCTCCAGCCGCGCCTTCGTGCTGGTGTAGATCCACACGCAGGCCGACAGCCAGACGAGGCCCGTCATCAACAGAAGCACGGTAAACAATCTTGCCCGGATCGACATCACGCAACCCTCCCGACGCGGTAACCGACACCGCGCACCGTCTCGATGAAACCAGCGCCCAGCTTGGAACGAAGCTTGTGGATGTGGACCTCGATGGTGTTGCTTTCCACATCCTCCTGCCAGCCATAGAGCTTTTCTTCCAGAACCGGCTTTGAAAAAATCATGCCGGGATTCTGCATGAGAGCATGGATGATCGCAAATTCACGGCGCGACAGCGCAATGACACTGTCATCCTTCTTCGCCACCATCTTCGCCGGATCGAGCGTCACGCCCAGCGCCGACAGCGTGCCTTCGGAACGCCCCTCGCCACGGCGGATGATCGCCCGCAGCCGGGCGGCAACCTCATCAAGATCGAAAGGCTTGCCCAGATAATCATCCGCGCCGGCATCGAGGCCGCAAATCTTGTCCGTGGTCGCATCCTTGGCGGTGAGCAGGAGGATCGGCACCCGGTTGCGTTCATTACGGGTGTGGCGCAGAAGATCGAGACCTGACCCGTCAGGCAACATCACATCAAGGACAACGGCATCGAAACGGCAATTCTCGAGGGCGATTTTTGCGTCGCCAAGCGTCATGACGGCATCGACGGTGAAGCCGGCAAGCTGCAGCCCGACACGCAGACCATCAAGCAGGACATCATCGTCCTCGACCACCAACAGACGCATTGAGCACTCCATCATTCCGGCACAGGGGTATTTTGATGCGCGGGAACCTGAGAAACGAACCTTAAGGCTGGCTTAAGCTTCCAGCCGGAAGCCTGCGCCATCCATGGCTTATCCCACAAGGCCTACCCCATAAGGAAAGAGAATGCGTTTCAATTTTTCGTTCGTGCTCCTTATTCTCATGTCCATTTGCGGACCGGCGCTCGCGCTCGGTCCGCCGATGGACATGGCGGATGCGTTCAAGCTTTCGATAGACCGCACGGGAACGGCGGCCACCTTCCGCTGGCAAATCGCCGAGGGATATTATCTCTATCGGGAGAGCCTGCAGGCCAGCACTGAGGACGGAACGAAGCTCGATCTCAGGACGCAGGCCGGCGAGATGAAGGATGATCCCGGTTTCGGCAATACCGAAGTCTATTTCGGGCAAGCCGCCGCCACGCTTGCCGACGCGCCGCAGACAATGAAGCTGACATTTCAGGGATGCCAGGATGGCGGCATCTGCTATCCGTTCAGAACGGTCGCCATCGACGGTTTGCGGATCGAAGCAGAAGCGCCGTTCGGCATAAGGCCGCAGGATCCACCCGAATTTCAGTCCTTCGCCCTGATCGCGCCGTCCGCAGAACCGGAAAAGGCTGAGCAGTCAGTACCCGCACCCGTACCCCCGGCCGAGCCGGGCATGGTGGAAGGTTTTCTTGCCCGGGGCGGCACGGCGCTGCTTCTCGCCTCCTTCATGGGTCTTGGCGTACTCCTCGCATTCACGCCCTGCGTATTTCCCATGTACCCCATCCTCGCGGCCACGCTCGGCCGGCAGGGCGCTTCACTGTCGCCCGGTCGCAGTTTTCTCCTCTCCTCAACCTATGTCGTCGCGCTTGCCGCCGCCTTCAGCCTGTTCGGCATACTGGCCGCATGGCTTGGCCAGAGCTTCCAGATTGCCCTCCAGTCGCCACCGGCCATTCTCATCACCGCCGCCGTCTTTATCATTCTGGCGATCGCCAGTTTCGGCATGGTCGAGGTCCAGCTTCCGGCCGGCCTTCGCGACCGGCTGGCGCGATCGCAGCGTTCGCTCGGCGGATCGTTCGGCTCGACCGCCATTCTCGGTTTCAGCTCGGCGCTGCTGATCGGCCCCTGCGTGACGGCGCCGCTTGCAGGCGCACTTCTCTATATCGCCAAGAGCGGCAACCTGCTGCTCGGCGCAGCAGCGCTCTTTGCGCTCGGCATCGGCAAGGGCATTCCCCTCATCCTCATCGGCACCTCCGGCGCGGCATTGCTGCCGCGGGCCGGCGCATGGATGGCGCAGATACGTTGGCTGTTCGGCTTCATCTTCCTTGCCACCGCGATCTGGTATCTCGACCGGCTCATTCCTCCATCCGCAACGCTCGCGCTTTCCGCAGCGCTGCTCGTTATCATCGGTGTTTTTTTCGGTGCTCTCGACGCGCTGCCGCAACAGGCCGGCATTGGCCGCCGGCTGATGAAATCGGCCAGCCTTCTTTCCATGCTCTACGGAGCGTTTCTCGCTTTTGGCGCGGCAAGCGGCAGCACCAGCATGCTCCAGCCGCTGCAATTCTCCGGCAGCCCGGTCGCCAGCCGCTCCCTGCCCGGCCTGACAAAGGCGAGTTTTGCAACGGTGAGTTCCAATCAAGAACTGAAAGCCGCGGTCGCTGACGCAGGAAAGCCAAGCCTCGTCTACTTCACCGCGGACTGGTGCGTTTCCTGCCGCGTCATCGAACGCTCCGTTCTGAGCGATCCACAGGTCGCGGAAAGCCTTAAGGATACGAACCTTATCTCGGTCGATCTTTCGGACATGACGTCAGACAAACAGCAATTGATGAAGGATAGCAATGTCATCGGCCCGCCGACCATGCTGTTCTTCGACAGAAAAGGAACCGAACTCCCCTCCATCCGCATGGTGGGCGAAATTTCGGTCCGTTCACTCATCGATGCGGCCGCGCAAACGCAGCAGGCGCTTGCAAAACCGGCAATCGACAATACCGCAGGAGCCCGCCAATGACCCTTACACGCCGACAGCTTGTCGCAATGGCCGGCCTTGCCGCCATTGCTCCCCCCTCATTTGTTTTTGCCGAGACAGACCCGACAAGCCGGGAGATGGTGCTGCACGATCCGGATGCCCCGGTCCTTGGCAATCCGAAAGGCGACGTGACGGTGGTGGAATATTTCGACTACCAGTGTCCCTATTGCAAATCCTCCTACGGCATGGTGCGCGACGTGGTCGAACAGGATGGCAAGGTGAGGCTTGTGCTGAAAGACTGGCCGGTCTTCGGTGGCGCATCGGTCATGGCCGCGCAGGCGGTGCTCGCCAGCGCCAGGCTCGGCAAATATGAAAAAACGCTCGACGCCATGTTTCACACGCCGAACAAGCTGCAGCAGGCCGATGTCGAAAAGGCCCTCAAGAAAGCGGGCCTGACCTTCGACGGCGTCGGCAAGGCCGTCATCGAGCATCAGGCATGGATTTCCGGCCTGCTGGACCGGAACTGGGTACAGGCCGCCGCCTTTAAATTCGTCGGCACGCCATCATTTGTGGTGGGAACGACGAGCTTTGCCGGTGTCCTCGACCGCAAGGGCCTGAAGGAAGCAATCGCCAAGGCACGGGGATAGGACGAGACGGCAAAGGGCATCGCCACTGCGATGCCCGGCCGGAATGTTAAAGCGATGGTTTCAGTCCGACTGGACCTGAAACCATCATTCTCCGAACGTTAAGCCTGTTCACGCGCTCTTTTGAAAAGATCGGTAAAGGCTTCCGCGCTCTGTACCGCACCGGGGACGAGGAACTTGCCGATGATGAAAGCAGGCGTTCCCGTCAATTGCAGCGACATCGCCTGTTCATGATTGCGCGCAAGCAGATCATCGATCTCCGCCGCTTTCGACTTCATGTCGCGCTCGAGACGGGCAAAGTCGATGCTTGTCGCACGCACGGTGTCGCGCATCTCGTCGGCCTTCACCTTCGGCGTCTTGATCGCCATCAGCGCATCATGGACGATGTGATAAGCGTCCTGATATTTCGCCGCCAGCGCCAGTCGCGCTCCCTCGACGGAGTCGGGCGTTATGATCGGCCAGTCCTTGTAGACCATCCTGACATCCCCGTCTGCCGTGACCGCATTGCTCATGGGAACGGCCGTCTTTTTGCACCAGGGGCAATTATAGTCGAGAAAGGCGACCATGGTGAGCTTGCCGGCGGGATTGCCGGAGACGGGTGCCGCTGGATCGCGCAGGATCATCTCGAGCTTCAGACCGTTGGGCGAGGCTGCTGCCGGCGATGCGACGGCCGAGACCACCGAAATCGAGCCGAGGAGAAAGGCACGGCGTCTGAGCCCGGCAAGGGCTGAAACATCCGCGCGGTTTCGAACATCATGTGCCATGGTGATGGGCCTTCTTTCTTTTCCGTACCGTTCGTCAGGCGGCGAGTTGCTGGCGTTTCGAGGGGTCGGGAATAACCACGATGGTGCTGCCGTCCCTCACATTGTTGAAGAGGTTGATGACATCCTGGTTCAGCAGCCGGATGCAGCCGGAGGAAACCGCCTTACCGATCGAAAAGGCCTCCGGTGTTCCGTGCAGGCGGTAAAGCGTGTCCCGGCCGCCCTGATGAATGTAGAGCGCCCGCGCGCCGAGCGGGTTCTTGAGGCCGGGCGGCATTCCGCCATTGGCGATGCTGTAGGGCTGAAGACTGGGCTGCCGCGCCACCATCTCGTCCGGCGGGGTCCATTTCGGCCATGCCCGCTTGTAGGCGACAATCGCCCGGCCGGCCCATGAGAAGCCGTCGCGGCCGACGCCGATCCCGTAACGGGTCGCCTTGCCGCCCGGCAGAATGTGATAGAGAAACTTGTTCGGCGTATCGACGATCAGTGTGCCGGGCTTTTCGTCGGTCGGATAATCGACGACCTGCCGCCAGAAGCGCGGGTCCACCTGCTTGATGTTCACCGCCGGGATCGGGAATGTCTCATCGGGAAGCGCCGCATACATTGCCGGCGTGACCGGCGCAGGCGTCTCGGGCAAGGGGTCGTCGTTCCTCGACAGCGTCGCCGGCTTTGGCGGCTGACCGGACGTGGCGCAACCCGCCAGCAGGCCCGCAAGCCCAAGGGCAAGAAGGTTTCTGCGGGTGGTGAAAATCGGGATATCGTGCATTCTGGGCTGTGTCTCCTATTCGGCGACACATAGCCGGTCCCCACCTTAAGCCAGTCTTAAGGCCACCACCCGCACGGCAATTCGTTCGGATCGGCGTTACTGCGGATCATCGACAAGATAAATGACCGCCCCCTGGAGCGGTCATTTTCTCTGTGCTCGATGCAGTTCACCAGCGGGTCAGGCCAAGCAGCTTTTCGCCGAGCGGGTTGAGCCTGGCGGTTTCGGCATGGCGTTTCTCCCATTCACGCGGATCACCCGGAAAGGCGTCGCGCTGCGGATGATCGAGTTCCCTCCAGAGCCGGATCCGCTCCTGCCGTTCTGCCTCATTGTCGAATTCCGCCGGGTGCATGGAGATGTATTGCGCCATGCGCACGCGGCCATCGGAATGATTGGGACGCACGCCATGGGCAAGCAGCGAGTTGAAAATCATCAGGTCGCCCGGTTCCATATCGATATTGACGACGGAGAGGCCAGCCATATCCGGATGCATCGGATCACGATCTTCCGGCTGCGTCTTCACCCATTCGTCAAAATGCTCAAAAAGATAGGGCACGCACTGAAAACCGCCGACATCGCCATCCTGTTTCTGCAGGCTCAGCACGCCCTGTACGCCGATCGGCAGCGGGCGGATGGACGTATCCACATCCCAGTGGATAAAACCATTGGGATTGCCTTTCACCTTTTTCGGCGGATTGAGATTGGCGCGGTCGATGGTGACCCACAGATCCTCCCGGTCCCATATGTCGACGAAGACGTCATAGACCCGCTGCTCTACGCGATTGTCCCAGAGATACTGGTGATTATAGATCTCCAGCATGCCGGTATTGTTCAATTCCTTCATCTTGTGTTCGCGCCTTTGCGGCGCATACCAGGTCGAAGCGTCGGCGGGATCCTTCTCATCGAATTTCCAGAGCAGATCGACAAGGCGTTCCACATTCGCCGCAGGCACCGCCTGACGGACAATGATATATCCCCTCGTCGTCCAGTGCTGCCAGTCCGCTTCCGACAGGACGCGCAGCGGCAAGGTCTTTTTGATATCCTTGAGTTGGGTCGTGGCGACCGTCGTCGGATGGCTGTCGCGTTTGATTGCTGCGGTGGATTGCATGTCGTTCTCCCATCATCATCTCCCTGACCATCAGGCGATGAAAGGAAAACTACGGCTTTCCGGGCGGACGTGTTGTCCGCAGATGGACAATACTGATACTATTCCAGCGTATAGATCCCAAAAGGCGCGGAATGAGACCACATCTCGAACATCTGCCGACATCGCCGGAGTCATCCTGGAGCAGGCTCAACCGGCGGCTTGACGACGCCATTCCGTTCGAATGGCACCACCATCCCGAGTTCGAGCTGACATTAACGCTGAATTCCCGCGGGCAGCGGTTCGTGGGTAATCATGTTGCCGATTACGATCACGGCGACCTCGTGCTCATCGGCCCAAACCTGCCGCACACCTGGGCGTCGCGTGACAAACTCGATCCGGCTGAACCACATGTCGCCCTTGTCTTCTGGTTCAGGAAAGAATGGATCGAAGGACTGGCCGGCGGATCGGTGGAACTGGCGCCCGTCAGACGTCTCATCCAGAACGCCGCAACCGGGCTGGCGTTCGATCCCGCGCTTGGCCGGGCTCTGGCGGATGATTTTGAAGCGATATTTTCCCGTCCGCCAGTCGGGCAGCTGATCGGACTTCTGGATATTCTGGCGCGGCTGGCGGCAGAGGACAACGGCGCGCCTCTTTCGACCGTCGTGCCGCAGCAGGTGGAAGGGGACCGCTCGCGGATTGACCGTGTCCTGATCCATCTGCACCGTCACTACCATGAGCCGCTCCGCATGGAGCAGATTGCCGCAATAGCCGCTCTCAGCGAATCCGGCCTGCACCGCATGTTCAGGAAACATACGCAGGTCAGCATGTCGGATTATCTGATCGGCCTCAGGGTCGGCGAAGCCTGCGCCCGGCTTTCAGGCACCACCCAGCCAATCCGGCATATCGCTGCCGATGTCGGTTATGCCTCGCTGGCCAATTTCAATCGCCAGTTCCTGCGTCTGCGCGGCATGACACCGCGCGACTATCGCGCCTCGTTTCACGGCAGCGGCAGGAAAATCCGGTAACGTACCGACACCACCGGATTGCCCCTATGCCGCAGCGGCCTGCGTTACTTCGCACCCTGCCCCAGGCGGTACCTGCCGGGCCCGGTTACAAAATACAAGAACAGGCCCCCGACGATGGCCAGGTTCTTGAAGAACTGCCCCTGCTGGGCAGAACGCGCCTCTTCCGGAAACGACCAGAACGCATGGCTGAGCAAGGTCGCGACACAGGTGAAAGCCAGCAGTATCACACTTGTCTCTCTGGCCCTTACTCCGAATATCAAGGCAGCGGCGCCGAGGATTTCCACCAAGATCACGAGGTATACGACAAGGCCGGCAAAAGGCACGCCCTTTGCAGCCAAAGACCCGGCAAAACCGGAAATTTCGAAAAGCTTGCCGACACCGGCCTGCAGGAAGAGGGCGCTGATGGAAAGGCGCGCCAGAAGGATTATCACATCGTTTATCTTTGCAGTCATGGGAGGTTCCTGGTGAATCTTGCTTCGGTGCTTTCGGCAAATCTATCATCGCCGCGCACCTCTGAAATTGACGATTGGGGGAGCGGCAGTAACGACCTGAACAACTTGTCGTGTGCATGTCTGGTAGCCACTCGATACGTCACCGCGTCATCGGGATCGATAACAGGACGCAGACCTTCAAAATTGGCTGTTTTATTCGCGGATCTTCCTTTTCATTTGGAGGGCACGCCACTGACTGGTGGCATTTTCGATAAAAAGCCTTTTTAATTCAGGCTCATACGAATACCGGACAGCAAGGCCGGAGGCTTTTGGGAGCAGCCATTGAAAGAGTATGAGTGTTCCAATTTCAGCTCGATAGGTTGCTTTTTCGGACGCATCGTTCTAACTGGGAAACGATGCGAAATTTGAATGACCTTTATTACTTCGTTCAGATCGTCGACCACGGAGGCTTTGCGCCAGCCGCACGCGCGGTTGGATTGCAGAAGTCCAAATTGAGCAGACGGCTCTGCGTTCTCGAGGATCGGCTGGGCGTCCGATTGCTCAACCGCTCGTCACGCCGCTTCTCGGTCACTGAAGTCGGCCAGGAATATTACCGCCATTGCGTCGCCATGCTCACCCAGGCCGATGCCGCCGAACAGGCCGTTGCCGAATTTCATGCCGAGCCGCGCGGCGTCGTCCGCATGGCTTGTCCGGTTGGCCTGCTGCAATTCCAGTTCGGGGCGATAGTCGCCCGTTTTGCCCGGGCGCATCCCGCCGTCGAGGTGCATCTCAAGAGCTTCAACCGGCCGGTCGACGTTATCGCCGAGGGTTTCGATCTGGCAATCCGCGCAAGCTTTCCGCCGCTCAACGATACCGGTCTCGTCATGCGCAAGCTCGATGACAGCCATCAGTGCCTCGTCGCCAGCCCTCGCCTCGTCTCCGGCGAAGTCAACACACCCGCCGATCTTCACAGCCTTCCGAGCCTCGAACAGGGCCAGTCGCGGCCGGCCTATCAATGGGAACTGGAAAACCATGAAGGGCAAACCGTCAGAGTGTCCCACAATCCCCGTATCGTCACCGACGACCTGACGACCCTGCATCTGGCGGCGATGGATGGGCTGGGCGTCGTTCAACTTCCGACATCCCTCGTCTGGCAGGACGTCAAGGCCGGACGTCTGATCCACCTGCTGCCGGACTGGCGACCACGATCCGCCATCGTACACGCCGTATTCGCCTCGCGGCGCGGGCTGCTGCCATCGGTTCGCGCGCTGCTCGACTTTCTCGCACAGGAATGCGCCCTTGAGAGGGGCGTCACGGATCAGGCGCTTCGGTCCTAGTTGAGCGTGACAGCGTTTATCCGCCGCTAACGCCGCAGCCCGGACGCGGCCATCTGGTCGTGCACGACATTGCCATTGACGATGGTGAGAACCGAACGGATCCGGTCGATTTCTTCCACGGGAATGGTGAGATAGGATTTATCGAGGACCGCCAGATCGGCGAGCTTGCCTTCCGCCAATGTGCCGCGGCTCTCTTCGGCAAAACTGATCCACGCGGCGTTTTTGGTATAAAGCCGCAATGCTTCCTCGCGCGTCAGCAGCTGATCCTCCGGCTTCCGGATAGCATTGCCGAGCGAACGTCCCGTCACGTGATATTCGATGGCCTGCCAAACACCGAAAACACCGATCCGGGTCGAATCCGTCCCACCCGCAACCATTATGCCCCGGTCCAGCGCCTGCCGCGTCGGCGGCGACATCTCGACGATCTTGCGCGAATTCGCCCGCAGAATGGACGGGCCTTCGAAATAGGGGCCCATCTGCACGCTGAACGCAATATCGAGCCGCTTCATCCGATCAAGGGTCCGCAGGGAGCCCGTATTCAGATGCGCCATTGCCCAGCGAAGGCCTTTGAGCGGATAGGTCTGGTCGACCACTTCGAACACGTCCAGGATCGCGCTCGCCGCATCATCGGTATAGGCATGGATCTCCAGCGGAATTTTCCGCTTTGCCGCAAAAGTGGCGACCCGCGCGAGCTCAAGACGAGAGGCTTGCGGCGGATTGAACCCGGACCCCATAAGCACACCGTCATTCATGCCGAACACCAGATTTTCACCCATGCCAAGGAAATTGACCATTCCCTCCGGTTGCACCGCAGGCCGGAAGGCCATGACATCGGTGAACCAGGCGGCTTCATTGCCCGGTTGCAGCGCGGGTATGCGATAACCCACGCGCAGCGTCAGCTTGCCTTGCCGCTGCAACGCGAAGACCGGTTCATAGGCCTCCGCCGGACCGGCGGATGGGTCGACGAGGCCGGTCACGCCCACCTGGTTCAGCCGCTCGAAAAAGGCCACCAGACTGGCTGTCTTCGCCTCCTCGCCAGTCCGGTCGATTGCGGCGAACAGGGCGTTGAACGCACCGATATGGCCGTAGAGCTTGCCGGTGGCGACGCCTTTTTCATCACGTTCGATCCTGATACCAGGGGGAACGGCGGGTTCGGGACTGTCGAGCTTCAGTCTTTCCATACCTTTGGTGTTCAGCAGGGCGTAGTCGTAGAGATATTGCACATATGCGGGATGATCGGGCACCGCGCGATCCAGTTCCTCGACGGCGGGCGGCCGCTTTTCATCGAACTGCTCGGGAATCCATGAGCCGCCAACGGCAACCCATGCGTCTCTTGGCCGCGCTCTTGCCGCCTGCGCAAGACGGTCCAGCGCTTCTTCAAGCGAAGACATGTCGTACCAGTAGGTCTCGAACTTGTAGGTCTGGCCACCCCGAATGGCATGGATGTGGGTATCCACCAGACCCGGAATGACGGTTCTTCCTTCAAGATCCACCAGTCGCGTGGCGTCCGTCTTCAACGCCCTGACCGTCTCGTCATCACCAACGGCGGAAATGCGGTCACCAGCGATCGCCAGTGCGCTGGCGCGCGGTCTGCTGTCATCCATCGTTACGATGGCACCGTTATAGAGGATCAAATCCGGGCTTCCAGCAAGGGCCGTACCGGCCAAAAGAAACCAGCCCGCCGCCAGAAAAGCCGTTTTACCTAAAGCTTGCCTCATGGTCCCGAAACCTCCTGAAAATAAACCACAGGGGCGGCGCAAGCTGCGCCGCCCTTTTGCCTCTTGCGATCAGCCGCGCTGTGAATCGAGCTGTTCGTGGTTCTTCTCGACCGCCTGCGCCTTCATGTAGCTTTCGATCAGAAGCTGGTAGGGAGGGAAGATCTTGGTGTAGACTGCCGCCCATTCCTGGGCATCGTCGCGATGCCATGTCTTCTGCAGTTCCGAGGCAACCGCAGCCGTGTCCATCGGCACCACACCGGCCTGAACCACCCGTGCAAGGGTGATTTCCTGCGCCATCTTGGAATAGGTGCCGGAAGCATCAACAACCGCAAACACCCGGTAGCCATCCTGAACCGCTGCAATCGCCGGGAAGGCCATGCACACGCTGGTAATGGTGCCGGCAATGATCAGCGTCTTGCGGCCGGTCGCCTTGACGGCGGCGACGAACTCCGGATTGTCCCAGGCATTGATCTCGCCGCGACGCGCGACATATTGCGCATGCGGTGCGTTTTCATGGATTTCCGGGATCAGCGGACCATTGGGGCCCTGCGGTACCGATGCCGTGGTGATAACGGGCATCTTCGTCAGCGTTGCCATTCTGGCAAGCGCTGTGGCGTGGTTGCGCAGAACAGGCATCGGCATGTCCGCCACCGTCTGGAACAGACCGCTCTGGTGGTCGATCAAAAGCATCACCGCATCATCGGGATCGATGACAGGCCGCTGGCCGTTAAAATTGGCAGGTGTACTCATTGTAAGTCTCCTTGGTTGGTAGGCATGGACTTGTGGGCCGAAATCACTTCCGCCCGGTGAGGCCCGTGGCTCCTTGCAAAGCCACGGGAATGGCTCAGGCAGGAATGCCGCCGAATTTTCCGGCCCGGAAATCCATGAAGGCTTCCTGCAATTCTTCAGGCGTGTTCATGACGAACGGCCCCTGCATGGCAACCGGCTCGCCAAGCGGCGCACCGCTCAGCAGAAGCACCGTTGCGTCGCTGTCGGCGGTGATCTCGAAACTGCCTCCCTCGCGATCAAGCATGACGAACTGGACGTCCCGTGCCGATCGCGTGCCGTTGACCGTGATGGTTCCGCGGAGAACGGCAAGACCGACGCTATGCCCTTCCGGCAGATCGAATATCGTGCGCCCTCCCTGCGTCAGGCGCAAATCCCACACATTGATCGGCGTGAAGGTGCGCGCCGGCCCCTTGTGCCCGGCATAGTCGCCGGCGATGACACGCACGGTTCCGGCATTGTCCGGCAGCGCCACGGCGGGAATATCGCCGTCGAGCACGGTCTGATAGGCGGGCGGCGCGGACTTGTCCCTGGCCGGCAGGTTCACCCAGAGCTGCACCATTTCCAGCGTACCGCCCTGTTTCGTAAAGGCCTGCGAATGGCGTTCCTCATGCAGGATGCCAGCAGCGGCCGTCATCCATTGAACATCGCCCGGGCCGATCAGACCGCCGCTGCCGGTCGAGTCGCGATGCTCCACCTCGCCCTGATAGACGATGGTCACCGTTTCGAACCCGCGATGCGGGTGAGCGCCGACGCCCCGTGGCGTCTTGCCCGGCGCAAACCGTTCCGGCCCGGCATAGTCAAGATGCAGGAAGGGGCTGATATGTTCGCCCTGGGTCATGTACGAAAGCATGGAACGAACCGGAAATCCGTCCCCCACCCAATGCGGCGATGTGCTGCTGTAAATACCAAGAACCTGTCTCATCATAGTCTCCTGGATGCCCTTCTTTCTTGCGAAGGGTCACTGGTGATCGTGTGAGAGCAAAATAGTTCTGGAACAAACTGGCCGGTAGATCGAAGATCAGGATATACCGTCCTGAAAACAGGACAATGAAAGGCCACCATCATGACCGATCTGAACGATCTGCGCCTCTTCGTCGACGTTGTGGAACAAGGCGGGTTTTCGGCCGCCGCCAGGAAACTGGACGTACCCCGCTCACGGCTGAGCCGCCGCATCGGCCTGCTGGAGGAGGATCTTGGCGTGAGGCTGGTGCAGCGCACGACCCGGCAGTTTGCCATTACCGAGATCGGCCAGGAGTTCTACCGCCATTGTCTGGCGATGGTGGTGGAGGCGGACGCCGCGCTGGAAGTGATCGATCGCATGCGGGCGGAACCGCAGGGCACGGTGCGGGTCAGCTGCCCCGCATCGGTGATCTATTTTCAGGTCGGAGAAATGATCGCCCGCTTCATGGCCAGATATCCCAAGGTGAAAGTCCATCTCGAAAGCACCAACCGCCGGGTGGATGTTATCCGCGAGGGTTTCGACCTTGCCATCCGGGTGCGGTTTCCACCGCTCGAAGACAGCGATCTCGTCATCCGCAAGCTGGCGGAAAGTGAGCAGCGGCTGGTCGCAAGTCCAAAAATCGTCAAATCAGGCGTCACCGTTCCGGCCGATCTCGTCAACATGCCCGGCCTCGCCTGGGGTTCATCCCACAGCAGTTTCGAATGGAACCTGCTTGGTCCCAACGGTGCCTCGGCAGCCATTCCCTATCAGCCGCTGCTGATTACCGATGACATGGTGGCCCTGCGGCTTGCAACGCTCCAGGGCATTGGCGTCTGCCAGTTTCCCACCATGGTCGTCAGGGAGGATGTGGCGGCAGGGCGGCTGATCGACCTCCTGCCGGACTGGGCACCGCGAAGCGGCATCATTCATGCCGCCTTCCCGTCCCGCCGCGGCCTGCTGCCATCGGTGCGCGCGCTGCTGGATTTTCTGGCGGATGAATATGCGATGATTTCGGCCGAGGAGAAGACAACGGCCGTTACCAATAAATGACCGCTGCGGCGCATCAGCCGGAACCTGCCCACACTGCCTCTGTTACATCGCGTCCGTTTTCCGCAGGAAAAGACTCTCATCGATTGCCTGTCGTTGCGCGGCACATTCCCGCGCCAGAAAATCGATCAGCGTGCGCACCGATGGCAGCAAACCGCGCCGCGAAGGAAAAACGGCATGCACGATGCCCGATGCAGGGCGCCATCCTGACAGGACAGGAACCAATGTGCCGGCGGAAAGGTCCTGCCAGATCATCATCGTCGGCAATTGCACGATCCCGGCGCCGTCAAGCGCCGCATCGCGCAGGGCGGCCATGTCATCCGTGAGGAGACGGGGACGATGCGGGATGACCACCCGTTCACCATTCTCGCTTTCCAGCCGCCATTCGTAATTTTGCGAAGCGGATGTCCATGCAAGGCTCGGCAACCCGGCCAGATCGGCAGGCGTCGTGACAGGTGTTTTAAGGAGCCCCGGTCGCGCGACGAGATATTGCGAACTGTCGTCCAGTTTCCGCATCATCAGATCGGCCTGTTCCAGCGGCGGAAAACGCACGCGAATGGAAACATCGAACCGTTCGCCGATCACATCCACCCGGCGATTGGTACTCTCCAGATGCAGATCAACCTTGGGATAGGCGGTGAGAAATTTCGCGAACAGGGCGCCAAACTGGAATGAGATCAGCGCGGTGGGGCAGCTTACCCGCAACAGGCCCCGGGGTTCGTCGTGATGCTGCGCAATCAACGCATTCGCGGCCTCCGCCTCGACCAGAACAGCCAGGCAGCGACGATAATATTCCTGCCCGATATCGGTAACGGAGAAACGGCGTGAGGAACGCTGGATCAGGCGAACGCCCAGCCGCGCCTCCAGCAGCGTGATACGGCGGCTGAGCTTGGATTTCTGCAGGCCGATGGCGCGGCCGGCCGCGGCAAAACCGCCGTGGTCCACCACCTGCACGAAATAATAAAGATCATTCAAATCATCCATCGTCTCACTGATAGAACGCAGCGTCGATTATGACAACCTTTTCCCGATTTTGTTGCTGATATAGCTTTAATTCATTCCACAGACGCCGACCGCAAGACCAATCATACGGGCGGCGATCCAACCTCGGCTCATGAAAGGACACGTCAATGACCAAGCCATATGTACGTCTCAACAAGGACGATGTTGCCGTTCTTCTCGTCGACCATCAGACCGGCCTGCTGTCGCTGGTACGGGATTTCGATCCGGACAAGTTCAAGAACAACGTTCTTGCACTGGGCGATCTTGCAAAATATTTCAAACTTCCGACCGTTCTCACCACCAGCTTCGAAGACGGGCCGAACGGGCCGCTGGTGCCGGAACTGAAGGAACTGTTCCCTGACGCGCCTTACATCGCCCGCCCCGGCCAGATCAATGCCTGGGACAACGAGGACTTCGTCAAGGCGGTGAAGGCGACCGGCAAGAAGCAGCTGCTGATCGCTGGCGTCGTGACCGAAGTCTGCGTGGCCTTCCCCGCATTGTCAGCCATCGAGGCCGGTTTCGACGTATTTGTCGTCACCGACGCATCAGGCACCTTCAACGAGGTCACCCGCCATTCGGCATGGGACCGCATGAGTGCGGCCGGCGTGCAGCTGATGAGCTGGTTCGGAGTTGCCTGCGAACTGCATCGGGACTGGCGTAACGATATTGAAGGGCTGGGCGCGCTTTTCGCGAACCACATTCCCGACTACCGCAACCTGATGACCAGCTACAGCACGCTGACATCCAAAAAATAAACCGTCGCGGCAGCAGGCGAACACGCTGAACCTGCATCGAGACCATATAAGAAGGGTTTGCCCCCTTGTTGGACGGCGCCGGGCCAAAAGCCCGGCGTTTCCTGTCTTCGCAAAGCGCATTCCCGCGGATCGCAGGCCTGCCATTACGGTCCCGCCTGTTTCAATATTCTCACCGCCCGCTCAAGCTCCGCTTCCCTGAGGCTGGCAAAGCCGAACCTGAAAGCTTCCGGCGGATGCGCGGGATCAAGCGCGAAGCGAAGCCCGGGAAGAATGCCAAGGCCAAGCCGGCCAGCGTTCAGCGCCCAGCTTTCAGCACTCACCCCCGGACGTATGCGCAGCCAGATGGCCAGCCCACCGGCGGGCAGCGTGAAATCCGCCACTTCGGAAAAATGCTCGGCAAGCAGGGCGGCGGCATGATCCCGGCGCGCATGATAGATCCGGCGTGCCTTGCGTGCATGACGCTTGAGCGTGCCATCGAGGATCAACTCACCAAGGGCATGTTCCAGTGGCAGGTCACCCTGCCGGTCAACCGCTTCGCGCAGATCGGCCATCCGGCGCAGCAGGATCGGCGATGCAACCGCGTAGCCGATACGGATCCCCGGTGCGATGAGCTTGGAAAGCGACCCGATGTAAATAACAGGCGTTTCCGTCTCCGCTCTGGCAGCAAGCGGCAGGACCGGACGCCCATCGAAGCGATATTCATGGTCATAATCGTCCTCGATGATCGTCAGACGGTGACGGCGCGCCAGATCGAGCAAACGCAAACGCCTGGAGACGCTGAGGGTGGCAGTGGTGGGATATTGATGGTGCGGCGTGACATAAATGGCTCTGAGCGTTGCGTCTCGTGCCGCGAGCTGTTCCAGCGCATCAATATCGATCCCGCCGGCATCCACCGGCACCCCGACAGTCCGGGCTCCTGCCGCGCGGAATGCCGCCCAGGCCAGCGGATAACCCGGATTTTCAACCGCGATGGCCGAGCCCGGCTCGACACAGGTTGCGGCAGCGAGGAAAAGCGCCATCTGGCTGCCGCGTGTCACCATGATATCGCCGGCATCCGCCGCAAGCCCACGCTCGTCCTTGAGGTAGTCAGACAGCGTACTTCGCAGATGGGCGCTGCCGCGTGGATCGCCATAACCATGATCGGCGCTGAATACGGGCGAATTCAGCGCACGGCGAAATGCCTGCGCCAGCGGCACGGTCGGCGCCAAGCGGGAATCAGGCGCGCCATCGGAGAGGTTCAGCACCGGCTGCAAGCCAGATGCGGCACTGGCCTTCCTCGCACCGTCGGGCTCCTGTATGGGCCGGTGTTGTGCAAAGTCCGGCAAGTCTCTTGCAACGAATGTGCCCCGCGATGCCTCGGCCACCAGCCAGCCCTGCATCAGCAGCTCATGATAGGCCGCATCCACGGTATTCCTGTTCACACCGAGGTTTTTCGAAAGTGCGCGGGTACCCGGCAGGGGATCACCGGGTTTCAGCCGCCCGCGTTCGATCTCCGTAATGATCGCCTGCGCTATGGCAAGAAAGACAGGCTCCCCCTCCTTCTGCCGCCATTCGATCACAAGTGTCGCACCCTTGCCCATCCGGCATATCCATTTTCTCAAATCCGGCTCACTACACTAGGCCGGATAGGATTTATTGCATGGCAGATACCGGCGCGACAACCCCGCCGCTCCGATGAAGCCGAAAGGAAAATACGATGGCCGAGAAAGCAATATTCTATCATGCCGGATGCCCGGTCTGCGTCGATGCAGAACAGCGCTTCGCAGCCTCCCTCGACAAAAGCAAATTCGACGTCGAGATCGTTCATCTGGGAGAAAACAAGCTTCGCCTCGCGGAAGCCGAGCGGGCGGGCGTCAAGTCCGTGCCGGCTTTCGTTATCGAAGGCACCGTCTATCATATAAACCACGGCGCCGATCTTGCAGCCCTTCGCTGATGCCGGGAGCAGGATGATGCCGAAGACTGCAACAGCCATTCGCCACGTTCATTTCGAAGATCTGGGCAGTTTCGAAAGCGTGCTTTTCGAAGCCGGTTACGACCTGCGTTATTGCGATCTGGGTGAGGTGGATCTTGCAACCTTCAAGCCGACGGAACCGGATCTGCTCATCATACTGGGCGGTCCGGTCGGCGTTTACGAAACCGAGGCCTATCCCTTTCTTGTCGAGGAACGGGCCTTGATCCGCCATCGACTTTACACGGGGCGGCCGATCCTCGGCATCTGCCTCGGCGCGCAGCAGATCGCTGCTACACTCGGCGCCAATGTCGAGCCGATGGGCTACCAGGAAATCGGCTTTTCGGAACTGACGCTGACCGATGCGGGACGGCTGGGGCCGCTGCGGCATCTTGAGGGCGTCGCCATGCTGCATTGGCATGGCGATACCTTCGAAACCCCGAGGGAAGCGACCAATCTGGCAACAACGCCTCTTTGCGCAACGCAGGGCTTCGCGATTGATCGCAACGTCCTGGCGCTTCAGTTCCACCCCGAGGTTGATGCGGGTTCCGGCCTTGAAAAATGGCTCGTCGGCCATGCCGCTGAACTGGCGAATGCGGGGATCGATCCGCGCACCATGCGCAGGGATGCCCTGCGTCACGGACCAGCGCTGCGCGAAGCTGCCCGCAGGATGTTCGCCGAATGGCTGCAGGACCTCGATCTCGAAAACGAAATGGGCCACTACAACACGCACAGGCTGGCTCACACATGACCTGCACTCCCGAAAAGACGAACACTCTTGCCACCAATCTCTCCAGCGTCACGGCGCGGATCGCCGCCGCCGCGTCGCGCGCCGGCCGGCCAGCCGAAGCGGTCCGCTTCGTGCTGGTCACGAAAACGATCGAGGCCGAGCGCGTCCGTGAGGCCATCCGGCTCGGCGCAGGCGATCTCGGTGAAAACAAGGTGCAGGAAGGGCGCAGCAAGGCCGAAGCGCTTTCCGGCGAACCGGCGCAATGGTCGATGATCGGCCATCTTCAGTCCAACAAGGTCAAGGATGTCCTGCGCTTCGCCTCTGAAGTACAGTCGCTCGACCGCCTGTCATTGGCGACAGCGCTTGAAAAGCGCCTGCAGTTTCTGGGGCGCGGTCTGGACGTGCTGGTGCAGGTCAATACATCCGGCGAAGCCAGCAAGTTCGGCCTGACGCCCGATGCCGTGGCTCCTTTTCTCAAGGAGCTCACCGCATTTGACGCATTGCGCCCAAGGGGCTTCATGACGCTGGCAACCTTCACGCCGGAAGAAACGGAGGTACGCCGTTGCTTCCGTGTTCTACGCGACATCCGCGACCGTGCGCTTTGCGATGCACCGCAAGGATCCGCGCTGACGGAACTGTCGATGGGGATGTCGGGAGATTTTGAATGGGCGATTGAAGAGGGCGCGACGATCATCCGCGTTGGCCAGGCAGTTTTCGGCCGACGGCTGCTTTCTGCGTCCCATTACTGGCCCGGCGCTGCGGGAGCTATGTGAGGTATCCGGAGGCGGCGATGTTGGACGGCTTTCTTGTCTGTCTTGTTTCTTGATCTGGTTGCAGGAGCCTGACTGCACGGAGACTTGTAAATGCAGCTCGATAGGTCCGGCATTGGCAGAAATCATTTTCTCCTCCGACTCGCACTGAAAGAAACCAGGCGCTCCATGTGGAATGGTATCCGATGCGGGGCCATCTCCAGACAGTCTGATTTCGGAGGTCAGGCATCGATAAGCTGTCGCTAGGCATGCTGTGCCCTTGCCAACTGTTTCCGACTCCATTTTGGCAACTTGCGCTTCGCTCGGGCAACGGCCGCTTGCTGCCTACACGGTTATCGGGCGGTGGAGCAGGCGACAGGCTTGTTTTGAGTATGATCCGCGATCCTCAAACCAGCGATGCTCCAACCCGTCGATCTGCACCAGCGCGCCATAGGCTTCGCGTCACAACCGCGGCTGATAAAATCTCCGGCGCTGCCTGCGTGACAGCCATGGTCCGGCCTCTGACATCCGGCCGCGCACCGTCTCGCGCAGTCAACTTCTCCGTCGCCAAGGTCGGCCCGAAATCCGCATAACGTTCGCAAACCAGCGTCATCGCATAATCCCGAACCCCGTCGCTGATCCGATTGTTCGATGGCCGGCCGATCGCCTTGCGCCGGATCGACGCCGCGCCGCCAATTCGTATCCGCTCCAGCACCCAACGCACCTGGAGCGTGTCCAGGTCAAGCACGTGTGTCGCTGACACCATGGTCATCCGACCGGCGTCACTTTTGATAAAATTCCGATCCGCCGCAGATCGCGCTCGCTCATCGCCATCGATCCCATCCGCAATCTCCCAGGCATCGTTCAAACCCGGGGAACGTGACATTCCGCCTTTGCGGCATGCGTTTATGTTGCCTTCATATAGGCTATAAATAGAATAGCGAGATTCGACGTTATAAAACGCACTGACTTGCGCCATTTTGACCTCCGCCAGAAAGCTGAAGGGAGGCGCATATGCTCATGATCAATTCACAGGAAACAGCCGGTCTTTTGCCGTTTGACGGGCTCATCAAAGCGCTTGCTTCCGCCTTCGCGGAAGGTTGCGAGATGCCGGTCCGGCACCATCACACGATCGATGTGCCAGATGAGGCCGCCGCGACACTGCTGTTGATGCCCGCCTGGCATGGCTCCCAGCGGTCCTCTCGTTATCTGGGGATCAAGATCGTCACCGTTTTTCCTGGAAATGCTAACAGAAACCTGCCGGGACTGACCTCGACCTATATGCTTTACGACGCACAGACCGGCATCCAACTGGCCACACTGGACGGCAATGTCATTACCGGCCGCCGGACTGTTGCGGCGTCGGCGCTTGCAGCGGATTATCTGGCGCGCAAGAATGCCAGCCGGCTTTTGGTGTTGGGCGCCGGCCGCGTCGCGAGCCTCATTCCCGACGCCTACCGGGCCATCAGACCACTTGAGCAGGTGGCCGTCTGGGATATCGATCGTGGCAATGCCGAACGGCTGGCGCAAACCATCGAAGCGTCGGGGCTTGCGGCCACGGTGGTCGATGATCTGGAGAGGGCGGTTGCCGAGGCCGATATCGTCAGCGCCGCGACGCTCGCCACCACGCCGCTCATCCGGGGCGCATGGCTGCGCCCCGGCACGCATGTCGATCTCATCGGTGGCTTCACACCCGGCATGCGCGAGGCGGATGACGAGGCCATAAGCCGTGCCTCGGTCTTTATCGACACGGAGGAAGCGCTGCACGAAGCGGGCGATCTCGTTCAACCGATCGAAGCGGGCCTGTTTTCTGAGGAGAGCGTCAGATCCACACTTGCCGGACTTTGCAGGGCAAACCGGTTTGCGCGCAGTGGTGACGATGAGATCACGCTCTATAAGGCTGTCGGAACCGCACTTGCCGATCTTGCGGCGGCCACCATGGTCTATGAGGCCGCGACGCTGAACAGAAAAGGATGACAGACATGGCCAAACGCGAAATCCTTGAAGTGCCGGTGGTTTCAGAGGCGGTCCGCCGGCTGGGAGCGCCGACCTCGGCGCTTGTCCGCTCCGGCAACATCATCGCCACCTGCGGCATGCCGCCCGTCGATCTTGAAACGGGCGACATCGTCAGGGGCGATATCGCCGCCCAGACGCGGGCCACGCTGGAAGCCCTGCGGGTGACACTGGCCACAGCGGGCGCCACCTTCGAAGATGTGATCAAGACCACCATCTATGTCACCGATGCAGCGCTGATGGGAACAGTGAACGACATATACCGCGAATATTTCGCAGCCGGTTTTCCGGCGCGCACCTCGGCAACCATCAAACCCTGGCCCTTGCCCTTCGATATCGAAATCGAGTGCCTCGCTGTCCTCTGAGGTCAGGTGGGCATGAAAAAAGGGGGCGTCGGCCGGATCGGCTGACGCGCCCACAAGCATTTCCCAGGGCGCAAGATTGCAGGTCGGCTTTACGTGGACTGCTCCAGCGGTGAAAGTCCATAAACCGCCACGATATCTTCCCCCTTTTCGAGCCTTGCAACGATGCCGGGCTCCTTTTCCTGAATGGCGAAAGCATGCCGTGCCGTTGCCAATGCTTCCTCGGGTGGCAAAATGCACACGCCGTTTTCATCGGCCAGCACGATATCGCCGTTCTGAACCTTGACCCCGCCGCAGACAACCGGCCCCGCGACATTTCCCCGACCTCTGAGCTTGGTGGTGACGGGCGAGCGCCCCCGGCACCAGACCGGCAAGCCGGCGCTGCGGATCGAACCAATATCCGTGACATAACCATCGAGGATGATGGCGGTGACACCACGCGCGAGCGCTGCGGCGGTCATGACCGCGCCCCAACAGGCGTGCCGATCGTCGCTCAGTCGCTCGATAACGAGGATATCGCCGGGCATGGCGCGGGAAAGAGCATGCGGAAGCGCCGTTCCGTCATCTCCCGGCAGGCTGACGGTCAGCGCGCGACCGGCGATGCGAACGCCATCGATGACGCATTGCATCGCCGGATCCATAAATCCATCCGATCTGAAATGACCGATCGTCGCCGTCTCGACGCTCCGGAGCAGTTCGAGCGCCTCATTGATTGTGTCTGGACTTTCCATTGACTTCTCCAAAAGAAAGACGCCGGCGTGGGGCCGGCGTCCGTGATATGGCAATATGGATCAGTTGGTCTTGGCCAGATCGCGTTTCACGGTCTCGGTCAGCGCCAGCAGGGCGACGGCAGAGAGCAGCGCGGAGCCGATCATGTACCACGCAACGGATGCGCCGCTGCCGGTTGCGGAAAGCAGCCAGGTGGTGATGACGGGAGTAAGCGCGCTGCCCAGAACCCCCGAGAGCATATAGGCGATGGACAGGCCCGAATAGCGAACCTTGGTGCCGAAAAGTTCGGCGAGGAAGGTGGCGATCGGGCCGTAATTGGCGGCAAAGGCCGTCATCATCAGCAGGTAGCCCGCAAGTGCGCCGGCAAAGGTGGCGGTATCCATCAGCCAGAACATCGGGAAAGCGACGAGCGCTTCGGCCAGAATGCCGCCGAGAATGACCGGCCGGCGGCCGATCTTGTCGGAAAGCAGGCCGAAGAGCGGCAGCAGGAAAATACACGCCATGCAGGAAATCAGCACGATCACCAGCATTTCGTTGCGGGAGATGTTGAGCGCCTGCGTACCATAGCTCAGACCGAAGGCGACGATAAGGTTGAAGGACGATCCGGTGGACATGGTGGCAATGCCGCCAAGAAGAACCGTCTTCCAGGATTTGGAAAGCAGTTCGAAGAAGGGCACGCGCACGGTCGCCTCTTCGGTCTTCACCTTGGCGAAGGACGGCGTTTCGGCGGTGTTGAGCCGAACATAGGCACCGACAGCGACCAGAAGAATGCTGACGAGGAACGGAATGCGCCAGCCCCAGGAAATCAGGTCCTCGGGCGCCATCGTGAAACCAATGGCAAGGAAAGCGAGGTTGGCGATCAATGTGCCGGCCGGAACACCGATCTGCACCCAGGAGCCATAAAGGCCGCGCCGGTTCTGCGGCGCGTGCTCGACCGCCATCAGCACCGCCCCGCCCCATTCGCCGCCGAGCGCAAGACCCTGCACGACGCGCAGCGCCAAAAGTAGGATGGGCGCCCAGACGCCGATCTGTTCGTAGTTCGGCAGAAGGCCGATGGCGAAGGTCGCAACACCCATCATGATCAGGGAAACAAGCAGCATCGACTTGCGGCCGATCCTGTCACCGAAATGGCCGAAAAGCGCTGCCCCGACGATGCGGGCGAGGTAGGCCGAGGCGAAGGTGCCGAAAGCCAGAAGCGTGCCGACGATTGCGTCGAAGCTTGGAAAGAAGACCTTGTTGAAGACCAGTGCCGAAGCGGTGGCGAAGACGAAAAGATCGTACCATTCGACGGTGGTGCCGATGACGCTTGCGACGGCGATCCGCCGAACGCCGACCGGCTGTTTTTCGACGGAGCCCACGAGTGCGGTTTCCCCTTGCATGAACATTCCCCTTTATGTTGCCGTGAAGGAAAACGGGGAAACGACGAAGCGGAGCGGCCGCATGCCGAAGGCATGAGATGCCGATAGCCATTTCCGGCGGAGCAACCGTTTTTCGGTTCTCTCCGTCAGTCCGACATGCTGCGATGTTCCCCTGTTTTGCGCAATGATGGGAAAGCGGGAGGCTCCCGACAAATAGATAATGCAGATTTCTTCCATAGGGCGGCGCTATAGACCAAATCCTGAGCATTTTCGGGCATCTCGGCGCCGAATATAAATTTTGAAATAGATAATAAAATCAGGGAAATATCGCAGGCACTGTTTTTCTTTGCCGCTCGGCTGCGCAGCCCCTGCCTGTCTTTTGACCGGCTGAAATTTCTTTTTCGACCGGAAAAAACGCCACTCTTATTCTAAGTATCGAATCTATCTATTTTTGAATTTTCCGGTTTGGTCTTATCCCCTTTGTCACTCCATGGACTGAAAAGAGGTCGCCTGCGGGCTGCCGGTTACGCCGGGGCATTGCAGCAGCGAGACCATAACAGGGGACCGAAATGAAGAGATTGAGCAATATCCGGCCAGACATGTCACGCCTTTGGGCAACGCTGATGCGTTCCGCCGAAATCGGCGCGACCGAAAAGGGCGGCCTGAAGCGGCTGGCGCTTTCCGACGAGGATGCGGCGATGCGTCACCAGTTCATTCACTGGTGCGAGGAGGCGGGCCTGACGGTCAGGGTCGACGCCGTCGGCAATATCTTCGCCGAACGGGCAGGAGCCGATGCGGATGCCAAGCCCGTACTGGTCGGCAGCCACCTCGACACGCAGGTTCATGGCGGCCGCTTCGACGGTATTCTTGGCGTGCTGGCCGGGCTGGAACTCGTGCGCACACTGAATGACCATGCCATTGCCACACGCCGGCCGATCACCCTTGTGAACTGGACCAACGAGGAAGGCGCGCGTTTCGAGCCGCCGATGATCGGTTCGGCGGTTTTTACCGGCGCCAAGGCGGCGGAATTCGCCTATTCCCGCAAGGATCGCGATGGCTTTACGCTTGGCGGCGAGTTGGAGCGCATCGGTTTCAAGGGTAAAGACGCGATTTCGGCGGAGGCTTTCGACAGTCTGTTCGAGCTGCATATCGAACAGGGGCCGCGCCTGGAGGCAGCGGGCAAACAACTCGGTATCGTCACCGGCGCCTTCGGCGTGCGTGGTTTCGTGGTGGAAGTACACGGCGAAACCGGCCATGTCGGCCCAACGCCGATGCCGGCGCGCAAGAACGCGCTGGTGGGCGCGGCTGAGGTGACGCTGGCAATCAACGAGATCGGCTGGGCCAATCACGAGACCGGCGGCAAGTCCACGACGATGCGCATCAGGGCGGAACCCAATCTCCTTGGCGCGCTGCCGAATTTCGTGGAAATGACCTGCGACATGCGCCACCCCGATGATGCGGTGGTCAGCACCATGTTTGATGCCTTCAAGGCGAGACTTCCCGAGCTGGAAGAGCGGTCCCGTTGCAGGATCGTCGTCAAGGAAGGCTGGGCCTATGGCGGCATGCATTTTGACGCCGGCTGCATCGAACTCATCCGCAATGCCACGGGTGCTTTCGGTTATTCCTCGATGGACCTTCTCACCGAGGCAGGGCATGACGCCATGCATGTCGCCGAATATCTGCCGACAGCGATGATCTTCACCCCGTGCGAGGGCGGTCTTTCCCACAACGAGGCGGAAAATGTCACGGTTGCTGACATCGAACCCGGTGTGAACGTTCTCGTTCAGGCCGTGCTGGAACGCGCAAACCGGGCGGACTGAGCTGGAGCGCTTTCGCTTTTCTATGAAGCGCGAAAGGGCTCCAATACCCTGTTTTAGCGTATTCCCGACCGGCAATGCCGGGTCCGGTTTCGTTGGAAAATACTTTAAATGGAACGGCGAACGGTGTGATCACTTTTCGCCGTTTTCCTATTCTCCACCCGGTTCCACAAGGGCGGCCGCAGCCTGGGCATCGAAAAGCTCGTTTTCGAAAATCGTCAGGAACGCCTGCTCGGCGCCGCCGAGTTCCATATCGGGGTTGCGGAGGAAATAGGCGTCGGCTCCCAGCGAATCCTGAAGCAGCGGGATCTGCCAAAGCTCGTCTTCCTCAAAACCGCGCGCCGCATCCAGTGGCAGAATGCCCACGCCGATGCCGGCGATGATCATTCGCCGGACTTCTTCCATATGCGGGCTGGAGCCGACGGTCCATTTGCCGAGCCCCACGCCGTCGCGGAGGGCGATCATCGGCTCCAGCGCGCCGCCTTCCTGGCTGCAGGCGAAGGCCACGAAGGCTTCCTGCCGCAATTCCTCCATGGTGATGTCGCCACGGCCGTAAAAGGGATGGGAAGCACCGCAATAAATCCCGAATGTTTCCCTGAGCAGAAATTTGCAGTCCATTCCGGCGAGCGGTTTCGGCAGCAGGCAAATCCCGAAGGTAGCCTGTTTTTGGCCGATGGCGCGAACGATATCCTGCGTATTGGCGACATCGATGCGGATGGTGACGGATGGATGGCGCCGCCGCAATTGACGAAGAGCCTGATCGAGCTGTGGAAGCACGAGATTGGTGACAATGAGGACACGCACCTGACCCGTCAGATCATCCGCCTCGGTCGACAGTTTTTCGCCGATACGTTCGACACGCAGGAAAATTTCGGCACATTCCTGGCGAAGCATTTCACCCTGGACCGTCAGCACGAAACGGCGGCTGTCGCGCTGAATCAACTGGCACCCCAGCGTTTCCTCCAGCTTTTGCAGGGCCGCAGTTACGGAAGGCTGGCGCACGAAAAGCCGGTTGGCCGCCCGTGTGATGCTGCCTTCCTCAACGATGACCAGAAAGGTCCGCAGCAGGTTCCAGTTCAAATGCTGGATGCGGGGCGTGTTGTTTGGCAACTATCGATCCTCAAAAACAGCGTTGGCGGTTTCGCTATAGTTTATTCCTGAACCAATAGCGATTCTTCATCGGAGAGTTCGACTACCCGGCTTGCGAAATGGCGGCGTCAACCTGCCAGACACTTTCTTGGCCTTCAGGACAATGGCATGTGTTTTTTGTGCCGGAAAAGATGGGAGCGTCAGATATTCCCGGTCAAAAACCTGGCCGCCAATTTCCACCGTATCAAAAACCGATATGCCAAAGGCACTCTCAGCAAGGTATGGGCCTGCAAAGAGATATCGAGCAGCATAACCACTGACAACGGCTGGAGCGGTGAGCGACGTTTGCCGAAGGTGCCCAGGGGGTACATATTCTGGCACAGGGCATTATTGCAGCCTCAAGCATGCTTCACCCCGAGGCCCCACAGACCGGGCAAGCGCATTGTTACCCGCTCAGATTTTGGGATAAATAGGCTAGTCTTGAAAAACTGATCCATCTGCGGAGCAATAGAAATGATGCATCTCGACGACATGGCCCTGTTCGTTGAGGTCGTAAAAATGAAGAGCTTCCGCCGGGCGGCCGATAGCCTCAGTATGCCAAACTCCACGCTGTCTCGCCGGATTAGCGGGCTGGAGAAGAGCATCGGTTTGAGGCTCCTTCATCGGACCACCCGGAAGATCGAACTGACTGAGGCGGGGCAGATTTATTTCGAACGCTGCAAGCGCATTGTCGATGAGGCGCGGCTTGCGCATGAGCAACTTGGCGAGATGCTGGAGCAACCGAGCGGCATCTTGCGCGCTTCACTGCCGGTCGACTTTGCAACGACATATCTTGCACCGCTGATCGCCAAGTTCTCTGTTTGCTATCCGGGCATCAGCTTCGAATTCGATCTTACGCCGCGAAACGTAGATCTGGTCGCGGAACCGTTCGACGTTGCGATCCGTATGGGATCGCAATCGGATTCCGCTCTTATAGCGCGCCCCTTGGCCAAGCTAACGCCTTACCTTTATGCTTCGCCCAAATACCTTGAACGGTTCGGTGAACCGACCCAGCCTTCGGATCTCTCACGGCACGAATGCCTCGACTTTCCGAAGGCGGCACACTGGAAGTTGAACAATGGAAGTCATTCTGTCGAAATTCCAGTCGGCAGCCGGTTCCACCTCAACAGCCGAGGCATGATCTGCCGCCTTGCAACACTTGATCTCGGCATCACCCTCATCCCGCCGGAGGTTGTCGCAGAGTATCTCGCCGATGGTCGGCTGCGTCGTATCCTTCCCGAGTGGCAGGGGACGTCCTTGCCGGTCTATGCGCTTACCGAGACACGGTTGTTGCCAGCAAAAACCCAGCGTTTCATCGAATTCCTGCGCGAGCATCTGAAGCAAGCATGAGCCGGATCGTACACCACAATTATTGCTCCATTTATGGATCAATGATTTCCTGTTTACCGGATTTATCCCGGATTAAGCTTGTCCCATATCTAGGTTGGCATCCTGTCTCGACGGATTTCCCGAGACAAACACAGCATCCGCAGTATCAGTGCGAACCGGAGATATTTGACAATGACCGACATCTGGCAGCCTATCACGCTCGGCAACACCGAGTTTCCCAACCGTTTCGTCATGGCCCCGATGACCCGCTCACGCGCCAACCCTGATGGCACGCCTGGCCCCCTCGCCGCTGAATATTATGCGCAACGCGCCAGCGTCGGCCTGATCGTCAGCGAAGGAACTCAGCCTTCCGACGATGGACAGGGGTATCTTACCACGCCGGGCATCTACACCGACGCCCATGTCGCCGGCTGGAAGAAGGTTGCCGATGCGGTGCATGCAAAAGGCGGCCATATCTATATTCAGCTCATGCATGCCGGCCGTATGTCACATCCCGACAACACGCCGCATCATCGTCAGGGCGTGGCACCGTCGGCGATCACACCGGGTGCCGGCATGTTCACGGCGACCGGCATGCAGGATATTCCGACCCCACGCGCGCTGACCACCGAGGAAGTGCGCCAGACGGTAAGGGACTTTGCCTATGCGGCCAAGCGCGCGATCGAGGCGGGTGCTGACGGCGTTGAGATCCACGGTGCGAATGCCTATCTGATCCAACAGTTCCTGGCGCCGAGCGCCAATGTGCGCACGGATGAATACGGTGGATCAATCCAGAACCGGGCCCGTTTTGCAATTGAAGTTGCCAGAGCGGTCACCGAGGAAATCGGCGCCGACAAGACCGCGATCCGTCTTTCGCCCGGCACGGCGATGTGGGGCATCGACGAGGGTCCGGAAGGCCCCGAGCTTTATCGCCATCTGGTCGGTGTACTCGACAAGCTGAACCCTGCTTATGTCCACATCATGCACCAGGGCAATGAGGAATTGCTGACCGACATCCGCAAGCTGCGTACCGGTACACTGATCGTCAATCGGCCGGGGCGACCTCGTGACCAGATCGGTGCCGATGTCGCGTCGGGTCTCGCCGACATGGAGGCCTATGGTGCGATGATTCTGGCAAACCCGGATTTCGTCCAGCGCATGAAGACGGGCGCCGCCTTCAACGAAGCCGACCGCATGACTTTCTTCGGCGGTGCCGAGAAAGGCTACACTGACTATCCAGCGCTTTGAGCCTCAACAATCGGGCGGGTACAGTCCCGCCTGAA
The DNA here is from genome assembly GCF_003208455.1 of Rhizobium sp. UGM030330-04. Lineage (NCBI taxonomy): Bacteria > Pseudomonadati > Pseudomonadota > Alphaproteobacteria > Hyphomicrobiales > Rhizobiaceae > Rhizobium > Rhizobium sp. UGM030330-04. The sequence goes on from NZ_QKML01000002.1 coordinate 424,302, forward strand.
CCATTCTCGAGGAGAGTAAGAGCAATGAATGCTCCCATCAAACCCCGCCGTTCCATGAAGAAAGATCATATCGTCGGTAGCTTCAGGATAGATATCCTCTTTCCCAGGTTCAATCCTCGCACAGGTGACAGCGGCTTACGATCGAAGCCAACGCCTATACACCTGAGTTGATTGCGGATTTGAATTCACGGCCTTGCAAATAACCGGGCAATCCGAACGACATTCACCGTTCCCACACCGCGATGAAGCCGTGCGCCGCAGGACGTGCGCGCGGTGCTATTGCAAAGTGGTTCGCCCGTCAAAAGATCATCGTCCGCGATTATCCCGATGGCTGCCGGCGTCAGGTCCGGCACTGTCGAGAACGGCTGCAACAGGTCATCGTCGAAGTCGAGCGAAACGCAAAGGCACTGGTTCAATACCTGGAATCCGGCCAGGCACCATACCCGGCAGTCTTAAATCAGAACTTGCGCGTGTAAGGTCACTGCACCATTGCCGGATCACGATGATCGAAGAAGCTGCTGGCATTTTCGTCAAGCGAACCGATCGCGGCTATGGCGATGAGGGCGCCGTACCCATGGAGTTGCCGATCTGATGCACAACGTTGCCGCCCCGGAAGCTGTTTTCCCGCTCCGGGGTTTACGCAGTAGAACCATCAGGAAGTATTCATGGCTCCTTGCTTCAGCGATTTGTACGACTACGTGTGCAAGAGCTTCGCCTGCGCAGTGGATTTCCGCTCGATCAGGCGCGACACGATCCTTATGCTACGGGGCGGCTGATCCTGGTTTCGCGGCCGGTCAATCCGCTCTAGCAGCAAGGCAAGCGCGGCGGCTCCAGCTTCGCGACCAAACACGCGAACTGTCGTTAGCGGTGGTGAAATCTGGGTGGCCGCAGAATAATCGCCAAATCCAACGACCGATACGTCATCCGGTATCCGATAGCCACGACCGAGCAATTCGGATACGACAGTGAGCGCCAGACCGTCGTGGGCGCAAAAATATGCCGTCGGGTAAATCCCGTTCGACTCAAGTTTCCCAAGAGCGCCGGCAAAGCCCAGGGTCTCATCAAACTTCATGAGGTGAAGTTCCGCATCACCTGCCTGCTCGATGACCTCGCGCGCGCCGTAATAGCGTTCGTTCCGCCCCCGATAGACCGTCGATCCATAAACATAGGCGATTGTCTTGTGGCCCAGTCCAAGCAAAAACTTGACGACTGCCTGCCCACCCTCATGGTCCGTCCCGCCAACATAGTCAACCTGCTCAAGGGGCTCCGTCCAGCCCATGCGAATGATCGGCCGTCCGACTGCTTCTGCTCTGGCTATCGCATCGCGCGAGTGAGGCCCAGCCAGGATAAGGCCGGAAAATGACTTCGCGTGCTGCGCAAGAATGTCGTCGCCATGCGCCCATCGAACGCGAAGATTGACACCAAGCCGCTCGGCTTCGCGCTGCGCACCCGCCTGAACTTCTTGATTGAGCTCGCTGTTGACCAGATCGACGTCATGGAACACCAAACCGAGCTCCAGCGTGTCATGACGACTTGCCTGCTTGGTATATCCGAGGCGTTCGGCAGCGCCGAGAATAAGCTGGCGCGTCTCCTCGCTCACGCCTGACTTTCCTGCCAGTGACCGGGAGACGGCATATTTTGAAAGTCCGACCTCATCCGCGATCGCCTGTAGCGTAACCCGGTTTTTTGCTCTCATCTTATCCCTCGCAATTACCTAACAATACATATTGCGTCGCAATAAAATTAGCAATCAGTAACATAACGCTTTACCTAACAAAATTCACATGGAATCTCTTTTGTTATCCGAACAGAGAAAAGCAGATCGGATTTTTGAGGAGGAAAAACCCATGTTTGAGCTGAAACGCCGAGCGTTTCTGGCCGGGACCTCGGCCGCCCTAATCCTGCCGGCATTGCCGGTCGTCGCAGCAAAGTTCCGGGAGGCAGAAAGCCTCAAGACGAAAGTGGACGCTGGCGAATTGCCCGCACTGGATCAACGGCTGCCGGAAAAGCCGCTGGTGATCAAGCCTCATGAAAGTGTCGGCACTTATGGCGGCACATGGAATCTGGCGCTGGTTGGCGGCGGCTCTCTCTCACATATCTTTCGGTTCCAGGCCTACGAGCCGCTTGTGCGCTATTCACCCGACTGGTCCGGCGTAACGCTGAATGTCGCGGAAGCCTTCGATGCCAACGAAGATGCAACGCAGTATACGATACGGCTGCGCAAGGGCATGAAATGGTCGGATGGGCATCCCTATACCACCGCCGATATCAAATTCTGGTATGATACGGTTCTGACAGACGATCGTGTCGCGTTTGCCGGGCAAGGCCACTGGCGAAGCAACGGCGAACCCGCCAGGCTTGAAGTGGTCGACGAGCAGACCTTCCGGGTTATCTTCGCCGAGCCTAACGGTCTCTTTCCATTGCAGGTCGCATGGTCGAATCTGGACCAGACCACGCGCTGCCCGAAACATTATCTCCAGCAGTTCCACATCGACTATAATCCGAAAGCCGACGAGGCTGCCAAGCAGAGAGGTTTTGAAGGCTGGATCGCCGCTTTCCAGGCAATTGCCGGCTTTCAGGACGACAATTCCTTCTTCCTCAATTCATCGAAGAAGCCTTGCCTGAATGCCTGGATGTTTACGATTGCGCCGGGCGAAAACACCGAACGCGCCGTCGCGGAACGCAATCCGTACTATTGGAAAGTCGATACCGAGGGCAACCAGCTCCCCTACATGGAGCGCATCGTCTATCAGATGGTCGCCGACCCGCAGGTTCTTCTGCTGAAGGCCATGCAGGGCGAAATCGACATGATGGACCAGTATATCGGGACGCCGACCAACAAGGCGGTGCTTTACGACGCCCGCGCGCAGGGCGACTATGATTTCTACACGCTGACCTCGACGGAGGCCAATGTGATGAATTTCATCCTCAACCTCAACCATAGTGACGAGACGAAGCGCAAACTCTTCCGCAACAGGGATTTTCGTGCCGCGCTTTCCATGTCTCTCGACAGGCAGACATTGATCGACGCCGTGCTGGTCAGTCAGGGGGCTCCGGCCCAGCCTTCGATCAAGCCGGATGATCCGCTTTACAATGAGCAGCTCGCTGGTCAGTTTACCGAGTATGACATCGACAAGGCCAATGCTCTGCTCGACGTCATCATCCCCAAACGCGATGATCAGAATTTTCGACTGGACGAGGCCGGACGTCGTGTCTCGATCATCTTCGAGATCGATCAGGCTCGCCCGATCTTCCTGGATTTCTTTCAGCTTGCGATACCCATGTTCCAGGCGGTCGGCATCGACGCACAGCTGCGCACCATGGATCGCTCGCTGTGGGAAACGCGCGTACGCCGTGGCCGCAGTTTCGATGCCACCGCGCATCAGTTCGGCGCCAATGGCGGCGTCGCGGCAATGCTTGATCCGCGTTATTATGCGCCTACGGACAACAATGCCGTTTATGGCCCCGCATGGTCTCTCTGGTATGTCGACCCGAACAATCCGAGTGCCGAAGAGCCGCCAGAAGAAACCAAACGGCAGCTTGCTCTTTATGATGACCTCAAGGCCAAACCCGACGCGGCCAGCCAGCAGGACGTGATGAAGCAGATCCTGCAGGGGGCCGCCGATAATTTCTACGTCTTCGGCATCTCGCTGCCGTCCGATGGCTACGGCATCGTCAAGAACAACATGCGTAACATCCTGAAGACGATGCCGAACTCCTTCGGCTGGCCAACCCCTGCCCCGACCATGCCGGAACAGTTCTACAAGGTCTGAGCCCACGCGCCTCATACGAATGTCTGCGGTGCCGGCCACGTGCCGGCACCGAACGCTCCCTCATTGTCTGAAGATAGGACCGAAGAATGCTCGACGCGAGACAACAGAATATCGACACTCTCCGCACGCCCGAATGGTTCAGGTCCGCGACACGCTGGACCCAGCTGACCTTCGTGGAAAACGACCCGGAGAAATACGATCCGGCCTTCTGGATCGATGTCTTCAAGCGCACCAAGTCGAACGCGGTCTGCCTCAGCGCCGGCGGCTACATCGCCTTTTATCCGAGCAGGATTCCCTATCATTATGTCAGCAACGTGCTGGGTGATCGCGACATCTTCGGCGCTCTTGTCGATGCAGCGCGCAGGCTGGACATGCATGTCATGGCGCGTGTCGACCCCCATGCCATCCATGACGATGCCGCCAAGGCCCATCCGGAATGGGTGATGATCAATGCCGACGGCACGCCCCGCGAACATTGGGCCTACCCCGGCATCTGGATCACCAATGCCTATGGCTCCTACAACACCGAATTCATGCCGGAAGTAGTGAAGGAAATCGTCCGCGATTACGATATCGATGCGGTCTTCGCCAACCGATGGCAGGGCCATGGTGTCGATTACAGCGAGGATAGTGCCCGGCGTTTCAAGGACATGTCCGGCTATGATCTGCCCCTGAAACCCGATGCGGAAGATCCTGCCTGGCGCGCCTGGCTGCAATGGCGCCGCCATGTGCTGACCGATATCATCGTCCAGTGGGATGACGCGGTGAAGGCGATCCGTCCGCATGCAAGCTTCATCCCCAATATGTCCGGTTCCTCTCTCATGGAATTCGATCTGTCAGTCATCCGCAAGCATTGCCCGTTCCTGGTCGTCGACCACCAGGGACGGCGCGGGGTGGAGATCGGCTGGTCCGCCGGCCGCAACGGCAAGCGCATTCGAGCGACTTTCCCGGATCGCCCCGTCGTGCTGATCACCTCGATCGGTCCTGAAGAGGAATATCGCTGGAAAGATGCCGTGACGACGCCGGAGGAAATGCAGCTCTGGATGAATAACGGCACGGCGCACGGCCTCTATGCGTGGTTCACCAAATTCAACGGTGTCGTACCCGACAAGCGCTGGGTCGAGCCGGTGGTCGATTCCTTCCTGCTACAGGCGGCGGTGGAACCCGTGATCAACACCATGACGCCAACCGCGGAAGTTGCCGTCGTCGATCCCTCCACCACGCTGCGCCACTGGGCACCGGAAGAACGCAGCATGGCGGAGCGCCATGATCTTGGCCTCTATCATGCGCTGGTGGAAGCACGCATCCCCTTCGAACTGGTCTCCGACCAGGTACTGACGGCGGATCATCTGGATCGCTTCAAGGTGATCGTGCTCGCCAACGCCTCCTGCCTGTCGGACGAACAGATCGTGGCGATACGCGCCTATGCCGATCGAGGCGGCAGCGTCGTTGCCGCCTATGAAACCTCACTCAGGGACGAGAACGGCATACTCCGATCCGACTTCGGCCTTGCCGACGTGCTGGGCGTCAATCTCGTCTCCGGCCCGCGCGGCATCGTCAAGAACACCTATGTGGAAATCTCCGGCGATCACCCGATCAATGACGGCTATGACGGCGCCGAGCGGATCATGGGCGGTACACGTCTCATTGATGTCAAGCCAGCGGCCGGGACCTCCACACCGTTCCTCTACGTTCCGGATTTCCCCGATCTTCCGATGGAGGAAGTCTATCCCCGCAAGCAGGCGGATGGCGCTGCCGTCATCGCCCGCGAGACTGGCAAAGGCGGACGCACCGTTTATATTCCATGGAATATCGGGGAGATTTTCTGGGAAGTGCTGGCGGCCGATCATGGCCGACTGGTTTCAAATGCGGTGCGCTGGGCGCTCGGCAAGGCGCAGCGCGTCGAGGTCGAAGGGCCGGGCGTGGTTGATATAGCCGTGCGCGAGAGTGAAGACGGACTTGCGATCAGCCTGCTCAACCTTACCAATCCGATGATGATGAAAGGACCGGTCAGGGACAATATTCCGCTGTCGAAACAAAAGGTCGCCGTCGAAATTCCGAACGGCAAGACGTTGCATCGGGCATGGCTGGTGGTGGCCGATCGCGCTGCGGAATTGTCGATCGAGAATGGGCGGGCGATCATCACGGTTCCCGAAATCGAGCGGCTGGAGGTGCTCCATCTGAACTGGAGCTAAGTTGACATGAAGCATCCGCTGCGGCTGGAGGAGACCGTAGCGGATCGCATATTGGCCTTGCGCTCCGGCGCATCGGAATGGGAGGAAAACAACCGATGCTTGGCTATATCTGCAAGCGTATGCTCTACATGATCCCGACCCTGTTCGGCATGTCGCTGATTGCATTCCTGATCATCCAGCTGCCGCCCGGCGACTACCTGACCTCGATGATCGCGACAATGAGCGAAAACGGCCAGCCGGTCGATCCGGCCCAGATCGAGCGCCTGAAGGAAATCTATGGCTTCGATGACCCGTTCTACATTCAATATATGAAGTGGATGTGGGGAATCCTCAGCCGCGGCGATTTCGGCTGGTCTTTCGAGTGGAACCAACCCGTATCCGGGCTGATCTGGGCGCGCATGGGTTCAACGCTGGTAATCTCGCTGCTCAGCCTGCTGTTCGTCTGGATTGTGGCTCTTCCGATCGGTATTTATTCGGCTGTGCGCCGCCATTCCGTCGGCGACCACGTTTTCACCTTTCTCGGTTTCATCGGTCTCGCCGTGCCAAACTTCATTCTGGCGCTGACTCTGATGTATGTCGCTTACCGCTATCTCGGGCAGAGTGTCGGTGGCCTTAATTCGCAGGCCTTCGCAGAAGCGCCCTGGAGCACCGCCAAGGTCTGGGATTTCCTGAAGCATGTCTGGATTCCCGTCATCATCATCGGCGCCTCCGGCACCGCCGCACTGATCCGCATCCTGCGCGCAAACCTCACCGACGAATTGCACAAGCCCTATGTGATCACGGCACGTGCAAAGGGCCTGCCGGAATACAAGGTCATCCTCAAATATCCGGTACGCATCGCCCTCAATCCGTTCGTATCGGCAATCGGCTGGGTTCTGCCGCATCTCGTTTCCGGTGTCACGATTATCGCCATCGTGCTCAACCTGCCGACAGCCGGGCCGTTGCTCTTTCGGGCTCTGGTCTCGCAGGACATGTATCTCGCCGGCAGTTTCATTCTGCTGCTCTCCGCATTGACGCTTATAGGCGTCCTGCTCTCCGACCTGCTGCTTGCGCTGCTCGACCCGCGCATCCGGTTCAACTGAGGAGAAGCCCATGACCGTAAACAAGAACCTCACCGGAACGACGTCGGCATTGGCCGATGGTCCTTCGATCAGCCCGCTCAAACAGGGCAAGGCTGTTTCAAACGCTGCGGTCGGTCCGTGGCGGCTGATCTTCGGCAAGCTGGTCCGCCAGAAAGTGGCGATGACCGCTGGCGGCGTTATCATATTCCTTTATCTCGTCGGCCTGTTCGCCGAATTTCTGGCGCCTGCCCTGCCAATGACCGCCAAGTCGCAATATACTTATGCACCGCCTCAGGGCATCAGCCTCTTCGCACCGACGCCCGACGGGGGCTCGAAATTCCAGCTGCATGTCAAAGGCTACAAGGTGGAGATCGACAAGGTAGCGCTACGCCGCACCTTCGTCGTGGATGACACCAAGACCGTGCCGATCGGCCTTTTCGTCAAAGGCCCGGCCTACAAGCTCTGGGGTATCATCCCGATGGAGCGCCACCTGATCGGCCCGATCAATCCGAACGACCCGATGTATCTGCTTGGTGCCGATCGCCTCGGTCGCGATGTGTTCTCGCGCCTTGTTTATGGCACGCGCGTATCGATGTCGATCGGCCTGATCGGCGTTGCCATTTCGCTGGTGCTCGGTGTGGTAATCGGTTCGATTTCCGGCTTTTACGGCGGCCGCGTCGATACTTTCATTCAACGCATCATCGAGGTTATCAGCGCCATGCCGACAATCCCGCTCTGGCTCGGGTTGGCGGCCGCGGTCCCGCTCACCTGGTCGCCGGTCAACGTCTATCTGGTGATTACCGTGATCGTTTCGCTGCTTGGCTGGACCAGTCTCGCCCGCGAGGTTCGAGGCAGGTTCCTGTCCCTGAGGGGGGAAGATTTCGTCACGGCCGCCAAGCTTGACGGCTCCAGCGAAATGCGGCTGATCTTCCGCCATATCCTGCCGTCGCTCACCAGCCACATCCTGGCGGTGGTGACGCTCGCAGTGCCGACAATGATCGTGGCGGAGACCTCGCTCTCCTTCCTCGGCATCGGTTTGAAGCCCCCCGTTGTCAGCTGGGGCGTGCTGCTCCAGGACGCCCAGAATATCCGCACCGTGGCAACCGCGCCATGGCTGTTGATATGGCCCTCGCTGGCGGTGGTGCTCGCCGTTCTGTCCTTCAACTTTTTCGGTGATGGCTTGCGCGATGCTGCCGATCCCTACGAGAACTGAGGAGCTGACCATGTCCGAGAAAACCGTTCTTTCGGTGCAGAACCTGTCAATCGACTTCCCGCTCAGAACGCATATCCTGCATGCCGTGGAGAAGGTGAGTTTCGAGCTGGAGCGAGGCAAGACGCTCTGCCTCGTCGGTGAAAGCGGTTCCGGCAAGAGCGTCACGGCGCGATCGCTCTTGCAAATCGTTGACCGTCCCGGCCGCATCGTCGGCGGCAGCATCCTCTTGAATGCCGGCAGCCAGACCGTCGACATCACCGCACTCGCACCCGGCAGCCGCGAGATGCGGGCCATCCGCGGCCGGCGTATCGGCCTGATTTTCCAGGAGCCGATGAGTTCGTTGTCACCCGTCCATACGATCGGTTCGCAGATCGTCGAAGCGATCCGTCTGCATAGCAACCTCGACAAGAAGGCTGCCCGCGCCCGCATGATCGAACTGTTGCGGCAGGTCGAAATCCCCAATCCTGAGACAATGGGCGATCGCTACACGTTCGAGTTTTCCGGCGGCATGCGCCAGCGCGCCATGATCGCCATGGCGCTTGCCGGCAATCCCGACATCCTGATCGCCGACGAACCGACCACGGCTCTCGACGTGACGACGCAGGCGGAAATCCTCGACCTGATCAAGCGACTGCAAGTGGAGCGTGGCATGTCCATGTTGCTGATCACCCATGACATGGGCGTCGTTGCCGAAGTCGCCGATGACGTCGCAGTCATGCGCTACGGCCGCATCGTCGAAAGCGGCACCGTGGACAAGATCTTCCACCACGCTGAACATGCCTATACCCGGCAGTTGCTTGCATCGACGGTGAAGCTCACCCGGCATGCGAAGGTGCCCGCAGCGCAGACCTTTTCCGCCGATGCCCCTGCCCCGGTCCTTTCCGTGCGCAATCTCAGCAAGATCTTCGGTACGCCGTCGAACCCGGCGGCGCTGCGCGCGGTCGATGATGCCAGCTTCGATCTGTATCCGGGAGAAAATCTCGGCATTGTCGGCGAGAGCGGTTCCGGCAAGACGACGCTCGGCCGGCTGATCCTCAGGATCATCGAACCGAGCAATGGGTCCGTCATCTACCGCGATGGCCGCGGCGGCGAAACCGATGTCGCGCGTCTCGACAAGAAGCAATTGCGCGGCTTCCATCGCGATGTCCGGCTCGTCTTCCAGGACCCCTTCTCCTCGCTCAATCCGCGCATGACGGTCAAGGAGGTGATCGGCGACCCGCTGATCGTCAACGGGCTGGCCAAAGGTCGGTCGCTTGACGAGCGTGTCGCTGAACTCATGCGGCTCGTCGGTCTCGACCCGATGAGCATGGAGCGTTATCCGCATGCCTTTTCGGGTGGCCAGCGGCAACGTATCTGTATCGCGCGGGCCCTGGCACTCGACCCGAAGATCATCATCGCTGACGAGGCGACTGCAGCGCTTGACGTGTCGATCCGCAGCCAGATTCTCGATCTCCTGCTCGACATTCGCCAGCGGCTCAATCTCAGTTTCATCTTCATCTCCCACGATATTTCAGTGGTGCGATATTTCTGCGATCGCGTTGCCGTCATGCATCGCGGCAAGATCGTCGAACTTGGCGAGGCCGAGCAGATCTGCACCGCCCCGCGCGAGGCCTACACCAAGAGCCTGATTTCAGCCGTTCCCAATCCCGACCCGCGCGACAAGCGCCTGCTGCTCCGGCATCGCTTCGTCGCACCCGTCAACGAATAGCAAGGAAGATATGATGCCAAGATTTTCAGCCAACCTGTCCTTTCTCTATCAGGACCTGCCATTCCTGGAGCGCTTTGCCGCCGCTGCCAGGGACGGCTTCAGCGCCGTCGAATATCTGGGCCCTTATTCCGACCCGAAGGAAAGGGTATCGGCCGCACTTTCCGAAAGCGGGTTACAGCAGGCCTTGTTCAATGTGCCGTCCGGCGACTGGGCTGGAGGTGAACGCGGGATCGCCTGCCTTCCAGACCGGATAGACGAGTTTCGCAAAGGTGTCGGCCTCGCTCTCGACTACGCCGTCGCGCTGCAATGCCCTCAGGTCAATGTCATTGCCGGCCTCGAGCCTGTGGGCGTCGATACGGGGACGCTGGAAGCCGTTTTGGTGGACAATCTGAAGTATGCCGCAGCGCGTTGCGCCGAAGCCGGCGTCAGGCTGCTGATCGAACCGATCAACCTGCGCGATATGCCCGGCTTCTTCCTGTCCACCACGGATCACGCCGAGCGCATCCTCGGCAAGGTCGGCTCAGACAATCTCTTTATCCAGTATGATTTCTACCACATGCAAATCATGCAGGGCGACCTGATACCAACCTTCCTGCGGCTTCAGGAGAAGATCGCCCATGTCCAGATCGCCGACAATCCCGGCAGAAACGAACCGGGCACCGGCGAGATCGCTTACGGCTTCATTTTCTCTGAACTCGATCGCCTTGGTTACGACGGCTGGGTGGGTTGCGAATACAGGCCAAGGGCCGGCACCAGCGAAGGCCTTGGCTGGATGAAATCATTGCAGAAGTGAGGTGAAGCATCATGAATATCGGATTTATCGGACTTGGCGTCATGGGGCGCCCGATGGCGGAAAACCTCATCGATGCCGGACACGCGCTCGTTCTCAACCGCATCAAACCGGTCTCACAACATCTCCTGGACAAGGGTGGCAAGGCCGCGGACACCCCGCGGGCGGTGGCGCAGTCCGCCGACATCGTCATCCTCATGCTGCCCGACACGCCGGATGTCGAAGCGGTGCTGTTTGGCAAGGATGGCGTTGCCGAAGGCCTGTCGAAAGGCAAGCTGGTTATCGACATGAGCTCGATCTCACCGGTTGCCACCAAGGATTTCGCTGCCCGTATCGAGGCGCTCGGATGCGACTATCTCGATGCGCCCGTTTCAGGCGGTGAGGTCGGCGCCAGATCGGCCTCGCTGACGATCATGATCGGCGGCAGACAGGCCGCCTTCGATCGTGCCAGGCCCCTGTTCGAGGCGATGGGCAAGAACATTACGCTCGTCGGCGGCGTGGGCGACGGGCAGACCGCCAAGGTCGCCAATCAGATCATTGTCGGATTGACCATAGAGGCCGTCTCCGAAGCCCTGCTCTTTGCCAAACGCGCCGGAGCAGACCCGGCCAAAGTGCGGTCAGCACTGATGGGCGGTTTCGCCGCGTCGCGGGTTCTTGAGGTGCATGGCGAGCGCATGGTCAGGGAAACCTTCGGTCCGGGCTTCCGCATGAGGCTGCATCGAAAGGACATGACGCTTGCCGTTGACGCCGCAAGGGCGCTTGATCTGGCACTGCCGAATACGGCGATGGTACAGCAGTTGATGAACGCCGCGATTGCCGGCGGCGATGGGGACCAGGACCATTCCGCCCTGATCCGCACGCTTGAACGGATCGCAGGGGGCGGACGAATGTAAGTCCGCCAAACCCACCATCATCCCGACAGTTAATTTTCCAACCGGAACACGATCCGGACCGGCGAAGCCGTGTCCAAAAACCGAAGGACAACATCATGCCCAGAAACGATATTCAGTTCCCAACCGGAGCCGTTTACTTCAGAAAATCCAATCCACCGCAGGAACATTGGGAGCGGGACTATGGCGTCGCCCGCGAAGACGGCATGAATATCTTCCGCCACTGGTTCATGTGGAGCGCGATCGAGGTGGCACCCGACGTCTATGACTGGGAGGAATATGACCGCCAGCTCGACCTTGCCGCCAAAAACGGCATAAAGACGATTATCGCCGAGATGGTGCAATCAATGCCCGACTGGGCGCTGCGCAAATATCCGCAGGCCGTGCAATTAACCGCGGAAGGTCGCAAGATGACGCTCAACATGGGTGTGTCCACGGCCACGGGCGGTTTCGGCAAGAATGGCGGCGGCACGCTGACGCTGAATTGCCCTGAGGTGCGCGAGGCCGCCGGTAACTTCCTGACGGCACTCGCCGAACGCTACAGGGATCATCCAGCCATTTACGGCTACGATATCTGGAACGAATGCAATTATGCCGAGGACGTGGATTACAGCGACTATTCCAAGGCCGCTTTCCGCAACTGGCTGAAAGACAAGTATGGAAGTCTGAAGGCTTTGGCCAAGGCATGGTACCGCTACAGCTACGCCGAATGGGACGATATCCAGCCGCCAGTGCAGATGGCCGCCTACCCGGAATGCCTCGACTGGTTGCGCTTCAAGCGTGATAATTTTTACGAACAGATGCAGTGGCGCATCGACACGATCCGCGCCGTGGACAAGACCAATCTCATTGCCGCGCACGGCATTTCCGGCTCGATTCCCTATATGGCCAAGCATGGCTGCGATGACTGGCTGGCAGCATCAAAGGTCGAGCTTTACGGCTTCACCTGGATTCAGGCACGCAAAGGGACCGAACCCTGGAAGACCTGGTACGGAGTGGATATCAATCGCGGTGCGGCGCGCGGCAAGCCCTTCTGGCACGCCGAACGCCAGGGCGGACCATTATGGTTGCAGCCACAGGTAATCGGTCGCGACAAGGAGGATGGCCGCGTCGCAGAGCCGGAGGATATCCGCATCTGGAGCATGACATCGTTTGCCGGCGGCGCACGCGGTATTCTCAATCTGCGCTGGAGACCGCTGCTCGATGGCCCGCTTTTCGGCGCCTTCGGTGCCTATGACATGGACGGCTCGCGCACGCCCCGTTCCGAGATGCAGAGCCTGATGGCCAAATGGGCGAACGATCCGGCACAGGCCGATCTATGGGCCGCCAGGCCGATACGCGGAGAGATCGGCATCCTGCTCATCCCCGAAACACAGGACTGGGACTATCTTCTTAATTTCGATCGCGACGAGAAACCTTATCGCGATGCGATGTGGGGAGCCTTCCGTGGCTTCCTCGACAACAGTGTCCAGCCGGACTGGGTGCATATTGATGACATAGATGCCTATGACATCCTGTACTTCCCTTATCCAATCATGTTCACCGCTGAGCAGGCGGCACGCATCAAGGCCTGGGTGGAAAAAGGCGGCACACTCATTGCCGAGGCCTGCCCCGGTTATTTTGGCGACCGCGGCCATGTTGGACAGGTGCAGCCGAATATGGGGCTGGATACGCTTTTCGGCGTTCGTCAGGCCGACGTCGAATTCATGCCCGATATCGGCGACCGCATCAAGTTCAGGTTCGGCGACATGGCTGTGGATGGTGGCGGCTATCTGCAATCCTACGCCCTGAATGGCGGCAACGGCCGCGGCGACTTTTCGGACGGACGTCTGGCCGTGGTGGAAAACAGCTTCGGCAGGGGACGCACCCTCCTGATAGGCACCAACCCCTCCGTTGCCTATCACCAGACCGATGGCAAGGCGAATGGCAGGTTCTTTGCCGAACTCCTGAAATGGAGCGGGGCCACGTCGCATGTAACCCTCTCGAACAGGGCGGTGTTCGCCCGCGTACACAAGGGTGAAAGCGGCTGCTTCCTGTGGCTAGTCAACCCTTCACGCACACCACAGACCATCGAGGTGTCGATTGCCGAGGGACTTGGCGGACTTGCGGCGGGACCGGCGATCTGGCCCATCGGCCATGTTCAAGACAGCGGCACGAGCGTCGTCGTTCCGGCCCGCGACGTGCTGATCCTCAAGCTTGCATAATCACCGGACAACATCCGCCAGCGAACCCGCGCGATCATCCCATGGCCGCGCGGCCAAACGGCGAAACGTTCTTCTTCGAATGCTGTCGGCTTTTTTACTGCGCTGTCCGGATCACCTTCATGACCAATGTCCTGAATGTTTTAACCACGATGGCGCTGGCGCGCGATCTGGCGATTGCCTTCACATCGACGCGATGGGAACCGTTTGGCAGGGAAACCCACCATCCGATCGCGCTCCAAAACCGACCAGACGTCCGGATGAAAGATGAGGAAAACGGCTTGTATCGTGCAAGGGACATTCGAGATCGCTATTCGCGACGGATTGTGAGGCTCATCATGTTCCCGGCAGAAACGACGTTGAGGAATTCAATCACTCCGTATTTCTGGTCGCGATAATTGCCAAATAGAAGCTCGATGCGGCCATCGCTACCGCGTGTGAAGATTTCCGCTTCATCGTCGGACACCTCACAATCGAGATCATCGAGGGACGTAAAAACACCGCTGCCAAACAGACGCAGGAAACAATCCTCGATGTCGTCAAGATCACCTGCCCGAAAGGCGCCGTTGGCACGCGACGTGATGACCAGTCTGTCTCCCTCATAATTCTCTGCGATATCACCCTGAAGCGGAGTGTAGGCTGGCAGCCCCATGCCCTCGGAGGTATAATTCAGGACATCCGTCGTGGCGACCCCATCCCGTCCAGTGCCCATTACATCAACGATGGCAAGATTGGCTATATTCTCCCTTAAACTCACCGGCGGAGAAAGAACATCGGCGTCGTCCCCCAGGATCGCTCTCATCGCCTCATATCCTTCACGACTCATATGATGCAGCCGGACGGCGATCCGAACGGCTGCGACAAGTGCGTTGTAATGAATGCCATCGGCGGACACGGTGACTGACATATCGCCCCGGCCGCTCCAGCTGATGCCAATGTCGGTCGTCGCACGCGCAGAAAACCGTTCACCACAGAAAAAACCGAGGCGCAAAGCATCCTTCAGCTCAGCGAAAGCGGCCTCCAGCACCTGACGGCGCTCCGCATCGGGGGCTGCACCGTCATTATAGACAATCTCGAGACGGAAAGAACGGAGGTAGAGCGGAAGAGCTTCGGAAGGTTGTCTCAATATCTCTTTCACATGGTCGGACATGCTACACTCCGCAACGGAAATATCTTTTCGGGAAGGGTCGCATCGGACCCGACCGCATTAGACGATTCTCCGATTTCCCATCGCGTGTACCGAGCAATCCTCCGGTCACATTTGCCGCCTCCCACCGAACCTGCGAACGCTGCCTGCTTCCCGTCCAGCAATCTGAACTAGCAACGATCAGCGGACAATCTCTTTCAAATCGAAATTCCGCACTACGTCATTCCTGTCCTGCGCCAGCGAGTTCTGAGCCAGCAAATAAGCAGATACGCCAGTCACCCAGCCTTTGAAGATGATGTGCTGGGCATCCTTATCGAAGGAGCCGATATTTCTCCGGACATCGTAGGTGTTCAACCCGAGAATGGAAATTGATGATAATGCCGCGTTTTTTTGGACGTAAATCTCGGTAACAAAACGGCCGCCCTGCGTCGTATCCCAGCCGCGCGCATAGGAATATGCCAAATTCTCGCCTGACGAATTCCTGACCGTTTCCATTTCGGCCTCACCGGCGAAAGACGCCTTGGGGCTCTCGCTGATCTGCTTGGTGAAAGCAGATATCATACCAGCGGCCACTTCCCGTCCCTTGGCGAGATCGACCGGGCGGATATGGACAACGAGATTGGGATATTCCTCACCTTCCAAGGACAGATTGTAGTCGGACGTCCCTCGCGGCTTGTCGCCCGTGTCCGCCTCCTTTACTTTCCAGCCCTGCGGATAGAGGAAGACTTCGCCCCCTTTTGCTGTTTCTTCGTTCAAGCTTTTAAGCGCGTCGCTCTCATTCTCCATCTCCAGCCCGCCGAAGAAACGTGCAAGAGCATTCTCGTATTTGGGGTAATCATCGTAATCGAACGCCGCGTGGATAATGAGAACGTCACGCCCGTGACTGATAGCGGCGATGCGCGCCATCCGGCCGTAACCCCTCCCGTCCTGGAACTCGCCACCAGCAAGAAAACCAAAAACGCTATTTGATTTCTGACGATCCGTGATGATCCGATTGTAGTTGTTGAGAGCAAGGAACCCGTGTCCCGCTGTCGGCGCCTCCGCAAATGACGGGAAGCGGATATGATGAACCTCGATCATCAGCTTGTCGCGGTTTTCAGGCTCGTAAATGCGAGCGATTACGCCTTCCTTTCCGTCGGGATTGGCCTCTGCCCAGATATTCATGCCATTCTGCAGGATGGTCGAGAAGCTGAAACCCGTATTTCCAAGCTTGACCCTCTTTCGGGAAAAATTGCCCGAGACCTCGTTAATGGTCGCAAAAATTCGCTCCGCCGAATAGTTCCGGGCGATGGCCGCATCAGAAAAAACCAGGGCAGAGAGTAGCAATGCGCCAACGGCCGCCATCAATCTGCTTCGATATATTCTCCCCATAATCATCGCCCTGAAATTCCTTATGTGCATTATATCTGTCCATTTTCCGGAAGTATCGCGCACCGTTTCAATGGGTAATTTCAGTTCCGCCCGCTTTTCCGAAGATCCTCTTCGTTCCATTGATTGCACTCTCACACAACTCGGCCGGCAGCTATTTTTAGAGCGGAAACTGCGGCACCGTACCCGGGAACGCCGAAAAAGAGAACCACACCCCACCATCGCAATCACTGAAATATCAAATGAATACAGGTCATTAGGTGAATTTTTTCTCTGCAATCCAGGCGCCGCAGCATTGCATATCTTGTTGGACTGGTACTGAACCAGGCTATCGAGGCGCCACTTGAGGCCCTTCTCTTTATAACAGTTTTCTGACATAACGCCCCTCGAAGTGCGCGGTTCTACGTCCCAACAGGAACAACCGACATGTTGCACCAAAGGCGCCGTGCCGAGGATCAATTGTTGATCACCAGTAGAGTAGTTCCCCAGGCGGCTGCCATTTGCTTGGCCATCCGCGAGGGCAATGACCCTCAGGTGATGCTTGTGCGTAGCAGGCGGACAGGTCAGTGGGGGCTTCCGAAGGGCGAGATAGAGCCGGGAGAACCAAGCCGGAAGGCCGCAGAACGTGAGGCTTTTGAAGAGGCCGGAGTCATCGGTGTCGCGGAATCGTCACCCGTCGGACACTTCGATTATACAAAACACGGTAACGTCGATCGGTACCGACTGGCGGTTCACGTTCTTGTGCAAGATCGGATCGTTGACCAATACCCTGAGCAAGGGGTGCGGGAACGGAAACCATTTCCAATCACGGATGCGATTGAGGTTTTGAAGCTCTCGGAAACCAGCCATATGTGCGCCGAAGTGCTGGAACGCTTGCGGGTCGTGATCCCTTTTGATGCCTAGCGTCGGGTGGCGCGAAGTATCACGGCACCTTACTCAGTCAGGTATCTCCCCGAACGCCGTTTGAGATGGGCTTCTGATATCGCGCATCGATGACGCCAATTCCGGTTGCCGCCGCGCCAAGCGGTGAATGCGACCCTGTGCCGCTAAGCAAACGAAGTGCCAACGACCGCAAAGAAGGCGCGAACATGCCGCCGTGCCCTATCCACTAGATGGTCTTTATTGAGGCTCGGCTGGTTGACTCCTTGCAGCCGGAAGACGGGCACTGAGCGGCCCAAACATCACCGCGGACAGAATATTCCCTTGAGAGTTCGGCAACATCGAGCGCAAAATTCCCGGTGAAATAGGAACCGTCGGCGGCACATTGCCAGCCTGGACAACTAGTTTTCCGCGAGCGCGACACAAAGCGTTAACGCGTAAATTGCAAAGGTGCGCACTAGACGGCCGGGCTCCGGCGTGAACAATATGCACCTTCTTGAGGCAACACATGAAAGCCAATCCATCCGTTCTGAAATACTGGCGCGCCTCAGTGGCCGACGGTGCATCGCGGGATGCTTCATCGTGGGGCAGGCAAAAAAGACGGGTTGCCAGCTAAGGTTGCTCCTATTCTGACTGACGCGTTGGTTGATCGTGAAGGCCGCCTCATACCCGGCCATACCCGGATCGCCCGCGATGTCCTTGATCCTCTTCTTGGTGGTGGATTTTCCATCGGAAACATGCGCGACTTCGATCGCTTTCTTATCATGAAGCCATTTGAGGCCGATCCTGCAGACCCCGCCATGTGGTCCACATACCAGGCCTATTGGAAAAAGATGATAGAAGAGGTCGGAGCAGGCTGGCCCCACGGTGATAAAGAATACACCACTATCGGCTCCGGTCTGATCTGCCTGGCAACCAATAGCGGAGCGGCATTACTCACGAAATGACTGCTGGCGGCGGCCTGGTGGATGCCGAAGATTTATCAAAGCTCTTCACACTCCTTCTGTGGTCTTGATGAGATTCGAACTCGAATACATCGAAAGAAAACGTTTTCAAAACAACACGATGCTGCTGACGGCACCAAGTCCATCGCTGGGTAATGTCTGATAGACCCCACAAATGGAGCGGTCCGCGCTGACATACCAGCGTGGAACGTCTCACTCTTGACATCCTCTCGCAAACCTTGTTTATACGCATAAGCAGCTAATACGAATTAGCAGATGCAGAAAATGGGGTTTCGATGGTTAGGCGCTTGACGCAACGTGACATTGCGATCTTCGCGGGGGTCAGCCAGGCAACGGTTTCGCTCGTGCTCAACGAGGCGAAATCCGCTGAGGGTCGTATCCCGCCTGAAACGCGAGAGCGCGTGCTGAAGGCCATTCGCGACACCGGTTATGTGGCGGATCCCGTCGCACGCAGCATGGTCAAGGGCGCCAACCGGATTCTGGGCGTATTCACCTATCAGCCGGCTTTCCCGATCGCGCAGGCGGATTTCTACACGCCGTTTCTGATGGGAATAGAGGAGGAAGCGGAGAAGCTGGGCTATGACCTCCTGCTGATGACGGCGGCGACGCGCGACGATAACGGCCGCAAGCGTATCTTCGGGGAAACGGGTCGGCTTCGACTAGCCGACGGATGCCTCATTCTGGGCAGCCAGTTCGACCGCGATGAGCTGGCCCGACTGGTTGCCAGTGACTATCCTTACGTCGCAGTCGGTCGCCGTGACGATGCCGGCGGGCCGGTGCGTTATGTTGGCGCGGATTACGTGACAGCCACGCATGCTCTTGTCCGCGAAGCACTTGCCGCCGGCCATCGCCGTTTCGCCTTTATCGGCTCGACGGGTCCGGCGGAATCCATCAGCGACCGCTGGCGTGGTTTTCTCGCCGCAATCGAGGGCGCGGCGGAGCTGGTCTATTCCCACGAAAGTGAAAATGGCGATCCGGCCGAGCAGCTGGCCGCCGTTCGCGCCAGCGGAGCAAGCGTCGTTTTTTTTGCCGAGGTGGCCGAAGCGGTGGTCTTCGACAATCATGCCCGTGCGCAGGGGGTGAGCGTCCCCGGCGATCTTTCCATCGTGGTGCTGGGCAGCGGCACCCGCACGCATACGCTTCGCTTGCAACGCGTCTTCACCTCCTATGCCATCCCCCGCGAAGAAATGGGCAGGCAGGCGACTTCCATGCTGGTCGAGACCCTCACCAGCCCCCCCGGCCCCGTAAAGCAGATATTGCTGGGCTGCGACATCGTGGCGGGCGAAACGCTTGCCTCCCCAATTCAAGGCCCAACTCAAGGAAAGAGAACCTGACGTGAGAGAATACAATGCAGATATTCTTGTGGTTGGCGGCGGACTTGGCGGCGTGGCGGCGGCGCTTGGAGCCTTGCGCAACGGCCGCAGCGTTATCCTGACCGAAGCATTCGAATGGATTGGCGGCCAGCTGACCAGCCAGGCCGTACCGCCCGACGAACACAGCTGGGTGGAACAGTTCGGGATCACCGCCAGCTATCGCGCCCTGCGCACGGGTGTGCGGCAATATTACCGCGACCACTATCCGCTCACCGACACCGCCCGCGCGGATCTGACACTCAACCCCGGTGACGGCAATGTATCTCGCCTGTGTCATGAACCACGCGTTTCGCTGGCGGTGATGGAGGCAATGCTTGCGCCTTACGCGGCAGGCGGCAAGCTGACCATCCTCAAGCCCTATGAGCCGATATCAGCGGAGGTCGACGGCGATACCGTGCAGGCCGTGACGCTGCGCCATTGCAATACCGGCGACCTCATTTCCTGTTCGGCCCGCTATATCATCGACGCCACCGAACTGGGCGATCTGCTGCCGCTGACCGCAACCGACTATGTCACTGGTTTCGAAGCGCAATCCGAAACCGGCGAGCCGAGCGCGCCGGCAGAGGCGCAACCGCACAATCAGCAGGCCGTCTCGATCTGTTTCGCCGTCGATCAGGTTGACGGCAATCATGTCATCGACAAGCCCGCCCGGTACGACCACTGGCGTCAGGTTGCCCCCGAATTCTGGGGCGGCCCGCTGTTGAGCTGGGACTCGCCCAATCCGCGGACACTGGAGCGCAGCCGCCGGTTCTTCGATCCCAACCCGGTTGACAACGCAACACGCGACGTTGCCGACCAACGCCACAGCGCCGGCGATATGAGCCTGTGGATATTCCGCCGCATTGCCGCCCGCCATACATTTCGGCCCGGCGCCTATGCCAGCGATATCTGCCTCGTGAACTGGCCAATGATCGATTATTTCGAGGCGCCGATCATCGACGTTACTCCCGAACAATATGCCGAGCGGCTGGCCGATGCGGCAAGCCTCTCCTATTCCATGTTCTACTGGATGCAGACCGAGGCGCCCCGCCCGGATGGTGGTCAGGGTTTTCCGGGCCTGCGCCTGCGCGGCGACATTACCGGCACGGAGCATGGCCTGGCCATGGCGCCCTATATCCGTGAAAGCCGTCGCATTCGTGCCCTGACCACGGTGGTCGAACAGGATCTGTCGCTTGCCGTGCGCGGCGATCGCGGCGCGGTGCACTACCCCGACAGTATCGGTATCGGCATGTACCGCATCGACCTGCACCCCTCGACGGGCGGCGATAACTATATCGATGTCGGCGCCTGCCCTTTCGAAATTCCGCTGGGTGCCCTTATTCCCCGCCACAAAACGAACCTGCTGGCAGCATCCAAGAATATCGGCACGACGCATATCACCAATGGTTGTTACAGGCTGCATCCGGTCGAATGGAACATCGGGGAAGTGGCCGGCATGCTGGCCGCCTATTGCCTTGACAGGGGCGAGACCCCGCATGGCGTGCATGCCGATGAAAAGCGGCTGGCGGAGTTTCACACCCACATCGAACGCCAAGGGGTGGAGCGCCATTGGCCTGATATTCGCGGCTACTAGCCAAAACGTATAATCTGGGAGGATTATTCATGCGCAGGAGTATAGTCAAAATTGCTTTGACCGGTTTTCTGGTCACATCCGGGCTGGTTTCGCCGGCTTTGTCGCAAGAATTGCGGATGGCCATCTGGAGCGCCAACGAAGCCCATCTCGCCCTCTTCAACGAGATCGCCGATGAGTTCGAGGCCAGCCATCCCGGCGTCAAGATCACCTACGATTCGCTTGCCTACGAAGGTTATGCCACCACCCTGACCACCCAGATTGCCGGCGGCAACCCTCCCGATCTGGCCTGGCTTTTCGACACGACTGCACCTGACTTCATGGCGGCCGGGGCGCTTTATCCCCTCACCGAAACCTTTGCCAATACCGAAGGTTACGACATGGGCGACTTTCCTCCGGCAACACTCACCGCCTGGTCGTATGAAGGGGTACAATATCTCTATCCCTTCTCGACATCGCCCTTCGGCGTTTTCGTCAACAATGACATGATCCGGGCGGCAGGCGCAAAGACACCAGCCGAGATGATCGCCGCCGGCGAATGGAACTGGGACAATGCCATTGCGACGGCGGCGAAAGTCGCGGCCACCGGCAAACAGGGATTGATCATTCGTGATTTCGAATACAAGGCCTGGGAAAACCTTGCCGAAGTCTATACCGGCTGGAATGCCTATCCCTGGTCGAAAGACACCAAGTCCTGCGCTTTTGCCAGCCCGGAGATGGTTGATGCGATGCGCTTCATCCACGATGCGATCTTCGTGAAAAAAGCCATGCCAGGCCCCGGTGTTTCTGCCGACTTTTTTGCCGGGGATGCGGCGATGACGACCACTCAGATCAGCCGCGCAGCGCTGCTGCCGAAAGGCGACAAGGCCTTCGACTGGGATCTCGTGCCGTTGCCTAAAGGACCCGCAGGTGACTATGCCGTAACAGGTCGGGCAGGCATTGGCGTCATGGCCAGCGGCAAAAACCCGAAGCTTGCGGCGGAATTCCTGGCGTTTTTCTCCTCCAAGCCTAATGTGGCCAAGCTCGCGCGGTTTTTTCCGCCGGCACGGCAGAGCCTGCTCACCGCCGATGTCCTCGCAGCCGCCAACCCATTGCTGTCGCGTAAACAGATAGAGGCCGTGGTCATTCGTGGCGTCGCCACCGGTCAATCAACGCAGCAGGTCCTCAATTTTGCCCGGCTGCAACAGACCGTTCGCGCTGGCCTTGACGGTCTCTGGCGTCCCGATGCCGACGTCACGGCTGTCCTGCAAGCGCTTTGCGGCCGTCTCGATCCGTTGCTGGCGGCCAATTGAGGCTTGGTAGTCATCCGATTTTTCGTGGATGTGAAAAGCAGAAGGAAGAAAAGCCATGACGCTTGCCCTCCAGACAGCGCAGACACAGGCCCGGCGTGGCTTCTGGACCATGGCGCGCCGTGACGCCGCCACCGGTTATCTGTTCATAGCGCCGCAACTCATCGGTATCGTTGTCTTCGTGCTCGTGCCGCTGGTGCTGGTCTTCTGGTATTCACTGCATGAATGGAACGTGCTGGCGGGATCGTTCCGGTTCACCGGCGTCACCAACTACCAGAAGCTGCTCAGCGACCCGGCCATGGGCGAAGTGCTGGGTGTGACCGCCGTGTTCTCCGCCGGGCTTGCCCTGCTCAATATGAGCCTGGCGCTGGGGCTTGCGTTGCTCCTGAACCAGAAGCTGGCCTTCATGACCGTGTTCCGTACACTGTTCTTTTCGCCTGTCGTGGTGTCACTGGTCGCCTGGACAATCGTCTGGAGTTTCCTTCTGCAGAACAATGGCGGCATCAACGGCCTCCTGCAAATGATCGGCGTCGGGGGGCCCAACTGGCTGCGCCACCCAACAACCGCGATGATCTCGGTCATCGTTGTACAGGCACTCAAGAATCTCGGTCTCAACATGATCCTGTTTCTTGCCGCACTACAGGGCGTGCCGCGGGAACTGTTTGAAGCCGCACGCGTCGACGGTGTGCCGCGCTTCAAGCAATTCTATCGCATCACCCTGCCGATGATCAGCCCGACGATCCTGCTCGCCTCCATCGTCACCATCGTCGGCGCGTTGCAGGTCTTTGCGCAGATCATGATCCTCACGCAGGGCGGGCCGGGCTTTTCCACGACGGTTCTCGTCTATTACCTCTACCAGCAGGCCTTCCAGTTCTACCTCTTCGGTTATGGCTCGACACTCTCCATCATCCTGCTGGTCATTGTCGGCGCGCTCACCTTCATCCAATGGCACCTGCGCAGAAAGTTCGTATTCTATGAAAACTGAACTCAGCCCACGCGCGCAGACGCTGATCTATTTCATACTCTGCGTGCTGCTTGTCCCCTTCGTTTTTCCGACCTGGTGGATGGTCACGTCGTCGGTCAAACCCGTCAGCCAGATATTTGCCTTTCCGCCGGATATCTGGCCGCGTGCCTTTGATTTTTCCTCCTATTCCGACGTTTTCAGAATACAGCCCTTCGCGCTGCAATACTGGAACTCCGCCTATATCGCCGCAATCGTCACCATCGGCACCATGGCCGTGGCGTCGATGGCCGGATATGCCTTTGCGCGCATCAGGTTCCCCTTCGCCAACGCCATCTTCATGGTGGTGCTGGTGGGGTTGCTCATCCCGTCAGAAGTGACGCTGGTTCCGCTGTTCCGGATGTTTCTCAAATGGGGCATGATCAACACACACTGGCCGCTGATCCTGGTGCCGATCTTCGGCGCACCGGCGGTCTTCGCCACCTTCATCATGCGCCAGTTCTTTATCTCCCTGCCCGTGGAACTGGAGGAGGCTGCGCGGGTCGATGGCCTCGGCCGGTTCAAGATATTCTGGACCATCGCCCTGCCGCTTGCCCGTCCGGCGCTGGCGGCCGTTGCAATCTTCACATTTCTCGGCAGCTGGAACCTCTATCTCGAACCCATCGTCTTTCTCTCCAGCCCCGACAAGTTCACCCTGCCCCAGGCACTAACACAATTTACCGACGCCTATGGCGGACCGATGTGGAACATCCAGCTTGCCGCCGCAACAATGACCGCCATCCCGGTACTCATCGTCTTCATCGTTGCGCAGAAACAATTCGTCGAAGGCCTCGCCCATACCGGGCTTAAAGGCTAATCGAAAGGCTGACCCATGGCACCCGTTACCCTTAGATCCGTCAAGAAAAGCTATGGCGCATTCGCCACCATCCATGGTGTCGATATCGATATTGCCGATGGCGAATTCGTTGTCCTCGTCGGCCCTTCGGGCTGTGGCAAATCCACTTTGCTGCGGATGATCGCAGGCCTTGAAACCGTGACCAGCGGCGATATCTCGATCAGCAGCCGTGTCGTCAACGAGATCGAACCGAAAGACCGCGACATCGCCATGGTCTTTCAGAACTACGCGCTTTATCCGCACATGAGCGTCGCCAGGAACATGGCCTTCTCGCTCGAGCATCGCGGCGGCAGCAAGACCGAGATCGCCGAGCGGGTGAGTTGGGCAGCCGAGATATTGGGGCTGACGCCATTGCTCGAACGGTTCCCCCGCCAGCTTTCCGGCGGCCAACGGCAGCGTGTCGCCATGGGCCGCGCAATCGTCCGCAATCCTCAGGTTTTTCTGTTCGACGAACCACTCAGCAATCTCGATGCCAAACTGCGCGTGGTGATGCGCGGTGAAATCAAGGGGCTGCACCAGCGTCTGGGGGTCACGACCGTTTATGTCACGCATGACCAGGTGGAAGCCATGACCATGGCCGACAAGATCGTGGTGATGAATGCCGGGCGGGTCGAGCAATGCGGGGCGCCGCTCGAGCTTTATGACCGGCCCGCCAATCCCTTCGTCGCCGGCTTCATCGGTTCGCCGGCGATGAATTTCATCAAGGGACAACTTACGGCCAATGGCTTCGAGGCTGATGGCGTCGTTTTGCCCCTCCCGCCCGGTTCTGCCACAGGCGAAGCGATATACGGCATCCGCCCGGAACATTTCGAACTGGTCAACCAAGGCCTCACCGCAACGGTTTTGCTGGTGGAGCCAATGGGATCGGAAACGCAGGTTACGATGATGCTCGGCAATCACCAGGTCATCGGTGTTTTCCGCGAGCGCGTACAGGCGCAGCCGGGCGCGACCATCCAGATTCAGCCGGATCTGGCATCGATCCACCTGTTCGATGCCGGAACGAGTCAACGCCTCAACTAGCGGACCGCTCGCCATGACACGCCATCGCAAACCGGATCTGAAGAAGCGCCGCTCCGACACGCCACCTCCCGGCATATTGTCACCATCCGAAATTACATCGGGTTCCTCATGGAGATTAAAGGTCGCGGCTTATAGGAGCCTCGCGGCATTGAACGCGGGATAGACAGTATGAAATCGACGTGTCAGGTGTTGGAAAGCCGTAATCGGAGGGGCATGCAAATTCGCACGAACATAACGCGCCGTAATATCCGTCTGGTCTCTCCCCTCTTTCTCGCTGCCGGGCTGATATTCCAGGCAACCATGGCAGTCGGTCCGGCGCACGCAGCGGAGAGCGTCACCGTTCCACCTTATGAGCCTGCGGTAGGAGCTGAGCTTCATTATCGCGTTCAAAAGACGACCGAGACCGACATGTCGCTTTGGTTCGACAGGCCGGAAGCATCGTCCGCTGTCATGCGGGGCGATTTCCGTCAGTCAGCAACGGTCCTGTCGCGAAACGACGAGGGAATGCGGGTGAAATGGAGGCTTTCCGCCGACATTCCCCCGGATGCGGCAGGCGCTGCGGATTCCTATGCGATGAACGCCATGTTTCGCAATTCGCTCGCTGCTTATGGCATTAAAGAGCTGGAATTCGATGCAGATCCGAGCGGTGCTCCGATGACGCTTCTCGGCGCCGATCAGATCATTGCCAATATGGAAATGCTTCTGTCCACCTCCGCGCCCGATAATACGGCCTCCCGCATGCTCCAGACCGTTAAAGGCAATCCCCTTGTGGTCATAGACGTGCTTGCGCCGGAAAGCATGATCCTTGCGCTTGGGCAGTCCTCCGAAGCTTTCACGACAGATATCGGGCGGGAATGGACGGTTGCGGGGAACGAAGAGCTGAAAGGGGTGCTCGTTCCGACAAGCACCGTCTGGAAACTCGAAGCTGCCGACAAGATCAGGCAAACAGCCACCTTCAGCGCGAAGGTAACCTACGATCCGGCTGCCCTGCTGCAATCCCAGCAATCCTCTATCGATGGCATGATCGCAAGCTTCGCAGACCGGGCGAAACAACTGACCGATGCCCAGCTGGCGCAGGCCAGAAGCGCCGGCAAATCGCGGACTGTGACCTATGTGAACTCAACACGCGACGGCTCGACAATCGAGGTGCTGGAAAACACGGTCGCAAGTGTCGGCGGCATGAAGGTCACCATGGCTGTGCATATCTGGCGGGAGGATCAGCCACCGGTCCTGCCTGCGCCGCATGCATGGACCGCCGAGACCCTGTCTGGCCAACGCGTCGAGCCGTTACCCGAAAACAATACCCAGGCTTCGATCGATCTGGATCAGTACCGCCCGAAAACCGAAGCCGATACCGCGTCCTCCCCCAACCAGAATGATGGCGGCAAAACTGCTGCCGACGGCGGCGGGGACATCGCACCGATTTCGCTCAGGGTCGCAAAGGTAAAAACCTCGGTCGATGCCGCTGCCGGACCTGCGGTGGAAATTGCATTGACACCGGAAAGCGCCAAGGCCTTCGAGGATTTCACGCGCGCAGCTCTCGGGAAGAAGACCCAGTTGCTGGTCAATGGAGACGTCATCTTCGAGCCGGTGGTGAGAGAGCCAATTAAGGGCGGCAACGTGACCATCAATGGCCTTGATTCATCGCAAGCAGAAATGGTCGAGCGGCAATTGTCGTCTTCTGAGGCCACGGTCATCGTGCGGCTGGCGCCATGACCCTGCGATAAAGTTTTCTTCCGGTAGGCGGGCGCACCCTGTGTTTTCGAATGTCGGACAGACCGAGAGTCTTCGTACTACAATCGCTGATCGTCCGGAATTGTGCTCAATGGGCTTCATAAGCACGATCCCGAATCTCGGCATCAATACATGTTTGGACAAGTGCGCTTGCGGCCATTGCTATCTCCCAATCTGATGAGATCAGCAAATGCGATTGAATGACAAATTCAACACGAGGTTTCAGGCCGTCATCGTCCAGGCACATCATTTTGACACCGGATTCTGTGCTTGCGTTGTGCTAGGCTTAAAAACGACTTAGGCCTCCCGTTGGGAGGCCGACAAAGTCTTGATATTCCGGTAAATTTTGGTTGCGGGGGCA